>JACQTJ010000029.1 GCA_016210855.1 Acidobacteriota bacterium | reverse complement strand
GCTCGAAGAGATCCCCCGGGCGCTTCGAATCGAAGGCGAGCGGGACCCGGCCCCGCCCGCCCCCACCGAGCCGCTCGACTTTCGCATCACGGTGGCGGGCTTCGGGGGTCAGGGGGTTTTGCTGCTCGGCGAGGTACTGGCCGAAGCTGGCAGGGCTGCGGGGCTGGAGGTGAGCTGGCTGCCCTCCTACGGCCCCGAGATGCGCTCCGGGACGTCGCACTGCCACGTGCGGCTCGCGACTACGCCCATTGACTCCCCGCTGGTCTCGCGGCCCAACGTGCTGCTGGCCTTGAATGAGCCCTCGCTGCGAAAGTTCCTGCCCACGGTGGCTCCCGGCGGGTGGGTGTTCTCGAACGGCGCTACCCTGCCCGAGGACTGCCGGCGGGACGACGTGCGCTTCATGGTGCGACCTTTCACGGAGCTGGCCGACGAGATCGGTGAGCCTCGGGTCGCCAACATGGTGATGCTCGGGGCGCTGCTCGGAGCCACCGGGGTTTTGAGCGAAGACATGGTTACCACCGCGCTGGCGGGGCGGGTCAAGTCGGAGCGCTGGCTCGAGATGGATCGGCGGGCACTGTGGTGCGGCCGGGAGGCCGTCTGGACAGGAGGCAGCCATGGGCACTGAGTTGGACCGGAACATCCTTGTCTATTTCGAGAACCGCTTCGTTCCCCTGCGGGAGGCCCGGGTCGGCATTCTCACCCACGCCCTGCACTACGGCACCGGCGTCTTCGAAGGCATCCGCGGCTACTGGGACGCCGACCAGCAAGAACTCTTCCTGGTGCGTCCGCGGGGGCACTACGCCCGCTGGAGGGCCAACTGCGGCATCCTGAACATCGACCTGCCGCTCTCGACTCCGGAGCTGTGCGAGCTGACGGTGGAATTGGTGCGTCGCAACCGCTTCCAGTCAAACCTCTACATCCGTCCCCTGGCTTACAAGTCGGCCGAGCGCATCGGGGTCCACCCGGACGAGCAGGACGCCTTCGCGGTCGTGGCCCTGCCGTTCGGCGACTACCTTGACAGCCGCCGAGGCCTGCATGCCGGGGTGGCCTCCTGGCGGCGGGTAGAGGACAACGCCATCCCCGGCCGGGCCAAGATTTGCGGGGCCTACGTCAACAGCGCCCTGGCGGGCGACGAGGCCCGTCGCAACGGCTTCGACGAAGCCATTTTCCTGACCGAAAGCGGCCACGTGGCCGAAGGCGCCGCCTGCAATCTCTTTCTGGTGCGCGAGGGCAAGCTCATCACTCCGCCGGTGACGGAAAACATCTTGGAAGGCATTACCCGGGCTTCGGCGATGGAGTTAGCCCGCCAGGAGCTGCGCCTGGAAGTAGTGGAACGGCGGGTGGACCGCAGCGAACTCTACGTCTGCGACGAGCTGTTCTTCACTGGCACCGCGGTCGAGATTGCCCCCATCGTCCGCGTGGACCATCGCCCGGTGGGCGAGGCGCGCATCGGCCCGGTGACAGCCGCCCTGCGCAAGCTCTACGCGGACGCCATGCGCGGGCAACTGCCCGCCTATCGCAAGTGGGTTCTGCCGGTCTATCACCCGGCGGCCGCGGCCCAGGCCGCCTAGGCCGGAAGGGGGAAGGAGCAGGCACCATGACCATCCGCAAAGAAGACGCTCTCGACTACCATTCTTCTCCGCCGGCGGGGAAACTCGGCGTGGTGGCCACTAAGCCCTGCCGCACCCAGCGCGACCTGAGCCTGGCTTACACGCCCGGGGTGGCCGTGCCCTGCCTGGAAATCCAGCGCGACCCGAGCCTCCTCTACCGCTACACCGCCAAGGGCAACCTGGTGGCGGTGGTGTCGAACGGCACGGCCGTCTTGGGGCTCGGCAACATCGGCGCCGGGGCGGGCAAGCCGGTGATGGAAGGCAAGGGGGTGCTGTTCAAGCGCTTCGCCGACATTGACGTCTTCGACATCGAACTCGACACTGAAGACCCCAAAGAAGTCATTCGCGTCTGCCAGCTGCTCGAGCCCACCTTCGGCGGCATCAACCTCGAGGACATCAAGGCACCGGAGTGCTTTGAGATTGAGGAGGAGCTGAAGCGAACCATGAAGATCCCCGTCTTTCACGACGACCAGCACGGCACCGCCATCATTTCCGGCGCTGCCCTGCTGAATGCCCTGGAGGTAGCGGGGAAGAAGATCGACGAGCTAAAGGTGGTTTTCAACGGGGCCGGGGCCAGCGGCATCGCCTGTGCGGAGCACTACGTCCGCCTAGGGGTCAAGCGCGAGAACATTACCCTTTGCGACACCAAGGGGGTCATCTACCAGGGCCGCACCGCCGGGATGAACCCCTACAAGGAGCGCTTCGCCCGTGAAACCGCGGCCCGGATGCTGGCGGAAGCGATGCGCGGGGCCGACGTCTTCGTCGGCCTCTCCGTCGCCGACTGCGTCACGCCGGAGATGCTGCTCCTGATGGCGGATCATCCCATCGTATTCGCCATGGCCAACCCCGACCCGGAAATCCCCTACGACCTGGCCGTGGGCACCCGCCCGGATGTCATCATGGCCACCGGCCGCTCCGACTTCCCCAACCAGGTGAACAACGTCCTGGGCTTCCCCTTCATCTTCCGCGGGGCCCTGGACGTGCGGGCCACGACCATCAACGAGGAGATGAAGCTGGCAGCCACCCGGGCCCTGGCCGCCCTGGCTAAAGAGGACGTCCCTGACTCGGTCTGCCGGGCCTATGGAGTCGAGCGGCTGGAATTCGGCCGCGACTACCTCATTCCCAAGCCCTTCGATCCCCGGGTGCTCATCTGGGAGGCATCGGCGGTGGCGCAAGCTGCCCTGGAAACCGGCGTGGCCCAGCAGCCGGTGAATCTGGAGCAGTACCGCGAGCAGCTCGAGCGCCGGCTGGGCAAGGCCCACGAGGTGATGCGGGCCGTCATCCACAAGGCGCAGAAGCAGCCGCAGCGGGTGGTCTTCCCCGAAGGCGAGGAGCCGAAGATCCTCCGCGCCTGCCAGATTCTAGTGGACGAGAAGATCGCCCGGCCCATCCTGCTTGGCGAGGAGGCCACGATTCGGGCCCGCGCCGCCGAACTGCACCTGCACCTCGAGGGCGTGCAGATTATCGAGCCTAGCCGCTTCGAGCGCCGGCCGCTCTACGTCGAGGAGCTCTACCGCCTCCGCCACCGCAAGGGGGTAACCCGCCGGGAGGCCGAAGAGCTGGTGTTGAACCGGAACCTCTTCGGCTCCCTGATGGTGCACCTGGGCGACGCTGACGCCCTCATCGCCGGCCTCACCCAGCACTACCCCGACACCATCCGCCCGGCCTTGCAGGTCATCAAGGTGCGCGAAGGCCTGCGCAAGGTCTCCGGCCTTTACCTGTTGATCACCGCCCGCGGCGATCTCTACTTCCTGGCCGACACCACCGTGAACATCGAGCCCACGGCCGAGGACCTGGCCGAGATCGCGCTCTCGGCCGCCGAGCTGGCGCGGCGCTTCGACGTCGAGCCGCGCGTGGCGTTGCTCAGCTTCTCGAACTTCGGCAGCACCCCGCACCCGCTGGCAGCCAAGGTGCGCCGGGCCGTCGAGCTTCTCCACCAGCGCGCCCCCGGCCTGCTCGTGGATGGGGAGATGCAGGCCGATACGGCCGTGGTGCCGGAGATCATCGAGCAGACTTATCCGTTCAGCCTGCTCAAGGGTGGCGCCAACGTGCTGGTCTTCCCGAACCTCGAGGCCGGCAACATCGCCTACAAGCTTCTGGCCCGCCTCGGGGGCGCCGAGGCCATCGGTCCCATCCTGACGGGGCTGTCGAAGCCGGTGCACGTCCTGCAGCGGGGCGCCGAAGTGAACGACATCGTCAACATGGCCGCCATCGCTGTGGTGGACGCCCAAGAGGCCACCGCCCGCACCTTCGCCGACATTCTCGAGGCCTGGCAGACCCGCTTCGCCGACACCCTGGCGGAAAAGCCCAAGCGCGAGGCGGCCTAGCCAGCCCCAGCGGATGACCCGTGTTCTTCACCGACTTCGGCGCCCTCACCCCGGCGGGGCAGGCGCTGCTGGCGAGCTAGAATGGTGGGCTGCAAGCCGGAGGTCAGGAAAAGCCCATGGAGGATGAAAAAAAGCCAGGGCAGCGGCAGGAGGCGCTGGCCGCCCCGGCCAGGCTGAAAGACCTGGTGGCCTACCAGGACGGCGCCGTGGTCAGCCGCACTCTCCTCGACCACAAAGCCGGGACCGTCACCCTGTTTGCCTTCGACGCGGGCCAAGG
>JACQTJ010000028.1 GCA_016210855.1 Acidobacteriota bacterium | reverse complement strand
GTGACTGGCGGGGCCGCCGGGGTCGGGGTGGGCAGCGCCGTGGCAGCAGGCTGCGCGCGCGCCGGGCACGGGGACACAGCGTTGGCGGCGGCGGCCCAGCTGGTGCGGGAGCTCAAAGGGGCAGCCCGGCCGGGGTCAAGAGCGTAGGGCAGGCCAAGCGCCATGGACATCAGCGACGGGCGGAAGCGGATGACAGGGGCAACCCTGAAAACCGGCCGGGAGGGAGAGCGATGAATAAAGTGGTGGCCAACGCCGACGAAGCCATCCGGAACCTTGAGGACGGAGCCAGCATCATGATGGGCGGCTTCGGGCTGTGCGGCATCCCGGAGAACCTCATTGCGGCGGTGCGGCGCAAGGGCCTCCGGGGCCTGACGGTACTCTCGAACAACGCCGGCGTGGAGGACTTCGGCATCGGGCTGCTCTTGCAGACCCGGCAGGTGAAGAAGATGATTGCCACCTACGTCGGCGAGAATAAGCTCTTCGAGCAGCAGGTCTTGAGCGGGGAGCTCGAGGTAGAGCTGATTCCGCAGGGCACCTTCGCCGAGCGCATGCGGGCCGGCGGCGCCGGCCTGGGCGGCTTCTTCACCCCCACCGGCTACGGCACGCTGATGGCCGAAGGCAAGGAGGCTCGGGAGATTGACGGCAAGATGTACGTTCTGGAGAAGCCGCTGCGGGCGCAGTATGCTTTCATCAAAGCCTGGAAGGGCGACCGTTGGGGGAACCTCGTCTATCGCAAGACGGCGCGCAACTTCAACCCGGTGATGGCGACCGCCGCCGACACCGTGATTGCCGAGGTGGAGCAGTTGCTGGAAGTAGGCGAGCTCGAGCCCGACTTCATCCACACCCCGGGCGTGTACGTGGACGCCCTCTTCCAGGGGACGAACTACGAGAAGCGCATCGAGCGGCGCACCGTGCGCCAGCGGGCCGCGTAGAAGAGAGCGACGATGCCAGCCTTGACCGGGGAGAAGGCGCGGGAGTTGATTGCCCGGCGGGTGGCGAAGGAGCTGCGGGATGGCTACTACGTCAACCTGGGCATCGGGCTGCCCACCCTGGTCGTAAACTACATCCCGCCGGGGATGGACGTCATCCTGCAATCGGAGAACGGCTTGCTCGGCATCGGCCCCTGGCCCTACGAGGGCGAAGAAGACCCCGACCTGATCAGCGCCGGCAAGGAGACGGTGACGGAGATTCCCGGGGCCGCCTATTTTTCGAGCGCCGATTCTTTCGCCATGATTCGCGGCGGGCACATCGACCTCTCCATCCTGGGCGCGCTCGAGGTGGACGAGAAAGGCAACCTAGCCAACTGGATGATCCCGGGGAAGATGGTGAAGGGGATGGGCGGGGCCATGGACCTGGTGGCGGGCGCCCGGCGGGTCATCGTGGCCATGGAGCACACCGCCAAGGGGAAACCGAAAATCCTGAAGCGGTGCACGCTGCCGCTCACGGGCGTGGGCGTTGTGGACCTGATCGTGTCGGAGATGGCGGTGATCGAGGTGACCCCAAACGGCCTGCTGCTCAAGGAGGTCGCCCCCGGCCTGACGCCCGAAGAGGTTGAGCAGGCCACCGCGGCGCGGTTGACCCGAGCAAAGGACTTGAGAGAGATGGGGGTGTAGGCTAGGAGAAGAGGGGCGCGGATGGAGCTGAACGCCATCGTGATTGTCAGCCTGCACGACCCCAAGGAGCGGGTCTGGGGCCAGTTGCTCTCGCTGACCGAGGCTGGGGTCACAGTCCGTGGCATTGATTTGAATTCCTTTGACGACTTTGTCCGCCAGGTGAAGAGCCCCGACGAAGGGGTGGTGGGGCTGGCAACCATTTTCTATCCTATGCAGAGGGTAGAGCGGATCGCTCTGGACGAGCCCAAAGGCTCGATCCCCTCGCTCTCGCAGACCTTCGAGCGCCAGGTGGGTCGTAGCGTGGCGGAATACCTAGCGGCCCTGATCGAGTCCTAGGAACTTCTTGCGGACCCCTCTCTATTTCTGTCCGGGTGGGTGCCGATGAGCAGCCAGATCTTCACCCTGGCGAATCAACTCACGCTGCTGCGGCTGGCGTTGATTCCTTTTTTTGCCCTGGCCGTCCTCGACGGCAACTACCCCTGGGCGTTGGGGCTGCTGTTGGCCGCCGGGGTGAGCGACGCGCTGGATGGCGTTCTGGCGCGCTCCCTCCGGCAGCGCACTTTTCTGGGCGCCTACATGGACCCGATCGCCGACAAGCTCCTGCTCTCGACAGCGTTCGTAGTGCTGGCCATCCGGGGGAACATTCCCTGGACACTGAGCATCCTGGTGCTGGGGCGGGACGTGCTGATTGTGGCCATTGCCCTGGTCATTATGCTGGCGGCTGGTTTCCGTCCTTTTCCTCCCAGCCACTACGGCAAAGCCTGCACGGCCACGCAGGTGCTGACGGTGATCGTGGTGGTACTGGTCGAAGTGGTGCCGCACGGGACGCTGGCCTGGAGCAAGGGCTTGCTGCTGTGGCTGGCGGCGATCACCACCGTGCTCTCCGGCCTGCACTACGCGTTGCGGACGGGCAAGATGCTGCCGGAGATCCCCTCAAAGCCCTGACCGGCCGGAATCGTTTGACTTGGTGTCCGCTGGGCTTCTAGAATGAATTCTTCCGCTCCATCGGAAACCTGGTGGGCGGCTTCCTGTGCAGTGAACCTTCACTGAGGCGGGGATCAGGAGCTGTAGCGGGGAGGGATAACCAGCCTCATGTCCGACTTTTTCCAAACCGGCGTGGTGGCCACGCTGCACCGGCTGGGGCAGCGCCGCATTGAGGAGATGGAGGACGAGCTGGTACGCTTCTCGCGCAGCTCTCCCATGGCTCTCGTCTTGCCGGCACTCTACGCCGAGTTTGAGACCGAGGCCATGGCGGGGATCCTGAAGGAGCTGCCCAAGATCCCGTATTTGAGGCAAATTGTCCTCACTCTGGGGAGCGCTGATGAGAACCAGTTTGCCGACGCCAAGAAGAGATTGAGCGACGTGCACAAAAACGTGCGCGTGATCTGGAACGATGGGGAGCGCGTGCAGCGGCTCTTCCGGCTCCTCGAGGAGAATCAGCTCCCCACCGGGCCGCCCGGGAAGGGGCGGGCCTGCTGGATGGCCTATGGGTACGTGCTGGCCAGCGGGCAGGCGAAGATCATCGGCCTGCATGACTGCGACATCGTGAACTACGACCGGGAGCTGTTGGCCCGGTTGATGCACCCCATCGCCAACCCCAACGTAGATTTTGAATTCTGCAAGGGCTACTACGCGCGCTTTACCACCAAACTGCACGGGCGGGTCACACGACTCTTCGTTACCCCTTTCGTGCGCACGCTCATAGAGGTTTTCGGCTACCTGCCTTTCCTCGTCTATCTAGACAGTTTCCGCTATCCCCTGGCCGGCGAATTCGCTATGGACGCGGAGTTGGCGCGGGTAAACCGCATTCCGGCTGACTGGGGCCTGGAGGTCGGAGTGCTGGCGGAGGTCTACCGCAACTGCTCGTTGAAGCGCATCTGCCAGGTGGACTTGAGTCAAAACTATGAGCACAAGCACCAAGAGCTTTCGGCCGACGATGCCCAGAAGGGCTTGATGCGGATGACAGTGGACATCGCCAAGACGCTTTTCCGGATGCTGACCGCCGAAGGGGCTGTTCTCTCCGACGGGACCTTCCGCACGCTGCAGAGCAAGTATGTGCGCACCGCGGAAGACACCATCACCCGCTACCACGCCGACGCCATGATCAACGGGCTGGAGTTTGACCGCCACGAGGAGGAGGTGAGCGTGCAAGCCTTCGCGCGCGCCATCGCCCTGGCCGCTGACGATTTTCTCAAGGATCCCCTGGGGGTGCCGCTGATTCCGAACTGGAACCGGGTGGCGGCGGCCCTGCCGGATTTCTTCGGGCAGCTTGAACTAGCCGTGGAGGAAGACAACTCGTAGCTGCCATGCCCGACGCTGACATCCTGCCCGCCGATGCGCGGCAGGCCGTGGACAAGGTGGGCGAGGCCGACGTGGTGGTCGGCATCCCGAGCTACAACAACGCCCGCACCATCGGCCACGTGGTGCGGGCGGTGAGCGCGGGCTTGGCGCGGCACTTTTCCGATCTGCACTGCGTGATCATCAACTCCGACGGGGGCTCCGCAGACGGGACGCCGCAGGCGGTGCTGGAAGCGCAAGTCGAGGCGGACAAGCTGCTGCTGGTGCGGCACCCGCTCCACCCCGTGCACCGGATCAGCACTCCCTACCACGGCCTTCCGGGGAAAGGCAGCGCCTTCCGCACCATTTTTCAAGCGGCCAAGAACCTGCACGCCAAAGCCTGCGCGGTGGTAGACGCCGACCTGCGCAGCATCACCCCCGACTGGGTGGAGCTCCTGGTGCGCCCGGTGTTGCAGCAGGGTTTCGACTATGTGGCCCCGTACTACCGCCGCCACAAGTACGACGGCACCATCACCAACAGCATCGTCTATCCGCTCACCCGGGCCCTCTACGCGACGCGGGTGCGGCAACCCATCGGCGGCGAATTCGGACTCTCGGCCGGACTCACAGAGCGGCTGCTTAGCAAGAAGGTCTGGGAGACCGACGTGGCCCGTTACGGGGTGGACATCTGGATGACGACCACCGCGCTCGCCGAAGGGTTCCGCGTCTGCCAGGTGTACTTGGGCGCCAAGCTCCACGACCCCAAGGACCCCGGGTCGGACCTGACCGCCATGCTGGTGCAGGTGGTGGGGTCGCTGTTCAGCCTGATGGAGGAGTACGAGAAGCGCTGGAAGGCCGTGCGCGGGTCGGTGCCCGCGCCGCTCTACGGCTTTCCGTACGCCGTGGGCTTGGAGCCGGTGCGGGTGAACCCGGAGCGGATGCTGAGCGCTTTCCAGGAGGGCTGCCGCGATTTGGAGCCGGTATACGCCTCCTTCCTGCGCCCCGACCTTCAAGCGGAATTGAAGCGGCTGGCGAACGGCCAGCCGGCCGAGCTGCGCTTGGACGACATGCTCTGGGTTCAGCTGGTCTTCGACTTTGCGGCAGCTTTCCACAGGCGCACGCTGGATCGGAAGCACTTGTTGGAGTCGCTGACCCCGCTGTACCTGGGCTGGGTGGCTTCGTTTGTCCTCCGCACGCAGGAAGCCAGTGACGACGAGGCGGAGCAGCAGATCGAACGGCTGTGCCGAGCCTATGAGCAGTTGAAGCAGACCCTGGTTGACCGCTGGGAGGGAAGGTGAGGAAGGGGGAGCCATGAACGAACTCTGGCAGCGAGCAGTGCGGGAGCCGCTCGATCAGTTGTGGAACCAGATGATGAGCTACCTGCCACAGCTCTCTGCTGCGCTGGTGGTGCTGGTGGTGGGAGGCGTAGCCGGGTGGCTGGTGAAGCAGGTCATCTACCGCGGCTTGCGTCTGCTGCGTTTCGACCGCCTGGCGGAGCGCTTGGGGCTGGCCGCCGTCATCGAGCGGGTGGGACTCTACCGCGGCAGCTCCTACGTGGTCGGGCAGTTTGCGGGGGGCCTCGTCCTGCTCTTCAGCCTCCTGCTCGCCCTCAACACGCTGGGGCCGGCGGGCAGCGACCTGGTGCTGCGCTTTTTTGTGTTCCTGCCGCACCTGTTGACGGCCGTGCTCATCGTGCTGGTCGGCGGGCTGGCGGCCGCGTTCTTGGGCCGAGGGGCGCTGATTGCGGCAGTCAACGCCCGGCTGGCTGGCGCCCGCTTGTTGGCCGGAGCGGTGCGACTGCTGATCTGGCTGCTGGCGGTGATCGTGGCCTTGGGGCATCTGGGCGT
The DNA here is from genome assembly GCA_016210855.1 of Acidobacteriota bacterium. Classification (GTDB taxonomy): domain Bacteria; phylum Acidobacteriota; class Terriglobia; order Acidiferrales; family 2-02-FULL-67-57; genus 2-02-FULL-67-57. Next base: position 17,018 of record JACQTJ010000028.1, on the reverse strand, counting down.
CGGCGGCCCAACGTTGGCGATCACCTTCGGGGTGATCTTCGGAGGGATTGTCACCGGGCTGGCCATCGCCTTCGGCATTGCTGGCAAAGACCTGGCCCGGCAGGCTCTGGAGTCGCTGCTCAAGCGGGGAGCCCGCGAGGAAGAGGACGAAGGCGTACGGCACCTCTAGAGCATTCGAGGACCTTATGCGTCTCGTTGTGTTCACCGACCTGGACGGCACCCTGCTCGACCACCGGACCTATTCTCACCAGGCTGCCCGGCCAGCCCTGGACGAGCTCCGTCGCCGGCGCATCCCCGTCGTCCTGTGCAGCAGCAAGACCCGGACGGAAATCCTGCCGCTCCGTGAAGAGTTGGGCCTGCTGGACCCGTTTGTGGCTGAGAACGGCGGAGGCATCTACGTCCCCCGCAACTACTTTCCCTTTCCCTTATCGGCGGCTCGCAAAGAGGCCGACTACCTGGTGCTGGAGCTGGGCGCACCCTACCAGAAATTGGTGCGGGCGCTCGATGAGGCCGCTAAGACCAGCGGGGTCCGGGTGCGCGGCTTCAACCGGATGACCGAGAAGGAAGTGGCCAAGCTGTGCGGGCTTTCCGCCACCGCGGCTCGCCGGGCTCGCCAGCGGGAGTATGACGAACCCTTTTTGTTGGAGAAGGGAACTCCTCAGCAAGAGCAGCGGTTTTTCGGCTGGGTGCAACAGCGCGGGCTGCGCTGGCGGCAGGGCGGGCGCTTCCTGCACTTGATGGGGGACAACGACAAGGGGGTGGCGGTGAGTCGCCTGGCGGAGCTCTACCGCCAGCACTACACGGCCATCCGCACCCTGGGGTTGGGCGACAGCCCGAATGACCTGGATTTTCTGGCCGCAGTGGATCTTCCGGTGCTGGTCGCGGGTCCGGACGGCGGCTACGATGCGGAGGTGCGCAGAAAACTGCCCAGAGTGCGACTGGCCAGGGGCGTCGGGCCGGGCGGCTGGAACCAGGCGGTCACTGAGATTCTTGCGGACCACTCCTAGTGGCCGAAGTTGGGGTTTTGTCGGCACTGGCAGCCCGGGCAGCACCACGGTATAATCACGGTCTGGGGCTGAAGGCAGAATCCCACACGGATAGGACCCGCTGCCGAGAGCAATGCCGCCGCGCACTTTGTATGAAAAAATCTGGGACGCCCACCTGGTCGTCGAGGCCCAGCCCGCGCTCATCTACATTGACCGCCACCTGATTCACGAAGGCACCTCGCCGCAGGCCTTCGCGGGCCTGAAGGCCGCCGGGCGCAAAGTGCGGCGGCCGGACCTGACTTTCGCGGTGATGGACCACTCGGTTCCCACCAAGAACCGGCACCTGCCCATCTTGGATTCGAACGCCGCGGCGCAGTTCGAAGCCCTGGCGCGGAACTGCCGGGAGACCGGGGTGCGGCTGTTCGACATGCACAGCCGCAACCAGGGCATCGTGCACATCATTGGGCCTGAGCTGGGCCTCACCCAGCCCGGGCAGACCATCGTCTGCGGCGACAGCCACACCTCGACCCACGGGGCCTTCGGGACGCTGGCCTTCGGGATCGGCACCAGCGAGGTCGAGCACGTACTGGCCACCCAGTGCCTGCAGCAGTTCAAGTCGAAGACCTTGCTGGTGCGGGTCGAGGGGAAGCGGCGGCGGGGGGTGACCGCGAAGGATGTCATCCTGGCCATCATCGGAAAGATCGGGGTGGCGGGCGGCACCGGGCACGTCATCGAGTACGGCGGCGAAGCCATCCGCGCCCTCTCGATGGAGGGGCGGATGACGGTCTGCAACATGAGCATCGAAGCCGGCGCCCGCGCCGGGATGGTAGCGCCGGACGAAACCACTTTCACCTACCTCGAGGGGCGGCCGTTCGTTCCCCGCGGCAAGGACTTTCAGATCGCTGTGGACTACTGGAAGTCGCTCGGGAGTGACCCGGAGGCGAAGTACGACCGGGTGGTGGAGCTGAATGCCGCCGAAGTTGCCCCCCAGGTGACCTGGGGAACGAACCCGGGGATGGTGACCGACGTCACCGGGCGGGTGCCGGTCCCCGCTTCCTTTGCCGACCCGGTGGACCGGCAGGCGGCGGAGCGGGCGCTCGAGTACATGGGCCTTAAGCCCGGAACCCGCATCATGGACATCCCGCTCGACCGGGTCTTCATCGGCTCCTGCACGAACTCCCGCATCGAGGACCTGCGGGCGGCGGCGCGGGTAGTGGCCGGGAAGAAGGTGGCGCGGACGCTCAAGCAGGCGCTGGTGGTGCCGGGGTCAATGCAGGTGAAGGCCCAAGCAGAAAAAGAAGGCTTGGACAAGGTTTTCCTCGACGCCGGGTTCGAGTGGCGCGACGCCGGCTGCTCGATGTGCATCGCGATGAACGACGACGTGCTGCCCGCCGGGGAGCGCTGCGCCTCGACCTCGAACCGCAACTTCGAAGGCCGCCAGGGCAAAGGCGGGCGCACGCATCTCGTGAGCCCCCTCATGGCGGCCGCGGCGGCCCTGGAAGGCCATTTCGTGGACATCCGCCAGTGGCGCGTGGACGGGGGCGAATAGAGATGCAACCGTTTTCGCAGCATACGGGGCTGGTGGTGCCGCTCGACCGGGTGAACGTGGACACCGACCAGATGGTGCCCAAGCAGTTCTGCAAACTGCTCACCCGCGAGGGCTATGGGCGCATGCTGTTCTACGACTGGCGCTACCAGGACGGCGAAGTGCCGAACCCCGACTTTGTCCTGAACTGGCCGCGCTACCAGGGCGCTTCGATACTGCTGGGCCGGGCGAACCTCGGCTGCGGCTCCAGCCGCGAGCACGCCGCCTGGGCCACGCACGACTATGGCTTCCGGGTGGTCATCGCCCCGAGTTTCGCTGATATCTATTACAACAACTGCTTCAAGAACGGCATCCTGCCGGTCACGCTCCCCGGCCCGCAAGTGGACGAGCTCTTCCGGCGCACCGAGCAGAACCAGGGCTACCGGCTGACCGTGGACCTGCCCAGCCAAACCATCACGGACGAGCAGGGCCTGCGGCTGACTTTCACGATTGATCCGTTTCGCAAAGATGCCCTGCTCAAGGGTCTGGACGAAATCGGCCTGAGTCTCCAGGACGGAGAGAGAATCTCCGGCTACGAAAAGAAGCACCAGCCGCAGGCCATCCTCTACGACCCGAGCGGAGTGGATTTCACGGCCGACGTGACGCAGTAACGCCGCCGTTTGCGCTCCGGTTGCGGTTCTGGCTCGGTTTCGACTCGCCTTGACACGGTGTTGACTCGTCAAGACACGCGCGCATCTTGCGTGCCCACACGTATTCGTCCCTCCGGAGATGCCCGGCGACGCTTGGCGAGGGCAAGGCCTGCGCAGTGCGGGGCGGTTTTTGCGGACTTGGGGAACGTGTTTGGGGTCAAAAGCGCGCCCCCGAAAAAAACGTCCGCAAAAACCGCAGAATCTGCAGAAACCGTAGACACGGCCGGAAGCCTGGTGCTTGTAGAGGTTTGAGGAGGCTGGGTTCGAAGCCGGAAGGCCTAGTTGGGGAAGGAGAAGAAACAGGGAGCGTGTCAACGTGTTGAAAACAAGGGGGGTAGTGTCTCGACCGTCTGGGAGACACGAGGCAAGTGCTGTTGAATCAAGGAGATGACCGTTACCCGCCGGGGGCTGAGGTGTTAGGAGTCTCGAAGTGTAGGACTTCAAGATGGTTAGAAGGCGAAGGAGTATTTCCCAGACGCTCAGGAGCCGGCAGGCGGCAGGTGAAGCAGGACCATGGCCACGCTCCAGGCGATGACGGCGGCCGAGCCCCAAGCCATCAGGCCGACGGTGAAGCGGTCGGCGGGGCTGACCGGGCGGCGGGCGCTCACCAGCCGCCCGAGCACCAGGCCGCTCGCGAGCCCGCCCGCGTGGGCGGCGTTGTCAGCGCCGAGAAACAGCCCGATGACCAGGATGAAAACAGCCCAGCGGATGAGCGAGGCCCGGTACTCGCTGGCGAAGCCCGAGCGTTGGGTAATGTAGGCGATGAGGATGCCGATCAGCCCGAAAATCGAGCCGGAGCTGCCGACGCTCAACCCCCCGGGGCCGTACCACCAAGTGCTCACCACGAACCCCGCCACCCCGGTGACCAAATAGAGGAACAGGAAGCGGCGTGAGCCGAACAATTCCTCGACCTGCGGCCCCACCTGCCAGAGCACGAAGGAGTTGAAGCCGAAATGGATCAGGCCGGCATGGAGGAAGATCGGCATCACCAGCCGCCAGTATTCGCCCTCGGCGGTGACGGCGTAGCCGAACTTGGCCCCCAGCGCCAGCAGCACCTGGGCGTTCAAATCAAACAGGCCGCCGGCCACCCCCTCAGAGCTGCCGAGCTGAAGGCTCTTCACCCAGGCGACAGCAAAGAACAGCAGATTGGCGAAGAGCAGGGCGTAGGTCAGCGGGTTCTCGGCGGGGATGACGGCCAGGGCCACCCGCTTGAAGGCGGAGAGGGAGAGCGGGGCCTGGCTGGCCCCGCAGTGGGAGCAGGCTCTTTCGGCGGCTCCCACTAGGCGTCCGCAGGAAAAACAGACCCGGGGACGAGGTTGGGGGCGAATCAGGGCGAGGAAAAAGTCCTGGGCTCGTTCCCGGTAGCGGGCCAGCTTCCAGCGAAGGCGCGGTGAGAGCATCGGCTGTTCTTGATTCCTTGCCAGAACGAGGAGCGGTTCCTATAATACACGAAAATTTTTCCGGGTCGGTAGGGGAAGCGAGCGGCTGTGAAGGACCTTTTTGGGCAGCGATGAACTCTAGAGTGCGACTCGGACGATGGCTGGCGGTCGGGGCCCTGCTGCTCGGCCTGGTGGTCGGCCTCGGGGGATGCCGTCGCAAGCCGAAGGCGGCCCCGCCGGCGTTGCCCCCGGCGATTGGCGAAGCCGAGACCGGTTTGGCGTCCTGGTACGGCAAGCCCTACCACGGGCGCCGCGCGGCGAGCGGCGAAATCTACAACATGAACGAGATGACCGCCGCCCACCGCACCCTGCCGTTCCAGACCTGGGTGCGGGTCACGAATCTCGAAAACAGGCAGGTGACCACGGTGCGCATCAACGACCGCGGGCCGTTCATCGAGGGCCGCATCATTGACCTGTCGCGGGGGGCCGCGGAGGCCATCGCTATGGTTGGCCCCGGGACGGCTCTGGTCCGGCTGGAGGTGGTGCAGACGGCGGCCGGCGAGCCGCGGTCCACGGCGCGCTACTCGGTGCAGGTGGGGGCTTTCCTCGTCGAAGAGAACGCCCTGCGACTGCAGTCCCGCCTGACCCGACGCTACGGGGAGGTGTTCGTGCAGACCTACCAGGGGCCCGACGGCACCTACTACCGGGTGCGCGTTGGCCGCAAGCACACCCTGGACGAAGCCCTGGCTCTGGCGCGGGAGCTGCGCGAGCAGCCCGAGATTGCGGTGGCCCTGGTGGTGCGCTTGAACTGAGGGCTACCGAGAGAGTAAACCACGATGAGCAAGGACTGCCTCTTCTGCCGGATTCTCAACAAAGAAGTGCCAGCGAAAATCGTCTACGAAGACGACCGCGCCATCGCCTTTGAGGACATCAACCCGCAGGCGCCGACGCACATCCTGGTGGTGTCGCGCCGGCACATCGCCGGCCTGAACGACGTCGGGCCGGAGGACGCCGCCCTTCTCGGTCACTTGCAACTGGTGGCCGCGCAGCTCGCCCGCGACCGCCGTATCGCCGAGAGCGGCTACCGCACCGTCCTCAACACCGGGCGCGGCGCCGGCCAGTCGATCTTCCACATCCACCTGCATCTGCTCGGCGGGCGCGGGATGCGCTGGCCGCCGGGATAATTCGATGGCCTGGACTCATGCCTAAGCTCTGGTCGTGCTCCCAGTGTGGTCGCGTATTTAGACGACCCCATCAGCCTCACTCCTGCGGTGTGGGTAGCCGCCGGGCCCTGCTTGAAGGCAAACCCGAATCCCTGGTCAAGCTCTACGTGGCGATGGAAAAGAGCTTGAAGGCCTGGGGAGGCGTAGAGATCGGGGCGCGCGGGCGTTACGCGCTTTTCCGCACCACACGCGTTTTCGCCGACCTAGTCTTTATGAAGGAGGCGCTACGGTTGGCCCTTCTGCTCGACCGGGAAGTGAAGGCTCCCCTCTTTTTCAAGGTCCTGCGAATGTCCGCTCATCGTGTGGCTCATGTGGCGAAGCTGCGCAACCGAGCCGAGTTGCGCGCCGTCATCCCCTACCTGAAGGAAGCCTACCGCTTCGCTCTTCGGTGAGCGGCTCCTTTGATCTCATGTGGTGCTTCTTCACGTGCGTACCTCGGTCGCAGTCGTAAGAGCTCTTGCGGTGGTTGGCGGGGGCACCACCGGGAAGTCGTGGGCTGCCGGGTCCACGAAAAGGCGGCAATAGATTTCCAGTGTCAGCAGCAGGAAGAGCTGGCTGCCGCGGCGGCGCTCCCACCAGCCCCAACCTGGGCGAAATAGCGTTCGCGCCCACTCGCGGCGGAACCAGCTCCGCTCCCGCATGTGCCCTTCATCCAGGTAGCGGCGGGCGGCCTCGCGGAAATCCGCGCTGTACCAGAGCCGGAACGGCGCCCCGAACCCGCGCTTCTTTCCTTCCAAAACCTCCGCGGGCACCAGCCCCGCCAGCGCTCGCCGGAGCAGGTACTTGCGCTCGAAGCGCCGCATCTTCAGCCCATCGGGGAGGGAGTTCGCGTACTCCACCAGACGATGATCCAGATAGGGCACCCGCGCCTCCAGGCCCCAGGCCATCGTCATCCGGTCCACGCGGTGGAGCTGGTAATCGGGCAGCGGGTAGCGCTGCTCGAAGTTCAGGATGCGGGCGAGCGGCGTGGGCCCCGCGGCCTCGAAGGCGGACTGGAGCGGGTCGCCGGCAAGATGAGCGGCCGCAGCCTGGGCGGAGCGGGCGCCGTCGGCTCCCCCCAGCGAGTGCAACCCAAATTGGTAGAGGCGCCGCTGCAGCCCGAGCGGCAGGAAGCGCAGCGCCGGCGAAAACGGCAGCAGGCGCCGGTAGCCGCCAAAAAGCTCGTCGGCGCCCTCCCCGATTAACGCCACCTTCACGTGCGGCCGCACGAAGCGGGCCAGGTAGAACAGTGGCAGGAAGGAGATGGGCGTCGGCTCCTCCAGGTGCCAGAGGATGCGGGGCAGGTCCTCGAGGAAATGTTCGGGGCGAAGCTCGAATTCCTGGTGCTCGGTGCCGAAGTGCTCGGCGAGGCGCCGGGCGATGGGCCGTTCGTCGTCGGCGCCGGCAAAGCCCACGGTGAAGGTCTTGAACGGCCGGCCGAGCAGGCGGGTCATCTGCGCGGCCACGCCGGCCGAATCCAGCCCGCCTGAGAGCAGCGCGCCCACCGGCACGTCGCTTACCAAGTGGCTGCGGACGGCCTCCTCGAAACGGCGACGAAACTCCGCTACCGCTTCGTCCTCGGAGACGGGCCGTGGCTGCTCCAGGTGCGGCTCCCAGTAGCGGCCCCGCCGGATGTCCCCGTTCTGCCAGACCAGCCAGCCGCCAGGGGGCAGGCGGAGAACCCCCTCAAGGAGAGTTTCCGGGCCGGGCAGATAGAGGTAGCGGAGCAGCCGGTCGACAGCCCGGGGGTTGAGCCGGCGGGGCAGTTCCGGGTCTTGCAGCAGGGCTTTGGCCTCGGAGGCGAAGAGAAAGCGCTCGCCGGCTCGAACGAAGTAAAGCGGCTTGATGCCCAGGCGGTCCCGGGCCAAGAGCAGGCGCTTGCGCTTCGCGTCCCAGAGAGCAAAAGCGAACATCCCCTGAAGCCGGGCGAGCAGAGCCTCGCCCTCGTCCTCATAGAGGTGGACGATGACTTCGGCGTCCCCGCTCGTCGAGAACCGATGTCCGCGGCGCTCGAGCTGCTGGCGGAGCTCGCCGAAATTGTACACCTCGCCGTTCAGCACCACCCGGACGGTCCCGTCTTCATTGGCAACGGGCTGCTCGCCGGTCACGAGATCGATGATGCTCAGGCGCCGGAAGCCCAGGCTGGCCTCGGGGCCGGAGAAGAACCCTTCGCTGTCCGGTCCGCGGTGGGTGAGGCTGGCCATCATCCGCCGCAGCAGCCCGGCGTCGTCAAACCCGGCAAAGCCGCAAATGCCGCACATGGAGAGCGTTACTCGGTGGACTGCCAGGAGAAAGCGGAGCGCTTCGCGCGAGCAGCCAGCCGCGCCGAGAGTTTCTCACAAGGGAGAGGGCAGCGCAATCGGAGGCTAGTCGGGCAGGGACAATACCGTGTGGTGCGGGTCGAGAAGCACGTGGCTCGGTTTCGTTTTTACCGGAAATCGAAAATTGACTTTTTCTCCTGTCACCACCACGCGCCCCAGCCGCACGAGCTTGGCGTCTGTCTGGGCATAGACTGGAACGGAGGTGGTGAAGACATCCGGCACCCCCGACTGCTCGATCGTGCCTTCCACCTGCCAGCCGGCTTTCCGGCTGCCCCGCACCTGCCAGCGCAACCGGTGCCGGGGAATGCCGGTGTCGTAGACCCACTGCTGGAAAAACCAGTCGAGGCGCCCGGTGTTCTCCACGTCGGCGTAGGCGGGCAGGGCGGCTTCGAGCTGGCGTTGGAATTCCGCCGTGGTCAGCGGCTGGCCCCCCTGGGCCAGTCGGCGGAGCACACCCAGGAAGACTTCGTCGGAGCCGGTCTCGGGGTCGCGGTAGAGTTCGCGGAGCATGTGGAGCACCCAGGGGGCTTTGCTGTAGATCAGCCGCACGTAGCCGGTGCGGCTGCGCGAGGACTCGAGGCGCCCGCCCAGGGTGAGCGCCCCAGTGGCCTCGACCGGGACGCCTTCCTCCTCTTTCTCCTCGAGGTCGGCGCGGTAGCGCTCCAGCCACTCTTCGACTGCGGCCTCGCCTCCGGGCTGGCGTTCCAGGTGGAGCAGCGCCGAGTAGGCGGCTAGGCCTTCGGCCAACCATTGGTCGCGGTAGTGGGGAACCCGCACCCAGTTCCCCCACCACTGGTGCGCGGTTTCGTGGGCGGGGGTGAGCAAGGAGAAAAGCTCGCGCTGGCGCTCGTCCAACCCCATCCGCGCCTGGTCGATGTCCTGTATGAAGGTGAAGGTGGAGAGGTAGAGCAGGCCGGGGTAGCCCTGCCCAAAGCTGCCGGGAATCTGGGAGACGCGCAGAGAGGGATAGGGGAAGGGGCCGAACAGGTCGGAGAAAGTGCCCAGGGCGTTGGCGACGTCGTTCGCCACTCGCTCGAGGAGCACGGTGGGCGGCGCAGGCTGCAGCGCTGCCGGGGCTGCGCTCGGCGTCGCCGGGCCCCAGCGACCCGGAGGTCGGCGTGGAGGCGGAGGGCTCGGGAGTGGGCGGATCGCTTGCGCCAGTTGGGGTTCGAGCTGCCGGTTCGCATAAGCCGTGACCCGTACTGGCCCGCGGCTGACCTCCCGGCTTTCATAGTCGCCCACATTGAAGCCAGCGACCGGCACCGGCACGTCCGTCGCCCAGACGGTCTCCTTCCAGTCGCCGTCCTCGCGGCTCGTGCGCAGGGTCCCGGTGGCCACCAGTTCCAGCGAGCGCGGGGTCCGGAAGCGGAGCTCGTAGTGCGCCGGGGAGGCGCTGCCGAGGCTCGGGTACCAGCTTCCGCGGGCGCCCACATAGAGCACGCCGTTGCCGACATCGGAAACTACCTGCCCGCGGTAGCGGAAACGCAGGGTACGGGCGGAGCGGCCCGTCGAGGGCAAAATCACCAGCACCACGTCGCTGCCCCGATAGCGCGCCTCTTCGGCGCTCAGGGTGGCGTTCTGGAAAAACTCCAGCGGCTGGGGGCTCGCGCCGGCCAGCTCCTCGGAGACCTCGGCCACGCTCAGAAAGCGGGAGAGCTCGAAAACCAGCGCCCGGGGCTCCGGTTGGGGGAGCTCGAGGTTGAGTTCGCAGACGGCCTCGAGTTCCCGCTGTGGGGTGAGAGTGGCATCGATGCGGTACACAGTGACGTGGGCCGGAAGGGGCGGCTCTACGCCTCCCCGCCGGGCGAATGAGCTCCAGACATCGTAGTAGCGCCGCCCCTCCCGCCAGCGCACCTGGCCCACCAGCACTGGCTCGGAGCGGCGGTCGTCCACCACCACGTCAAAGGAGCCCAGCCGCTGGCCCTGGATGGCCGCGTAGAAGTAAGGGCGTCCAGGATCGAGGAAATCCATGAGCAGCCGCACGGCGTGGGCGCGGTTCAGGGAGCCGAGCACCGGCTCCCAGCGCGCCGCCACTTCGGGCGTGTGCGTGGGCCGCCCGCGCCCGGAGCGGATCTGGGCGAGGAGTTCGGCGGCACTCGAGTCGCTGAACCGGAAGTAGGCGCTGGAGAACGATTCGGCGAGGATGGGGGAGCCGGTGAATTTCACCAGCTGGTGGCGCTCGGCCCTCTCGGGCGGCACCACCAACACCTCGCCGGTGCCTTCGAAGAGGGCACCGGTCACTTGGCCGGCCACCGGCTCGAGGAACACCAGCGTGCCGTGCTCGAGGTGGAGGCGCACGGCATCGCGCTCGAGAAAGATGTCCGTGACCTTGAACGTCTGGAAGGTGTCCGGCCGCACCTGCTGGAGCGCTTCGAGCAGGGGCGCGGCCACGGGCGTCTGCGACCGGGCGCAGATGCTTCCGGCCAAGCACAGCAGCAGCGCAGCGAAACCGCGAAGCCCCTGCACAACTCGAATGTAGAACAGCCGCCGCCGGGGCGCAAGCCCGTCGCCCTCGCGGGTTTGCTAGAATCCGAGCTGAACGAGCGAGGCCAAGGGAGGCCGGGCGAAGATGGGTTTCCGCCGGGTGCGAAGGGTGGGGCTGGCCCTGCTGCTGGCGGCTTTGCCGGCGGCGGCCGACACCATAGTGCTCAAGAACGGTCGGCGCATCGAAGCCTGGGGCATCGAGGAGCGCGGTGACCGGGTGTACTACGAAACCCGCGCCGGCCAGGTCTCGCTCTCGAAGAGCCTCATTGAGAGGATCGAGCGCGGCGGGGGGCTGCCCGACTGGGGTGCGTCGGAGTTGCCGGAGGCAACGAATCTCCCCGAGGCCAGCCTGCCGGCGTTGGGCGACGCCGACGTGCTGCGCGTGGTCGAAGGAGGGAAGATTGACCGCGGGCTACTAGCCCAGCTTGAAAGGGAAGCCGCGGCGAGCAACACAGAGGCGGCGCGGATGCGGGCCGCCGCCGCGCAGGCCCTGGTGGCGCGGCAGCTCGCCGGGCAGGGCAACGCCGCCGAGGCCGCCGACAGCCTCCGCCGGGCGCTCCGCTTCGCCCCCAACCACCCGGCGCTGCTGCTCAACCTGGCCGCGGTCGAAGTCCAGCAGCAACGCTTTGGCTCCGCCCTGGAGACCTTGCGGCCGGTGCTCGCCGATAAGGAGTACGCCTTCGAGGCCTACCGCTTGCAAGGCTGGATTTACTACCAGATGGAAGAAATGGACCGGGCCATCGCTGCCTGGAAGCAGGCGCTGGCGGTGCGGGCGGACTCTGGCCTCGAGGCCCGGCTCGCACAGATTGAGCGCGAGGCCCGGGCGGCGGAAGAGTTCGAGCAGCGGGCGAGCGGCCGATTCCTTCTGCGCTACCCGGAGCAGGAAGTGGCGACGCCCCGGCTGGCCTCGGCCATCCTGCGCGCCCTCGACGCCATGTACGACCAGATGGCCGGCGCCTTCAACCTGGCGCCCCGCGAGCCCATCGTCGTCCTGCTCTACCCGAACGAAACCTTTTACGACCTCACCGGGATGCCGTTCCAGGTGCACGGCCTCTACGATGGCAAGATCCGCGTGCCCATCCAGGGCTTGGTCGAGCTCACCCCGCCGCTCGAGCAAGTGTTGCGGCACGAGCTGGTGCACGCCTTCGTGTTCCTGAAGAGCCGGGGCCGGGCCCGGCGCTGGCTGCAGGAAGGCCTGGCCCAGTACTACGCCGAGCAGCGGCCGCAAGTAGCGCCGCAGGCCTTTCAGCCCCTCTTCGCCCCGCGCGATGGTTCGGCGCTCGCGCGCATCGAGGCCGCCTTTGCCGGCGATGCCGGCGAGGTGCTCGGAGCCTACGCGGCTTCCTGGCTGGTGGCGGACACCCTGATGCGGCGCTACGGCCGGGGCGACATGGAGCGGATGCTCGAAGCCCTGGCCGAGGGTGAGTCCACCGAACAGGCCCTGCGCCGCGCCTTCCGCCTCACCCTCACCGACCTCGACCGCGAAGTCTTCGACGCCCTCCGCTAGCGCGGTCAGCGCCCGGTCGAAAATCCTTGACGCGACTCCAAGGGCGCGTCTAGGCTCTCGACACTTTGCCTCGTGGGGAGGTTGGCATGCAAAGAAAGCTGGCGACTCTCTTGCTTATTTGTCTTGGCCTCGCGCTGGCCCCGGCCCGGGCCCAAAAGTCAAAGGATGCCACCGTCGCAGACCCGGATGTGCACCAGGTCGTGTTCGAGAATGAGCATGTGCGCGTTCTCAAAGCGCACATCGCGCCCGGCTGGAAGAGCCCGATGCACTCCCACCCCCCGATGCTGCTCATCAGCATCGGCTCGGCCCGGTTCAAACTGACCTCGCCGGAGGGGAAAACCCAGATTGTCGATTTTTATCCCGGCATGGTCCTGTGGCGGGACGCCACCGAGCATTCGTGGGAGTTACTGGCTGGCGATGCACAGGCGGTCGCGGTCGAGGTCAAGTCGGCCCAGGCCGCCAAGGGCGAGTAGTTGTCCTAGAGGGTCAGCAGCAGGCTGGCGTCGCTCGGGCATCCGCTTGACGCCGGCCGGCGCGGCCGCCAAGTCTGCGGGTCGCTGCGCGGAATCTCGCCCGCGTTGACCCTGCTTGGCCGTTCCGCTACTGTGGTGTCAAAAGCCCACCAAGAAAGGGAGGGCACAAATCATGGCAGATGGCCGGCGGGCTGGCGCTGGCAGCCCAACCAATTCGAGTACGAGCAGATGATCCTGGGCCTCTACGCCACTCTGGGAGTGTTCCTGCTCCTGGCCTCGCGCAATCCGCTACAGCACTTGAGCCTGATTTGGTTCACCGTGTGGTCGAGCGTCGTGCATGGAGGCATCATGGCTGTTCAGGCAGTCGGCGAGGCCGGTGAACGTGGGCACCTCTGGGGGGACGTTGCCGCGCTCTTCTTGGTAGCCGTCGTTTTGGCAATTCTGACCCCGAGGCGCCCTGGGGTTGAAGCGGCCCGCGCCTAAGATTGGGGCTTAGAGCGTCAGGAGCAGGCCGGCCAGCAGCGCGGCGCGCTCCGGCAGCCACCGGAATCCCGATTGACCCTCTCCTGAAGGCCCGCTAAGATGCCGGCCATCTGGCTTCCGGGAGCCGGCCCTGGCGAAGCTTTGAAGCCTGCAGCTTGCCTGAAGCCAACCAAAAGGGAGGAAAAGACCATGCGCAGCAAACTGGCTCTGCTACTTGCCTGTCTCCTCGGTGTCGGCCTGGTCAGTGCCGTCGCCCAGAAAGCCAAAGATTCGACCATCGTTGACCCGGATGTCCACCAAGTCGTTTTCGAGAACGACCACGTGCGCGTGCTCGAAGCGCGGGCAGCGCACGGCGCGAAAAGCCCGATGCACTCGCACCCCCCGATGCTGATCGTCAGCATCGGCTCCGCCCGGGTGAAATTCACCTCGCCGGAGGGGACAACTCAGATTGTGGATGTACACCCGGGCCGGGTGTTGTGGCTCGATGGGGTCGAACACTCCTGGGAACTGCTGGCTGGAGAGATCCATGTGATTGCTGTCGAGGTCAAGGCAGCTCAGGCGGCGAAAAGCAAGCAGTCACCCTAGAGCGTCAGCAGCAAGCCGGCGAGCAGGGCGGCGCGCTCTGGCATCCGCCGCAGTACCACAAACTCGCCCGGCGAGTGCGCCCCGCCACCCACGCCCCCCAATCCATCCAGGGTGGGGACACCCAACGCCGCGGTGAAGTTGCCGTCCGAGCCCCCGCCGGTCGAGGACTCTTCCAGGCGGATGCGGAGCGCCTGGGCGAGGCGGTGCGCGTGGCGAAATAGCCGAACCACTTTCGCGGTGCGCTCGAGCGGCGGCCGGTTGAGGCCGCCGCTGACCCGCAGCCGGGCGCGGGGGTTGACGGGTCGCAGGCTGTGCACGCGGCGCTCGATGAGACGGCCATCGGCGCGGCGGCTGACGCGGACGTCAACCAGGGCGCGAGCCCGTTCGGCCACGACGTTCGTGCGCGTGCCGCCTTCAATGACGTTGGCGTTGAGAGTGAGCCCGCGCCGGGGACGGGCCAGCTGCTTGATGCGCAGGAGTTGCGCCGCCAGCTCCTCGATAGCATTCACGCCTTTTTCGGGCTCGATGCCGGCGTGGGCGGCGCGGCCTTCGACCACAAGCTCAAACTCGCCCACACCCTTGCGGGCGGTCTTCAGCGCTCCGCGCCGGCCGCTCGCCGGCTCCAGCACCAGCACGGCGCGACTGCGGCGGGCTTCGCGCTCGACCACGGGCCGGCCAGCCCGGCTGCCGACTTCTTCGTCACTCGTGAACAGGAAGACCAGCTTGGCGGGCGGGGTGAGCTTCAACGCCTGGAGGGCCTCGACCGCGAACAAGGCCTGCACCAGGCCGCTCTTCATGTCTACGGTGCCCGGCCCGTAGGCACGCCCGCCGCGCACGCGGAAAGGCATGCCCGCCAGCGTGCCCAGTCCATAGACTGTGTCCAGGTGGCCCAGGATAAGAAGCTGCCCGCGCGGGCGGCCCCGACCCAGAAAAACTTCCGCGCGCAGGATGGCGCCGGAGCGGCGCGGCCGGAGCAGGCGCACGCGGGCGCCCCGGCTTCGCCATTCCCGGGCCAGCCAGCGCGCCAGGCGGTCCACGGCGGCTGGTTCCGTGCTCGGGGATTCCAGGATCACAAGTGCGGCCAGCGCCCTCACCAGGGCGGACTGGCGGAGGCGGAGGTGGCGATAGAGCTCGGTGAGAGGCGCGGCAAACTGCATGGCGAGCGCGCCATCGTAGCCCAGGCGGGCGGGCTTCGTCTATAATCGAGCGATTGCGCGAGCTTGGAGGTCGCGGCGTGAAACTCGGCCCGGAGGAAATCCGAAAACTCTTGCCTCACCGCGAGCCGTTCCTGCTGGTGGATGAGGTGGTGGAGCTCGTGCCCCGCCAGCGCCTGGTGGCCATCAAGAGGGTGCGGGCGACCGAGCCTTATTTTGCCGGGCACTTCCCGGGAGCGCCGGTGATGCCGGGGGTGCTGATCGTGGAAGCGCTGGCTCAGGCCGGGGCGCTGCTCATCTTCCGGGAAGTCGCGGACCGCGACTCGAAGCTGGTCTTTTTCGCCGGCATCGACCAGGCGCGCTTCCGCCACCCGGTTTTTCCCGGCGACACCCTGCGCCTGGAGGTGGAAGTCATCTCCTGGCGCAACACCCGCAGCAAGATGGCCGGCAAAGCCTATGTGGGCGACCGGCTGGTGGCGGAAGCCGAGCTGCTGGCCACCATGGTTGACCGCGACCGCGCTCGGCCCGGGGCCCAGCCTGCCGAATGAGCATCCATCCCACCGCCGTGATTGACCCGAAGGCGCGCCTGGCGCCGAGCGTGCGCGTCGGCCCCTATGCGGTGATCGGGCCCGAGGTCGAAATCAGCGACGAGACCGAGGTGGGGGCCCACACCGTCATCGAAGGGCCTACGCGGATCGGCCGCCGAAACAAGATTTTTCCCTTCGCCAGCATCGGGCTGATCCCGCAGGACCTGAAGTTCCGCGGCGAGCGCAGCGAGGTGGTCATCGGCGACGACAATCGCATCCGCGAGTTCGTCACCATCCACCGCGGCACCACCGGGGGTGGGGCGCTGACCAAGGTCGGCAACGACAACCTACTGATGGCCTACGTGCACATTGCCCACGACTGCATCCTGGGCGACCACATCATCCTCGGGAACGGGGCCACGCTCGCTGGCCACGTCATCATCGAGGACTACGCCACCATCGGGGCCTTCTGTGGGATCCACCAGTTCTGCCGTATCGGCCGGCACGGGTTCATCGGCGGCTACACGGTCATCACTCAGGACGTGCTCCCTTACTCGCGCACCGTGCACGAGCGGGAGGCGAAGGTCTACGGGGTGAACGTGGTGGGGCTGCGCCGGCGGGGCTTCTCCGAGGAGCGCATCGAGCGGCTGCACCAGGCCATGCGCCTGCTCACCCAATCAAAGCTCAACACCACCCAGGCGCTCGAGCAGATCCGGCAGACGCTCGACCAGGACGAGGACGTGGCCGCCCTGATCCGGTTCGTCGAAAGCTCCGAGCGTGGGGTCATCAAATGAACGCCCCCTTCGCCGCCAGCGCTCCGGACAAACCGGCCGGTGAGCGCTACGCCCTGATTGCGGGCAACGGGCAGTTCCCGCTGCTCGTGCTCCGGGAAGCCCGACGCCAGGGCGTGGACATGGTGGTGCTGGCCATCCGGGAGGAGACTTTTCCCGAGATCGAGCAGCTCGGGGCGCGCGTGCACTGGGTGAGCCTGGGCGAGTTGCAGAAGGCCCTGAGCATCCTCCGCCAGGAGGCGGTCCGCAAGGCGGTGCTCGCCGGCCAGGTGAAGCACACCCAGATTTTCAGCGACATCCCGGCCGACTCGTTCCTGGCGCAGCTGCTCAAGCGCTTGCCGCAGAAAAGCACCGACGCCTTGATTGGCTCCATCGCCGGGGCCTTGCAGGCGGTGGGAATCGAAGTGGTCGACTCGACCGTGTTTCTCCAACCGCTCCTGGCCGTGCCCGGGCCGCTCAGCCAGCGGGCTCCGGACCCCGAAGAGGCAGCCGACATCGCCTACGGCCGCCGCATCGGCAAAGAGATTGCCCGACTCGACCTCGGCCAGACGGTGGTCGTCAGCCAGCAGGCCTGCGTGGCCATCGAGGCCATGGAAGGGACGGACCCGACCATCGAGCGGGCCGCGCGGCTGGCGAACGGGCGCCGCCTGGTGGTGGTAAAGGTATCAAGGCCGCGCCAGGACATGCGCTTCGACGTGCCGGTGGTTGGCTTGAGGACACTGGAAGTGATGAAGCGGGCAAACGCCACCGCGCTCGCGCTCGACGCCGGCCGCACCCTCATTTTCGACCGAGACGATTTCGTCCGGCGCGCCGACGACTACCAAATCGCCGTCGCCGCCTACGCTCCCGAGGAAGCCTAGACGATGCCGGACAAGACCAAAGTGGCGGTGG
>JACQTJ010000026.1 GCA_016210855.1 Acidobacteriota bacterium | reverse complement strand
TCCCTGACTTGTTCGCCGGCGAGCGGGCGGCGAGTAAGTCCACGAGAGCACGGCCGGGAGGCGGTACGGGCTCGGCGGCCTCGAGCAGCAGCGCTTTGGCCTCGATGGACTTGCCGTAGATTTTCTTGTTGGCGTCGATGTCCTGGCTCAGGGGCGAGCCTTCGAGCGAGACCCCCGCAAACAACCCTTTCGTGCGGGAGTAGGTGAGGATCTCGGCGCCCATCTGGGCGTCGGTGGCAGCCTCGGCGGTGCGGCCCTTGGGGCCGGCAGCCACGCTGGCGTCGGCGCCCAGGGTGAACTTGCTCGAGAGCAGCTTCTTCACCCCGTTCGGGTTCATCACCAGCAGGACGAAGTCAGTGGACTCACCGCCGATTTGGAAGCCGATGGAGCCGCCGCTCAGCTCGTACATCGCCGGCGGGCTCCAGGGACCCCTCATCTTCTCGCCCGTGCGGCAGACGAAAGCGCCCTTGCCGACGCGGACGCCGATGATGAAGCCCCCTTTCTTGACCGGAATGATGCCAACGCATTCAGCTTTGTCGAGCAGGTCCTGCGGCACGCCGTCCGGGATATTGAGGATTTCCTGCAAGATGCGGGCGCAATTCTCCAGCCGCTCTTCCTCTTTGCTCTTGGCGTAGGCGACGAGGCTCACGACGAAGACGGCCACCAGCAGAGCTATCGCACGGCGCATAGCTGTTCCTCCGTTCTGCGTATGAACTAAGACTGCTTTTCTGGGCAAAAAGTTGCTCGCCGACGGCTACAAGAGCCAGCCGCCGCCCAGCACCAGGTCGGGCTCGGGCGAGTCCGGCGCGGCGTAGAAGACGGCCGCCTGCCCGGGGGTAAGGGCGCGCTGCGGTTGATCGAACACCAGGCGCGCCGGTCGCCCGCCGTTCGGGTAGAGAGTGGCAGCAGCAGGCTGGTGCTTGTGGCGGATCTTGACGCTCGAGCGCAGCGGCCCCGCCGGTGGTGGCAGCGAAACCCAGTTCACCTCGCGGACGCCGGCCTCGCGGCGGTAGAGCGCAGCCTCGGGGCCGACGGTAACGCGGTTGGCTTCCCGGTCGAGGGCGACGACATAGAGCGGCTCCCCGGTCGCGAGCCCGAGTCCGCGGCGCTGCCCAATCGTGAACTGGTGGAGACCCGCATGCTCGCCAAGGACGCGGCCGTCGGTCGAGACAATCTCGCCCTTCGCCCGGAGCGGCCCCCTCCCCTGCTCGGCCAGATAGGACTCGATGAAGCGGATGTAGTTGCCGCTCGGGACAAAACAAATCTCCTGGCTTTCGGGCTTCTCGGCCACCGGCAGTTTCTTCGCACGGGCCAGGGCGCGCACCTGTTCCTTGGTGAACTCGCCCAGAGGAAACTCGGTCGAGGCCAGCTGCTCCTGGGTGAGCCCGAAGAGGAAGTAGGACTGGTCCTTGGTCTTGTCGGCGGCGCGCAGCAGCTCGCGCCGGCCGGTACGGGGGTTGGTGCGCTGGCGGGCGTAGTGGCCGGTGGCGAGGCGCTCCGTGCCGATCCGGCGGGCGGTGATCAGAAGCTCATCGAACTTGACGAAATTGTTGCAGAGCGTGCAGGGAATGGGGGTCTCACCGCCCAGGTAGGTTTCGACAAACGGCCGGACCACGTCGGCCTCGAAGCGGGCTTCGAAGTTGACCACGTAGAACGGAAAGCCGAGGAAGGCGGCCACACGGCGGGCGTCGTAAGCGTCATCGAGCGAACAGCAGCGCCCGGTATGCACCACAGGCAACGCCGGTTTCCCGCTCAACCCAGCGGCCCCCTTGTCCCGAGCGGAGTCGAGGGATGCCGCTGGCCTCTGCAACCGGCGCTGGTCCCAGAGCTGCATGGTCAAGCCGATGACAGCGCCGGGACGCGCCTCGGCCAGCAGGGCGGCCGCGGTCGAAGAGTCCACGCCGCCACTCATGGCCACGACAACCGGCTCGTGTCCGTTGGCGCTCATCGGATTGATTCTACAATCCCGCGGAGTTGTTTGGTGTGGCGAATTTCGTGGTGGTAGAGGGTGCGGAACCAGGTGTAGCCGTCGAGGCTCCCGAAGAAAGGGTGGCGCCAGCGCCAGCGACCGAGGTCAAGCTGGCGGTGAGCGTCGAGGAAAGCCAGTGTCCGGCGCCGCGTGCCCTGGTAGCGGTCGAGCATCGATTGCTTGTCCGCGAGCAGGACCGGGTCAATGGGGATAGGAGTTTTCACCTTCTTGAACCGGTACTCGGAGAGCTTGGGGGGAAAGTGAATCCGCTTCCAGAAGGGCAGCTGGCGGGGCTCCTGCTGGATTTTTTTGGTGGCGGCGTCCACGACGGCGGTTTCGACCATGGTGAGGTGGGCGATGACCTCGGCGGCCGACCAGCCGCCGTTTGCCGGAGGCTTTTGCCACTTCTCGGGCGGGACGCTTTCGAGCACCGCCAGTAGCTCACCCCGCACCCGGTTGAGCTTTTCGATCAGGGCGTGCTGGTCGCGCATGGAAGGAAGTGACCGCCCGAATCTAACCGGGCTTCTTCAATTGGGAGTGAGTGGGCCAGCGGCATGTCCCGCACTCCACCAGCAATCATTGGGGTGTGGCGGCCACGGGTCTCTTATAGAGGGGAGAAAGCTCGCGGAGGTGCTCCACCACGCCGGGAAGCATCTCGGTCACGTGCGCGATGTCGTCGCGAGTGTTCTGCCGCCCGAGCGAAAAGCGCAGGCTGGCCCGGGCGCGCTCGGGGGGCAGGCCGATGGCGGTCAAGACGTGCGAGGGCTCGACGGCGCCCGACGAGCAGGCGGCGCCGGTCGAGCAGGCGATGCCCTTGAGGTCGAGGGCGATCACCAGAGCTTCGCCTTCCACGAAATCGAAACAAACATTGGTGGTGTTGGGCGTGCGGCGGTGCCGGTCGCCATTGATGCCGGCGTGGGGCACGCGGACGAGAATCCCCTCTTCCAATTCGTCGCGCAGGACCGCGAGCCGGGCGCCCTCCGAGTCGAGGTGGGCAGCGGCCAGCTCGGCCGCGGCGCCCAGCCCGACGATGCCGGCGACGTTTTCCGTGCCGGGGCGGCGGTCGCGCTCGTGGTGGCCGCCGAACATCAGCGGCTTGAGCGGCAGCCCGCCGCGGATGTAGAGGGCCCCCACGCCCTTGGGCCCGTAGATCTTGTGCGCGGAGAGCGAGAGCAGGTCCACGCCCAGGGCACGGACGTCCACCGGAATCTTTCCGGCCGACTGCACGGCGTCGGTGTGGAACGGGATGCGGTGTTCGCGGGCGATGCGGGCAATCTCGGCAACGGGCTGGAGGGTGCCGAGCTCATTGTTGGCGTGCATGACGGTAATGAGGACGGTGTCGGGGGTGAGGGCGCGGCGAACCTCTTCGGGATCCACCAGCCCGGCGGGGTTCACCGGGACGTAGGTGACGCAGATGCCTTCGGCTTCGAGCGCCTGGCAGGTGTTGAGCACGGCGTGGTGCTCGATGGTGGAAGTGATGACGTGCTTGCGCAGGCGCTCGGCGGCACCCACCACGCCGCGCAGGGCAAGGTTATCCGCTTCCGTGCCGCCGCTCGTAAAGACGATTTCCTTTTCGCGCGCTCCGATGAGCGCGGCCACTTGCGCCCGGGCCTGCTCGACCCCGGCCCGGGCCCGCTGCCCAACGCTGTGGATAGAGCTGGCGTTGCCGTACTCCTCCGCAAGGAACGGCATCATGGCCTGCACCACCTGGGGTGCGAGCGGCGTGGTGGCGTTGTGGTCGAAGTAAACCCGGCGCATAGCTTCCTTCGCTTCAGGATAGGCGCAGGAGGCCGCTGCTGTCAAACGCCCCGACTCAGCCCCGCCTAGCGGACAGGGGTGGGGGTACCGGCCAGGATGAAGCTGGGCTCCTGGAAGGTTCCGGTGACCGAGAACGGCACCCGCATGCGGCCAATGGTCTGCCGGGCTACTTCACCGAAAACCTTGCGGAAGCCGCCGAGCAGCCCGCCCCCTGATTTCTCCCCCTGTTGCTCCTGCGTTGCTTGCGAGTCGCCGCCCTTGCCCCTCAGCACGCCCCAGCCGGTGTAGTTCAAGGTCTGGTCGAAGCCGAAGCTGCCGCCGAGTGAGGCTTCCAGAGTTTCGGCCTCGAGGCGCAGGTTGCGGTTGTGGACGCGCTGGCCGGCGATGCGGTAGTCGCCGCCGAAGAAGCTGAACCGGGTGTCGCCCTTGGGGACGTCCATCTGCAGGAATTTGGCCATCCCGGCCAGCGTGCCTTCGACGTTCAAGCCCGGGAAGGTGCCGTTCCGAACCGCAAAGGTGCCTTCGCCGGCAAGGCCAGCCAGCGGGTCGCCTTCGCCGAGCGGAACACCCACGCGCCCGTCGGCTTCGAAGGTGCCGGTGAGCTTGCCCTGGGCGGCGGGACTGGCAGCGGCCACAGCCTGAGCGACGTTGACGCCTTCGGCGCGAAAGCTGACCGAGGCGGGCAGCGAGGTCTGATTCAGGTTAACCCCCAAGCTGCCGCGGGACCGGCCGCCGTAGAGGTCCAACGTGCAGGGGTCCACTTCCAGCCGGTCGGTGTAGAGGCGCGCCTGGCCTTTCAGGTTCTCGACACTGAGAGGCGGGATGAGCACGCGGTCAATCTGCACTGTGCCGCGGGCGAGCAACCGCCGGCTACCTCCTCCGCCGCCACCGCCACGCGGGCCGGAACTGCCCTTGGGCTTGCTGCCGGCGGCCGCGCTCACTTCAGCCACGTTCAACTCCTCCATGGTCAGGGTGAAGTCCGCCACCGGGCGGGCCAGGTCGGCCACTTTGAGGGTGCCCGTGGCGCGTAACTCGCCAAGCGCGAGCTCGAAGTCGCCGCTGGCGGCATTGGCTTTTACTTGCACTTCGCCGTCCGTGAAGCGCAGCGACTCTTTCAGCGTGGGGGTGGAGACTTCGATGGTGCTCAG
The DNA here is from genome assembly GCA_016210855.1 of Acidobacteriota bacterium. GTDB lineage: Bacteria > Acidobacteriota > Terriglobia > Acidiferrales > 2-02-FULL-67-57 > 2-02-FULL-67-57. Next base: position 4,022 of record JACQTJ010000026.1, on the reverse strand, counting down.
GTCCATCTGAGCCCGGAGCTTGCCGAGCCACTTCGGGTCGCTCAGGTCAACGTTTTCGACTTCGACGTTGATTCCGGCGACCGCCCAGCTCGGGTAGATGCGCCTCTCCCGCGACCAGAAGGTGCCGGAGGAGACCTTCGCGTCCTCCAGGGCCACGTCCCCGATGCGGGTGAGCGAGACCCCTGGCGCTTCTGCGGCTTTTGTCGGTGCCCGGCGGCGCCTCCGCGGCATCTCATAGTTGGTCTGGCCCTGCTCGTTCGAGAGCAGGTTGGCTTGGAGGGCCTGCACGGTAACCGAGTCGATCTCAATCTCGCGGCGCAGCAGCGGCCAGAAGGCGAGGCCGAGGTCAAGGCTCTCGATGGCCACGGCATCGCCCTCGGGAAAGCCCGCCGGGTTCTTGACGCGGAAGTTCACTAGCTGTACGCGCAGGCGGGGGAGGACGTGAAGCCGAAGGGCTTCGATCTCGATGTCCCGGGCGGTTTGCTTTTCGAGTTGCTCGACGATGAGGTCGCGGTAGCGGTCAATGCTGACCAGATAGGGCCCCACCAGCAGGATCAGCAGGAGGCCGCCTACAACGATGGCGGCGAGCCGGAAGCCTTTGGAGCTGTACCCAGGGGAGGCCATGGCCCGGTCTCTCTCGTGCCTGCGCTGCCGGTCGCTGCCCGAAGCAAGCTGGCCTTCCTTACCTACCAGATTCAATACCTCGGCGCAAGGCTTTCCGGGCCGGGAGCCGCGGCGCGTATAATACCGCCATGGCTTTGCGCGGGGAACCGGCGTCTCCTTGGCCCCGGACTGCGGAACCTGAACTCGAGGTGGGCTGGGCTGATGGCTGGGAGCAATTCCAAGAGGCGCTGCGGGCACTGCAGACGCCGCTGCCGTTGGGGCCCTCCCAGGCGGCGCTCGTTGCCTGGCGCACGCCGCTCCTCCTGGAGCGGAGCTGGCCGAAGCGGGCCCTGGCGGCCTCGCTGGTGCTGCACGGCCTATTCGTGGTGATGCCCCTGCCGGCGTTTTTGACCCGGGCTCCTGCGCCGCCCGCCGCTCTCGCCCGGGTGCGCATCGAGTACGACCTGAGCTGGGCCGGCGGCTCAAAGCTGCTCCCACCGATTGCCCCTGCCCGGCAGCTGCGCGCAGCTCGACGGCCGAGCCCGCCCGGACCGAAAGACCAGCCATCGCCCCGGCCGGGGGCTGATGCCGTGTTGCCGCAAACCATCGTCTCACGTCCGGCGGAGCCGAACCATCCGCGGCAAACCCTGCTCACCGAGTTCAGCCTGGACAAGTCGCGCCTGGTTCGGCACAACCTGGGCCTGCCCAACATGGTGATTCCGCCGGCGGCCCCGGCAGCGCCCACACCACAAGTCGACCTGCGGCGCTTGCGCGGACCCGGAACGCTGCTTGACCCGAACGGCACCCTGCGCGCCGCTCTCCCGCCGCGGCCGAAGAGCAAGAGCGAACTCGCCCTGGCCGAGACGCGCCTCGAGAACCTTTACCCCAAGCTGGCCGTCGAGCCCGGGAGCACTGCCCCGGGTCGCGACGCGGCTCCCCAGGTTGGTGCTCCTTCTGGCCCAGCGGGCAGCGGCAACCTAGCTGCTCTCGGGGTCATTGTCCTAAGCCCCCAGCCCGGCCTTCCCTCCGCGGTGCTGGAGTTGCCGGAGACGAATCTGCGGGCGCGGTTTGCTGCCGGGCCCGAAGCCGGCAGCGGGAGCCCGCTCGGCCTCACGGGCGGCAGCGGGTGGGGAGGCGAAGCCGGCGGGTCCGGTGGACTGGGGGCGGCCGATATCCTCGTCACCGCAGCCGGGCCGGCGCCGTCCGGTCCGGTGATTGTCGGCGACCGCCTGCCGGCAGAGCCGCCTCCGCTGGCCCTGGAGCAACCGGCCGCGCCGGAGGCGGCGATTCCGGCCTCCAGCCACAGCGCCCCCCAGGCGAGCCAGCCGGTGCAGGAGCGGGCTGAAGAAATGCTCGAAGGCCTGCGCCCCGGTACGCCTGTCGGAGCTGGGGCGGGCCCGCGGGTCTATACGATGACTGTCAACATGCCGAACCTCACCAGCCAGAGCGGCAGCTGGGTGCTGCGGTTTGCCGAGCTCGGCGAAGCCCGTTCGACCGCTCCGGGTGGAGCGGCGAACGGCTTCCCTCTGGCGCCCCCGGTGGCGGTGAAGAAGGTGGACCCACGGTATCCGGCCGAAGCCCGGCGGGCACGGATCGAAGGCAGCGTCTTTCTCTACGGGGTCATCCGTGAGGATGGGACAGTGGGGAACGTGCAGGTGGTGCGCAGTCTGCACGCGCTACTCGACCAGAACGCGGTCGAGGCCTTCACCCGCTGGCACTTCCAGCCTGGGCACAAGAACGGCGCCGCCGTGCCGCTAGAAGTGGTGGTCGAAATCCCCTTCCGCGCGAGCAAGCTGTTCTAGAGGGCGCAGCCCCGCCCCCGGGCCTTCGGCCTCGGTTTCAAGTGTTGGAGTAGAATCCCCCGACCACATCTTGCGGGAGGGAGCCGACCATGTTTCAGCCGGATTTGCTGCGGGGCCAGACCATCCTGATTACGGGCGGAGGGACGGGGCTGGGGCGCTCGATGGGGCTGCGGTTTGCGGAGCTGGGCGCGAAAGTCTTCCTGGCGGCGCGGCGGGAGGAGCCGCTACGGCAGACGGCGGAGGACATCCGCGCCCGGGGCGGCACGGCCGCCTGGGGGAGCTGCGACGTGCGCGACTTCGCGGCCGTCGAGAAGGTGGTCGAGCAGGCCGAGCGCGAGCTCGGGGGGCTGACCGGGCTGGTGAACAACGCCGCCGGGAACTTCGTTTGCCCGACCGAACGGCTGACCCCGGGCGGCTTCAACGCGGTGGTCAGCATCGTGCTGCACGGCACGTTCCATTGCTCGCTCGCGGTGGGCCGGCGCTGGATCGAAGGCAAGCGGCCAGGGACGATCTTGAACATCGTCACCACCTATGCCTGGACAGGTTCGGGGTTCGTGGTGCCGTCGGTGTGCGCCAAGGCCGGGGTGCTCGGGATGACGCGCTCGTTGGCGGTGGAATGGGGCCGCTACCGGATCCGGGCCAACGCCATCGCTCCCGGCCCCTTCCCCACCGAAGGAGCCTGGTCGCGGCTGATTCCCTCCCCGGACTTTGAGAAGGCCTTCCAGCGCCGCATCCCGGCGGGCCGTTTCGGGCGGCACGAGGAGCTGGCGAACCTGGCAGTTTTCCTCGTCAGCCCGCAGTCGGAATACGTCACCGGCGATTGCGTCACCATTGACGGCGGGCAGTGGCTCCGCCAGGGCGGGCAATTCAGCGACCTGCTGGACGTCCCCCCGCAGCTCTGGGACGAGCTGGCGAAAACCCGCCGCGCCAAAACCTAATGGTTTCGGCACAGACCCACTGCGTTACCGCGGTAACGTGGTGGGCGACCAAGGCTAAGGCGCGTTGACTTCTTCTTAGGTGCAGCACTAAGATGGTGACCCACAGGCAGGCCGCTTCGCCATGATCGGGCAGACGATTTCCCATTATCGTGTCACCGCCAAGCTGGGCGAAGGCGGGATGGGTGCGGTCTACCGCGCCCAAGACGAGAAATTGCAGCGGGCGGTGGCGCTCAAGTTCCTGCCGGCCGATTTGGTGGCCGACCGCCAGGGGCGGGAACGGTTGCTGAAGGAAGCCCGGGCGGCCTCGCGCTTGAACCATCCCAACATCGCCACGATTTATGAAGTGGGAGAGGCGGGGGAGACGCCTTTCATCGCCATGGAGTTGGTAGGCGGGGAAAGCCTGAAACAGACCCTGCTGCGGGGAGCGCTGCCTGCGGCGCAACTGCTGGAGGTGGCGCGGCAGATCGCCGAGGGGCTTAACGAAGCCCACCAGGCCGGGGTGCTCCATCGGGACATCAAGCCGGCCAACATTATGCTGGACACAAAGGGGCGAGTGAAGATTCTCGACTTCGGTTTGGCGGTCTTAACCGGGCGGGAGCGGGGGCCTGGGGAAACCGACGAGAGTTTCGTGAGCCGCACCGCCACCGGGTGGAGCACGGGCGGCACGGTGCCCTACATG
>JACQTJ010000025.1 GCA_016210855.1 Acidobacteriota bacterium | reverse complement strand
AGCAACACCCGCTGTGGAATATTTCGCCACCCCTCGTCAAAACACGCAAAAGCGGTGCCAAAGCTAGCGCGGCTCTTCCGGGCCGGGCAGATAGGATTTGACTCGCTCGGCCACCTCCGCCAGCGCCTGCTCCCGGCCTTCTCGCACCTCCCAGATGGAGACGATGGGAAAGAACTTGGTGAAAAGCATGTAGAGGAAGATGAAGGTGGCGCCGAAGCCCAGGGTGATGCTGATCTCTACCCAGGTGGGCGAGTAGAAGACTTTGTCCCAGGGCACGCGCGGGTGGGCCAGCGTGGGAACCACGATGACGAACCGCTCCAACCACATCCCCACCAACACCGACAAGGAAGCGATGACGGTGCCGGTGACGGTGCGCGTCTGCCGCCGCGCCAGAATCCCCACCGGAATCAGGAAGCAGGTCACCACCATACCCCAGAAGAGCGGGGCGTAGCGGCCGGTCAACTTGGAGTAAAAAACCTCCAGGTGAGTGGGATCTTGCCCGTAGTAGGTGGTCAGGTGTTCGGCGAAGGTGAAATAGAACCACAGCAGGGCGAACACCAGCAGCAGCGTTCCCAGGTGGTTGAAGTGGATGGGCTTCAGGTAGTCCTGCAGGTAGTAGATTCTGCGGATGAGGGCCATGGCGATGATGATGGAAGCGATGCCGGAAAAGATGGCCCCCACCACGAAGTAGGGGCCGAAGATGGTGGAGTGCCACATGGGCTGCACGGTCATGCCGAAGACCCAGGACACCACCGTGTGCACGGAGATGGCGATGGGGATGACGAGCACGGCCATGATGGCGATCCCCCGCTCCAGCCAGCGGCGCTGGCGTTCGGTACCCTGCCAGCCCAGAGCCAGCAGCCGGTAGAAGCGGGTGTACTTGCCGGCCTGGTCGCGCAGGATGGCAAGGTCGGGGATGAGAGGCAGATAGAGATAGATGGTGCTGGCGGTCAGATAGATGCTGATGCTGCAGACGTCCCAGAGCAGCGGCGAATAGAAGTTGGGGTGGCGAAGGACGTTCAGGATGCGGTCCGGCCGGCCTAGGTCCACGATGACGCTTCCCACGCCAAAAAAGAGCACGATCACCGTGATCACTTCCGCCGCCCGGGTGATCGACCGTCGCCACTCGGCGTGGCAGAGACGCAGGATGGCGGAGATAAGAGTTCCGGCATGGCTGATGCCGATGAAGAAAACGAAGTTGGTGATGTACATCCCCCAGTAGGTGGGCACGTTCAGCCCCGTGGTGCCCAGGCCCCAGCGCAGTTGATGCAGCCAGGCGAAAAAGGCCAGGGTGGTAAACCCGAGCAGCACCAAGGCCAGATAGTAGAAGGAATGGCGCGTGGCCACGATGGGCTGCAGCAAGACCTCGTCGGGCCCCAAGGGGTGCGGGCTATCGCCGTTCTTCTTCACTCCCGGTCCACTCTCCTTCGCTCAAGTAGATGACTTTGGGTTCCGTGCCCAACTCCTCCAGGTAGCGAAACGCCCGGGGACTGCGGGCCAGCTCGGCGACCTTGCTGTCCGGGTCCTCCAAATCGCCGAAGTACATGGCCGTGGCCGGGCAGATTTCGACGCAGGCGGGAAGGTAGTCACCCTCGGCCAGCGGCCGCTCTTCGGCCTGCGCCCGTTCGCGGGCTTGCATCAGGCGGTGGTGGCACAGGGTGCACTTCTCCACCACTCCTTTAGGACGGACGGAAACGTCGGGGTTGAGCGCCAGGGAAAGCCCCCCGGGGAACTCCGGCCGGTACCAGTTGAACATCCGGCGGGTGTACGGGCAGGCGTTGGTGCAGTAGCGGCAGCCGATGCAGCGGGCAAAAGTCTGCCGCACCACCCCTTCCGGCGTGATGCCGGTGGCACCCACGGGGCAGACGCGGATGCAAGGGGGGCTGTCGCAGTGCAGGCAGGGCAGGGGCAGCAACCGCATGGACACGCGGGGATAGTCTCCGTGCAATTCCGGCAGCACTGTCAGCCAGGAAATGCGGCGTCCCCTGGCCGCCTGCTCGGGCTCCACGCAGGGGACGTTGTTCTCCGTCTGGCAAGCGACCACGCACGCCTGGCAGGCGGTGCATTTGGCCAGGTCGATCACCATACCCCAGCGTGGCATCTTCTCTTCCTCAGCTCCGGTAGACTCGGACGTAGGTGCGCGTGATCTGCAAGTGGCCGCTCACTGGCTCGCGCTGGCTCTCGAGCAGACCCAACGGGTTCACTCCCCGGCGGCCCCAGCGGCTCCCTTGGGTCCGGCCATAACCGAGCGGCAGGTGCACCACGGCGGGGTGGACGCCGGGGTAAAGCCGCAGCCGCACCTGCGCACGCCCGCGGGGCGACTCCACCCACACCCGGTCGCCCTCGACCAGGCCCAACTCGCCCGCCGTTCGCGGGTTTATTTCCAGCCAGCTCTCCCATTGCTCGAACACATGGGGCCCGGCGATCTGTTCGAGATAGGGCAGGTGGGCGCCGTCCCCTCCGGCCAGAGGCAAGACTTCGACGGGGAGGAGCAGCAGCGGGAATTCCGCCGGGGACTCGGGCAGCGGAGGCTGGTGCGGCAAACAGAGATGGTCGTCTCCGGGCTCGAAGCCGGCCGCCCTGGCCTGATCCACGTGTTGGGCGGCCCACCGCGCCAGGGCCTGCGAGTAAAACTCGAACCGTCGCGAAGGGGTGCGCAGGACGCGCTTCCACTCGCCATAGTAGTAATTGGGCTCCCACCAGCCGCCCCGCTCCTGGATCTGCTCCCAGAGCTGTTCCACCGTGGAGTAGGTGGGCGCCCACCAACCGGAGCGTTCCAGGAGCCGGTTCCAGGTTTCTTCGAGGCTGGTGGTGAAGGTGTAGCCGGTCTGGGCGGCGAAGATTTCCTCCACCTGCCGGCGCACAAATTCCTGGAAGCTCCCCTGCGGCAGCGCCGCAGCCACTTCCCCGCCCAAGGTGTGGGCAAGGGCCAGCACCACGTCGGCGGCATCCCGAGTCTGGTGGACCGGCTCAACCACCGGCGGCGAGAGCGACTGCAAGGGAACGGGGAACGTGGGAGGCGAGCCCGCTTCCTGCCACTTCTCTAGGTCGGTATGGTCCGGCAGGATCAGGTCGGCCTGGGCTGTGGTTTCGTCCAGAAAGGACGCGAAAGAGACTACGAAGGGCACGCGCTGCAGAGCCAGGGCCAATTGTTCTCCGTTAGGCAGGGAGAAAACCGGGTCGGCGCCGTGCACCAGTACGGCCTCGACCGCGTACGGCTTCCCGGCCAGGATGGCTTCGGGCAGGCGGGTCAGGTCGGCCCAGGGGAGAAGGGTGTCGTCGGGGTCGAGGAGGTGCGGTGGAAGCCGTCTGACCGGTGAGGGGCGTGGTTCCTCTGCCTCGAATTCAGCCCGCACCAGCACGCCGCCGGGGGTTTCCAAGCTGCCCATCAAGGCATTCAAGCTGTGCACCGCCATGGCGGTGTAGGGGTCGCCCGGGAGGGTGCTAGCGTGGTGACCGCCGAGGGCGAGCCCCGGGCGGCTGCGCCCGAACTCCCGGGCCAGACGCAGGATGGTTTCCACCGGGACTTGCGTGAGGGCGGCGACCAGGTTCAATCGGTACTCGGTCAGCACCAGCGAGCGGAAGCCTAGGTGAGTGCGCCCGGCAGCATCCCGCCAGTCTTCGAACCCGAAGGTGCGCTCGCTGACGAAGCGAGCGTCGTAGAGGCCTTCGGTGATGAGCACGTAGGCGAGTCCCAGCGCCAGGGCCGCCTCCGTCCCCGGCCGCACGGCCACCCACTCGTCAGCGCGGGCTGCGGTCAATGAGAAGCGTGGCTCAACCTGAACGAACTTGGTGCGGCGACCGGCAGCCGAATCCCGCCACTGGCCGAAGGCCCGCATGGCGCCCACCGGCGAGCCCCATCCCTCTAGAAAGTTGGCCCCGAAGCTGAGCAGGTAACGGGTTCCTTCCAGGTCGTAGGCGAGGCCTTCCCGCGCTCCCTGTTGCAGGTAGGCGGCTGCCTGCGCTCCGTCCAGTCCGGAAGGCGTGCGCAGGTAGTTTGGCGAGCCGTAGGCGCGCAGGAAGCGCTGGAACAGGCGGTGGCGCTGGTGGCCGCACCGCCCGCCCACAAACACCACCCCGTGAGCCTGCCCGCGGCGATTGAGTTCCGCCAGGCGGTCGGCGAGAGTGCCAATCGCTTCATCCCAGGAGATCTCTTGCCATTGCGGCGCTTCCCGGCTTCCCACGTTCTTTTGCGGCGCCCGTAGCCGGTCGGGGTGGTAAAGAACCTGCAAGCCGGCCAGGCCGCGCGGACAGAGCCCGCCTCGGTTCACCGGGTGCAGCGGATTGCCCTGAATCTTCACCGCCCGCTTCCCAATGGTGCGCACCCGCAGGCCGCAGCCCCCGGGGCACAGGGAGCACACGCTGAGCCGCCAGGCTTCTGGGCCCCCGGGAACCTCGACTTCCTCGGCGGCCAGGGCGGCATTGAGCGTGCTCAAGCCGCGCAGCGTCACCCCGGAAGCGGCCAGGCCTGCGGCCCCGCCGCCGGCGAAGCGGAGAAAGTCCCGGCGGTTGACCCGAAAACTCATGGGCGTTTGCCTTGGGCACGAGTGGCGCCCGCGCCCCGATTGAGGAACTCCATCAAGTCCACCATCTCGCCGGGCTGGAACAGCGGCCAGGGCATTTCCTGCTCGCGCATCTGCTCCAACATCACTGGCCCGTGGTTCCAGAGGGCGGTGGCCAGGGCCATGGGGGTGATGCGGCCCTGCCAGGAGGCCAAGGGCGGGCCCGCGCCCCTCCCGTCCGGCGCGTGGCAGGAACCGCAGCCTTTCACCTCGAATACGCGGGCGCCGCGTTGGGGATGGCCGCTGGCTTCGAAGTAACGCTCCGCAAACAGGTAGGCGATCAAGTCAGCCATTTCTTTGTTGGAGAACTGCGGGCGGGGAACGTTCGCCGCCTGCATGCTGGCCCACATGGCCGGGCTGTGGTTCCACATCAGGCCCGCGAACTGGCTGACGGTGCGGGGCAACGCCCGCGTCCCCAAGTCCGGCGCCCTGCCGGTTGTTCCCCGCAGGCCGTGGCAGGCGGCGCAGCCTTTTCTCCGGAACAAGACCCGACCCGCCTCGGGACTCGCCGGCTGCAGATAGACGTGGCGGCGGGTGCCGGTGGTTTGGGTGCGGATGTAAGCGATCAGGTCGGCGACCTCGTTGCCTTGAAATTCCGGCCACGGCAGGCCGCGCTCGCGCATCAGTGCCTGCATAGCCGGGGCATGGTTCCACATGGCCTGGATCCAGCTCACCGGGTTGCGGAAGCTGGCCCAATCGCGCAGGTCCGGCCCCGCCCGTCCCCCCTGGCCCGCCACCGCGTGGCACTCCAGGCAGCGCTTTTCGAACAAAAGCTGGCGCCCGCGTTCGGCGTCCCCCGGCTCCCCCATCGAACGAACGGAGTAGAGAAAGGCAAACAGGTTGGACATCTCCGATTCGGTAAAGGCCGGCGAGGGAACTTTCTCCTGGCGCATCTTCTCCCACATCTGGGGAGCGTGGTTCCACATCGCGCCCACCAAATCGGCGGCGCTCAAGTGGCCGCTGGGGGCGCGGGCGAGGTCGGGAGCTCGTTTTCCCCCCTCCCCCAGGACGGCGTGGCAGCGGACGCAGCCTTTGTCAAAGAAGGTTTTCATCCCGGCCTTGGCGTCCCCGGGAATGAAATAGCCGCCCCCGCCGGGCCCCTGGGCCAACAGCCAGGGTCCTGCCACGAATGCCAAGAGCAAACCCAGGAGCCCCGCCGTCCGGAGCGACCTAGCGGTGGCAGCGGTTGCAGTCATTGTCTACTTTCCTTTGTTCGTGGCAGTCGAGACAGGCGTCCATGGTGGTAGGCCCGACGGGATATCGCGGAGGTTCGGTACGGGTCTCCATCGCCCCGTGGCAATCAACACACTCCAGGCCCCCCAACGCAACGTGGCGCCGGTGGGAGAAATAGACGTGGCGAGGCACCCGAGTGGCCTGCGCCCAGGGAATCTCCCGACCGGCAGCGGCGAAGGCGCGGATCTTTTCTTCCTCGGAACTCTCCGTCACCGCCTCCTGGTGGCACATCAGGCAGGTGTCCAGGCCGGGCAGGGTGGCGCGTTCCTGGTCGCGCCCGCCCGCGTGGCAGTCGACGCAGCCCATCCCATTGGCGATGTGGACGGCGTGGTTGTAGCGGAGGGGCTGCCGGGGAGAAGGAGCTGGCCAGACCCAGCCGAAGAGAAACCATCCCACCGCGAAAAAGAACCCAAAGCCCAAGAACCAGGGAGCTTTCCATGGGGGAGCGAGTTCCATCTTTCAGTGCGGCTCTTTCGGCGGGGCGTTGAGAAAAGCCAGCAGGTGTCCCAAATCGCTCTCTTTCAACGCGGGCCAGCCCAGGTTGAGCTCCTGGGAGCGACGGTACATGCGGGGTCCGTGCGCCCACAGGGCCTGGGCCAGGGTCACCTGAGTGCGAACCTCTCCCTGGCCGCGGAGGTCGGGGCCGGCTTCGCCACCCCGGGCCTCGGGGCCGTGGCAGCGGCTGCACTGGCGCTCGACGAACAATTGCTGCCCGATGAGCGGAGACCCGCCCAAGTCGAAATAGTGGACGCTGTAGAGGAAGGCAATCAGGTCGGCCATTTCTTTTTCTTTGAAAACAGGCCGCTCGATGCCCTTGGCCTTCATCGCCCGCCACATTTCGGGGGAGTGGTTCCACATCCGCCCGGCCACCTGGGTCAAAGTGGCGGGCAAGGCCCGGCCGGCCCCCAGGTCGGGAGCGGCGGTTCCCCCTTCGCCGCTGATGGCGTGGCATTGGAGGCACCCCTTCCTCCGGAACACCCCCCAGCCGCGGCGAGGGTCGGCTGGCAAGAGTTCAAACTCCTGCCGGGGTCCGGCCCGCTCCTCCCGGACGTAGGCCAGCAGGTCGTTCATCTCGCCGCCCTCAAACTCCGGCCAGGCCATCTTCAATCCCCGCATCCGAGTTTCCATGGCCGGGGCGTGGTTCCACATGGCCTGGGCCCAGAAGATAGGAGTGTCGACCGGACGAAGTTCGCGCAGGTCTGGCCCGATTCTGCCTCCTTCGCCGCCGATGGCATGGCAGCGCAAGCACCCTTTTTGGGAGAAGAGCAGCTTCCCACGGGAAGCGTCCCCAGGCTCGTCCACATAGCGGGCGGCGTAAAGGTAGCTGAAAAGGTCGGCCATCTCCCGCGCGCTGAAATCCGGGTAGCCGATCTTCTCCGCCTCCATCTTTGCCCACATGCGCGGAGCGTGGTTCCACATTTCCGTGACCAGTTGGTTCAGGCTGGAACGCGCTGGCCGCTGAAAGCCCAGGTCGGGCGCCAGCGTCCCGCCCGCCCCGTTGACCGCATGGCAGTGGGCGCATCCCTTCTTCTCAAACACGTGCTGCCCTCGATGGGGGTCTCCAGCCAGAAAAACAGACCAACGGTTTCCCGCGGGCTTCCACGGCCCGAGAAGGACGCCAACGAGCAAGGCGGAGGCGGCCAGAGCCAACAAGACCAACAGTTGGCGTTGCCTACTCACCACTCCCTCCTACTCATGGGCGTACTTCAAGGGGGTGTGTTCGTGCATGCCCTGGGCCTTCCGAGGGGCGTAGTCGAAAGGCTGAAAGAAAGCACTCTTCGAGTTGTGGCAGGTCTGGCAGACCTTTTCGTCGGGAACGCGCAACCCAACGGCGATCAGCTCCGCCCGCTTGTACTCCCTGTTCTGCAGGCTCATCAACTTGGGTTCAAGTAGAACCACTGCCGTCCTGCGGTTCGCTTTCCCATCGGGTAGGGCTTGCGACCTACCCCTCCACCTCTTTTCCAGCTGTGTTCCAACACGCTTCGTGCCAAATACAGCTTCGGGACAGAATGGATATCAGTTGCCGTGTCAGTGAGTTAGCTTGCCTATTGCCTTCGGGCGAACTGCCACCCTTGTGTGCTCGTACGCAACACTGCTCCCCCACTGTGTAGAAATCCCCACCAAACCTCTAGGTGGACACAAAAGCCCCCACAGTTCGGAAACGGGCAGTCAGGGAACCGCTCGTAAGTTGTTGAAAGAATTGGTGCCGGGGGCCGGATTCGAACCGGCGACCTAGGGATTATGAGACCCTCGCTCTGCCCCTGAGCTACCCCGGCAGTGGCCGCTCCCTCCGATGGTAGCGGCAGGGCAGGCCGGAGTCAATCAGCAGCTCGGACAAAAAAATCGCGAGAATCTTGCTTGCAGAAGAAACCCAACCCAGGCAAGTTACATCTTAGAAAGTGTAACGGCTGGCGGGTTCGGCCGACTAGAGGAGCGGAGGGCGAAAGGGAGCCAGGGATGACGCTCGAAAAGACCTGGGACACAATCCGGAACAGCCTGGACCTATTTGATCTCCCACCCTACCTCGTCAAGGTGGTCCGCTGGGTGGAGCGCCATCCGCGCACGGTGCTGGCCGGGGCCGTGGTCGTCCTGATGGCGGTGGCCCTGACCCAGTCACCCGCCGAGCAGCCCGTCGAGTCCGACCCCTACGCCGACCACACCCCGCTGTTCATCTAGACTGAGCGGACTAAGCCTCCCGCGCCTTTCTCGCTTCTCCGCCTAGATGGGTGTCCCCGGCGGCAGAATCTCCAAACCGTACGCCGGGGCGGGCTAGAACCCGCGGCCACCGCCGCCGCCAAACCCGCCCCCGGAAAACCCTCCGCCTCCGAAGCCGGAGCCGCCCGAGCTGCGCGGGGCCGAAGCCATCGCGGAGGCGGCGCGGCTCGACATCCGGCCCAGGTCGCTCACGAAGCTGCGCGGATGGAAGTCCATTCCACTGCGCGGGCCGCGGTACCACTCCGGCGGCTGCCGGTAGATATCCTCGAAGGCCTTCACCCAGTTCTTTTCGACGCCCAGCGCCATCGCATAGGGCAAATACTTCTCGAACATCCCCGGGGTCTTCACCATGCGGTCGTAGCGGTCGGCTTCGACGCGCCCCAGGAACTCCTCGAAGCCCAGGACGCCTTCGAGCGCCCGCGTCCCCTCCAGGGTGCGCACGGGCATGAACCAGCCGATGCCGGCGATGGCGACCGCCGAGAGCAGGCCGGAGGCAACAACCGTGGCGGGGGCAAGGCCAGTCAGACCAGCCAGGAAGCCGCCGCCCCAGAAGGAAACCGCCCCCACCACAACAGCCGCCGTTAGGTAGAACTTCTTCACCTTGTCGGGCCGGCTGCCGTAGAAGCGGCGCTGGCGGAGGGCATCAAAGACGCGGTCACGGATGGAGGGCAGGTCTTTGTAGAACTTGTTCTCCAGCTCGGAGAGGCGGACCGTGTCGCCGCCGTAAGAGAACAGAGATTTGAGCAGTTTGCCTTCGTGCGGCTTGAGCCCGTCCCATTCGCTCGACGGCTTGCGGCGGTGGAAGACATACTCCTTTCCGCCCAAGAGGCCGAACAGCTTTTCTTCTTCGGTCTCCTCGATCAGCAGGTAGCCGCGCACAGCGAGATCGACGAGCGTGGCGGTGATGTCGCGCATGTCGGCGGCGTTGTCAATCAGCGTGCCGACCTCCGCCGGGGTGAGACCTTCCGGGGGTGCGTACTGGGCGGCCACCGCCCGCAGACCCGGGTCGCGGCCGCGCGTGTACCACAGCCAGAACATCAATCCGAACACCCCCACCGGAATGAACAGGGGCCAGTTGCTGCGGAGAAACAGAGCCGCTTGGGACCCGGGGCTGGGGCGCCGAACCAGGCCCGGGTTCCAACCCACGGCCACGGTCAAGCCTTCGCGGAAGGCAAGCTGTCGACGGGTGCGTACGCGAACTTCGTTCTCCTGGATGGTGACGTCGGCGGACTGCTCACGGGAACCGTAGCCGCCGGTGAAGGTAACAGCGCGGACGCCGCCCGCACCCGCCGGCAAGAGGATGCGGGCCGTGGCCGCTTCGATGGGCATCTCCCACTCGTCGCCGGTGACGTTCCAATAAAGCTCATCGTGCTCCTCGAAAAACCGCAGGGCATTCGGCACCCGGTAGCGAATCACCACCGTGCGCCTAGCGTCGCGGGCGCCCGGCACCCAGATCTTGAACTCCTGGTAGTGGCGGACGCGGCTAGTCTCATAGCGCAGCGAGTTGCCGCGCTCGTCGGTGATGGTGTCGAGCTCAACCAGCAGCTTGTAGTTGAAGCCTTGCGGCGTCCGGTACTCCACCGGAAGGCTCCGGATGATGCCGTTCCAGGAGCCGATGAAGCGGGGGCGGATGGTTTCGGTGACCGCGATCGTGCCGTCCAGGTTGACCCGGATGTCGGCGTCGAAGCTCTCCAGAACAATGTCGCGCCCCGCCGCCGGCAGCGCAGCCACTCCGGCGGCGACCAGACCAATCAGGGAAAGCAGGAGAAGCGGGCGACGCATGGGGACCTCCTTCCCAGGCCTAGCGCGCAGCAGCTTCGAGGGCTACTCCTAGTCGTCTTCCCAGTCTTCCAAAGGGGAGTCTGCCCAGCTAGCGAGCCTATCCTCCCTTGTGAAACGGATGACCCCACTCTCGTCCACAAAGAAACTGCGCTCACCGGTGCAGCGGTAGGCCACTGGGCGAGCAACCATGGTGAAGGTTCCGATCCGCGCTTGGGCGTCCGGCAACCCTGGCTGGTAAGTCAACCTGTATCCTCTTGGCTGGGTAGTGGCCAGCTGCGAATCAATTAGGCCTGCTTGTTCCAAGTCCTGCAAACTAGACGGAAAGCCTGCGTCAGGGTACGTGTCGCCATAAGTAATCGCAGCGGTCACTAAAGTTCTCAACCAGCCGAGCGCATACGCTTCATTCTTACTGGCTGATGTTTTCTTTTGTTGCAAAGCTCGCATCACGATTCGTAAATGCTCTATGCGGTCTTCCTTGAAGGGATGCGTCGCTGCATATGGCTTCCACAGACGGGCCAGCGGGTCGGTCGTTCCTGAGTACATTTGCAATCTACCAAAGAACGCTGCAGCGTCGTAAGGGTTATAGCAGGCCTCGGTGATCATGTAGAACGCGATCGAGTCTGCGAGCTTTTCTTCGACGTGAGAGTAGCGATTCTTTCTTTCTTCTTCCGACTCAAACAGCAAGCCGAGCATCGAAAGCAGATTGCTTAAATCAGCCTCTAATTGTTGCTTTTGGAGTTGAGTACTCAATCCGCTCCAATAGCCCATCACATGGCCAATTTCGTGCCCTAAGATGAAAGCAAGTTCGCCCTCGCTCGAGCCGACCAGGCCCAACATCTGCTGGCTTATGTAAATGTCCCCCGTGGTTGGGGTTGTCCAAGCGTTCACCACAGGTTCGTCAGAAATGTGGAGGCGGAGCCGCACAGGAACCCCCTCCACGGGCTGATCGACACCTAATTTTTCCCAAACCTTTTGCACGAGGCCCTGAGCGCCTGCTGCGGCGGGCCGCGGACCTATGGGCGAGGGCAGCCACACTGCAAGGATAAGGATAAGGAGGAAGGAGACCGACAAGCGGATCCGGCGGAGCATGACCGCCCCCTTCGTGCTAACGGGCCGGGGTTTCGAAGCTGACCTTGGGGGCTTCGCGCGCGGCGGCAGCGGTGAGCTCGAAAAACTCCCGATCTTTGAAGCCGAACAGGCCGGCAACGAGGTTCGAAGGGAATTGGGCAATCTTGGTATTGAGGTCGCGGACCACGGCGTTGTAATAGCGGCGGGCGTTCTGGATGGCTTCTTCCATCTGCCCGAGCGTGCCCTGGAGCTGTGTGAAGCTTTCGACCGCCCGCAGCTGCGGGTAGGCCTCCGCCAGAGCAAACAGCGACTTCAAGGCCTGGGTGAGCATGCCTTCGGCTTCGGCCTTAGCGGCCGGGCCCTGGGCGCTCATGGCGCGGTTGCGGGCATTGATGACCGCCTCGAGGGTGCTCTTTTCGTGGCCGGCGTAACCTTTCACGGTCTCGACCACGTTGGGGATCAGGTCGTAGCGGCGCTTGAGCTGCACGTCAATGTCGGCCCAGGCGTTGTCAGCCTGCACCCGCAGGCGCACCAGGCTGTTGTAAATGCCGACAACAATGACGATGAGCGCCAGGAGGACGACCAGGACAAGGATTCCCATCGGCATCACCTCGCGTGCAAACTTCAGCTAGATGCTACTCCCCCGACGACGCCCACTATAACTCCTGGCCCTCCCCGCTGTAAAGCCGCCGCCCGTGCAGCCACCGTCACTCCTCCTTGTCTTCCTCAGCTCCCAGGTCGCCGAAACGGAAGCTGGCGATGACCCAGCGGCCGTTCTCCACCACCAGCGTGTACCGAATGGGTGTCACTTGGCCGGACTGGCCGGTGAGCGTGCCGCGGATGGTGGCCACGTCGTTCTGAATCTTCCGGGAGGAAAACGTGGAGTCGGTGGTCTTGAAGACGGCAGCGTTGGCCTCGACGAATGCTTGGAAATCTTCCGCGGAGCGCTCCGCCCGCAGGCCCGCGGAGAAGTAGCTGTGGGCGCGGGCGTAGTCTCCCTGATTGATGGCCTCGAGCTGGGTCCGGATGACTTTGACCGGCTCCCCGGTCGTCTTCCACACCCACCAGAAGATGCCCCCGAACAGCGCCCCGAAGACCACCAGAACCACCACAACGATCGTGACAATGAGAACAACTTGTTTCTTTTCCATGTGAAATGACTCCCCCTCGGGGGCGGAGTCTACGCCGCCCGGAAAACAAACACAAGCCGCGCCGGTGTATAGTCCCCCGGGAAGGAGAAGCCATGGCTTACATCCGCACCATCGCTCCTGAAGAAGCCGCCGGGGAGCTCAAGCAACACTACGACGCCGCCCTCAAGCGCGCTGGGCGGGTCTTCAACATCGTGCGCCTGCAAAGCCTGAACCCGCCGGCGCTGGCCGCCTCGATCAACCTCTACCAAGCGCTGATGCTCGCTCCCGGCAGCCTGCCGCGGCCCGTGCGCGAGATGGTGGCCACCGTGGTGTCGCGGGAGATGGACTGCTTCTATTGAACCGAGGCCCACGGGGAGGATCTCCGTGCGCTGACGAAGGATCCGAAGCTCGCTGAGCAGATCAAGCGCGACTACCGTCAAGCCGGGCTCGACCCGAAGACCCGGGCCCTGCTCGACTACGCCGTCCAAGTCACCCACGACCCCCACCCGGTGACCGCCGAGACCATCGCCGGGCTGCGCCAACTGGGGTGGAGCGATGAAGACATCCTGACCGCCACCCACATCATCGGCTTCTTCAACTATTACACCCGCCTGGCGGACGCCCTGGGGGTCGAGCCCGAAGACTTCATGAAGAGGGAGTGACCGGCAATTGGCGCCTGCCCCTTCTTGCTTGTCATTCTGAGCCTGGAGGGCGAAGAATCTCAGCTGAGATGCTTCGCTTGCCCTGAGCGAAGTCGAAGGGCTGCGCTCAGCATGACAGAAAAGTCGGGCTGACGGGCTCACCGACCTGCGACTGGCGCGGCAGTTGTTTCACGTGAAACACCGCGGAAACTTGGCCCAAGCTGTTGATCGTGCAAGCCGTGCGGTTTTTGCAGTTCTCGCGGCTTTTGCAGTTTTCGCGGTTTTGGTCGGCGTGCCGACAATCACTGGCCTTTCATGAAGGCTTCGTACTCCGGGGTACCGCGGGTGAGCTGCGGGTCGAGCTCGATGCCGAGGGCGTCGGCGATGCGGGTGGCCAGGTTGAAGAAGCCCGCCACCAGCACCACGGCCAGAATCTGCTCCTCCGTCAGGCCCTGCCGGCGCAGCTCGGCCAGGTCGGCCTCCTTCATCTCCCAGGGGGTGCGGGTGAGCTTCTCGCTGAAGGCAAGCATTGCCTGGGGGCGGGCCTCCAGCCCCGCCCGGCGCCAATCGGTCTTGACCGCCTCGACCAGCTTGTCGTCCCCCGCCTGTCCTGAGCCAGAGCGAAGGATCAGCCGACGCAGAAACTCTGCGTGTGACTCGGTTCAATAGTGGCAGCGGTTCGCGGCGCTCACCACGGTGGCGATCATCTCCCGCTCTTCGGCCTTCAGCACCCCACCGTGATAAACCGCCCCACTCAGTTGCGTGTAGGCCCGGAGCGCCGTCGGGTTCACGCTCAGCGCCCGGCGAATGTTGGGGATGAACCCGTAGAGCTTTCGGCTCGAGTCGTAGATGGCCTTCAGCTCGCCCGTCGCCTCGCTTTCGCCAATGGTCTTAAGCCAAGTCATCACTGCCCCCTTTTGCTCGCTCTCCGGTACGCCTATGCTACCATTCTCAGCGGAACGAACCAGTGTAGCCGACAGGATGAGATGGAACTGACCCGCAAAGTCGAGGAGGCCATCCGGCGCGGGCGGTTGCTCGAGCCGGGGATGCGCGTGGCGGTGGCCTGCTCGGGCGGGGCCGACTCGATGGCCCTGGCCTGCCTGCTCACGGAACTCAAAGAGCGCCTCGGGTTGCGCCTGCTTCTCGCCCACCTGAACCATCAACTCCGCGGCGCCGAGGCCGACGCCGACCAAGCCTTCGTGCGGCAGCTTGCCGAGCGGCTAGAGCTTGAATTCATCGTGCGCCGCGAAGACGTTGCCGCCCACGCCCGCCGCGAGAAAACCAACCTCGAAGAGGCCGGCCGCCAGGCACGCCTCGCCTTTTTCGCCTCGCTGATTTCAAACCGCAAAGCCGACGCCGTGGCCCTGGCCCACACCCTGGACGACCAGGCGGAAACTGTTCTGGCTCGCCTGCTGCGCGGGGCCGGCACCCGAGGTCTGGCCGGCATTTACCCGGTGGTGGAACCACTCCCCGGCGCCAGTGCCGGACGCCTGGTCCGGCCGCTGCTCGGGGTCCGCCGCGGCGAGCTGCGCGCCTATCTCGCCGAGCGCGAGCAGACCTGGCGCGAAGACCTCTCCAACCTCGACCCCCGACGGCTGCGCAATCGGATTCGCCTGGCGCTGCTGCCGCAGCTCAACCCGGCCGGGGTTGAGCACTTGGCCCGCCTGGCCGAGCACGCCCGCCAAGAAGAGAGCTTCTGGGCGGCCTACATCGAAGAGCGCTTCCGCGCCCTCGCCCGATTCGGGCGAGCCCGCTCAAGGCCCGCGGACGAAGGCGGGCTGCTGGAACTCGAGATTGCGTGCCTGCTCGACCCGGACCCCCTGCTCCAGCGCCTCCAGGCCCGCCAGGCCGCCGACGCCCGCCGCGCCGTGGCCCGGCGGCTGCTGCGGCGAGCGCTCGGGGCGGTGCGGGGCGACCTCCGCCGCATCACGCAGGCCCACGTGGAGAGCCTGCTGCGGCTGGCCGAGCAGGGCCAGAGCGGCCAGCGGGTGGTCCTGCCCGGGGTCGAAGCGGAGCGTCGCTTCGGCCGCCTCGTCCTTTGCCGCTCGGACGCGCGGCCGGCCGACCCGCCGGACTTCCGCCTGCGGGTGGATGCTCCCGGCGGGGTGCGCCTGCCCGGCGGCGGGGCGCTCACCTTCAAACTTGTTGCCATCCGGGAACTCGAACCGGGCTATAATCAAAGGAGTAGACTGGTGGACGCCGCCCGAGCGCCATTCCCGCTGCTGGTGCGGAACTGGCAGCCGGGTGACGCCTATCAGCCCCTCGGGGCCGCTCGGGTGAAGAAGCTGAAGACCCTCTTCCAGGAGCAGCGGATTTCCCGCGAGTGGCGGGCGCGCACGCCGGTGGTCGAGTGCGGGGGGGAGATTGTGTGGGTGCCGCGCTTCGGCGTGGCGGCCGCCTACGGGCTGACGGAAGCCAGCCGCACGGCGCTCGTGATTGAAGAAGGGGCCTGATCGTGAGAGCCCTGAAAGTTCTCTACAAGCCGGAGCAGATCGCCCAGCGGGTCCGCGAGCTCGGCGAGCAAATCAGCCAGGACTTCCGCGACCAGACCCTGGACGTGGTTGGCCTGCTCGACAACGGCTTCGTCTTCATGGCCGACCTGGTGCGGGCCATCGACCTCCCCATGCGCTACCACTTCATCCGCACCGAAACCCGCGACGTCACCGACCCCAACACCGGCAAGGAGCGCAAGGAGATTTTCTACACCCCCGAAATCGAGGCCGCCGACAAGACTATCCTGCTCGTGGACGGCGTGCTCCAGTCCGGCATCACCACCGACTTCCTCCTGCGCCGCATCGGGCTGCACGGGCCCCAGCTGGTGAAGACCGCGGTCTGCATCGACAAGCCCGGCGAGCGCAAAGTTTTCCTCGAACCGGATTACTATGCTTTCCGGATGGCATCTAATAATGTGGTGATCGGGTACGGGCTGTCCTGGAACGGGCTGCACGGCAATCTGCCGTACCTGGGCACGTTTGACTTGGCGGCGGCCAAGAACAACCCCGCCAAAGCGAGTCGAACCAAGGCCCGGGCCCGGAGGAAATAGGACTCGGCCGAGCCGACAGGGAGACCCGGGTGAACTCAACGCTGCGCAACGTGCTGTTCTGGGTGGTGCTGCTGGTGGCCATCGTGTTCTTGGTCAAGATGGTGAACACCGGCATGGGGCCGCGCGAGCAGGAGCCCTCCTTCACCGAGTTCCTGGACAAGGTGGACGCCGGGCAGGTCGCCCAGGTCGAACTGCGCGGCAATCAGGTGGCCGGCGAGTACAAGGACAAGACCAAGTTCAAGACCTACATCCCGCCCGACTACCCCGACCTGTTCAAAACCCTGCGCGAGAAAGGGGTGGCGATCAAGGTCAAGGATGCCACCGGCCCCTCCTGGGTCACCTGGGGGGTGAACCTGCTGCCGCTGCTGCTGCTCGTGGGTTTCTGGGTGTTCATCATGCGGCAAATGCAGGCCGGCGGCAACAAAGCCCTGAGCTTCGGCAAGAGCCGCGCCCGCTTGATCGGTTCCCAGCAAAAGAAAGTCACCTTCAAGGACGTGGCCGGCGTCGAAGAAGCCAAGGAAGAGCTCCAGGAGATCATCGAGTTCCTGAAAGACCCGCAACGCTTCCAGAAGCTCGGCGGGCGCATCCCCAAGGGGGTGCTGCTGGTGGGGCCGCCGGGCACCGGCAAGACCCTGCTGGCTCGCGCCATCGCCGGCGAGGCCAACGTGCCCTTCTTTTCCATTTCCGGCTCCGACTTCGTCGAGATGTTCGTGGGCGTGGGCGCCAGCCGCGTGCGCGACCTCTTCGAGCAGGGCAAGAAGAACGCCCCCTGCATCATCTTCATCGACGAGATCGACGCGGTCGGCCGCCATCGCGGCGCCGGCCTCGGCGGCGGTCACGACGAGCGCGAGCAAACGCTCAACCAGCTCCTGGTCGAGATGGACGGCTTCGAGTCGAACGAGGGCGTGATCATCATCGCCGCGACCAACCGTCCCGACGTGCTGGATCCCGCATTGATGCGCCCGGGCCGCTT
>JACQTJ010000024.1 GCA_016210855.1 Acidobacteriota bacterium | reverse complement strand
CGGAATGAAGTAGCGGTGGGCGTTCAGGGAGTACAGAGTGCGGCCGCGCGCGGGGGAGAAAACTTCGATGCCCCAGAAGGCTTTGGCGGCGTCGCCCCGGTTGATGATTTCTTCGATCCTTTTCGCCAGCGCCGCTTCGCCGGGCGGCTGGGCAGAGAGAGGAAGCAGAGGAAGCAGAAGAAGCACAGAAAGCAAACGACTGGGTCGGGCCCACATTGGAGCGAGGAATCTGCTTTTCATGCAGAAGTGCGGGTCAGCAGGCGAGCTTGCGCGCCAAATCTTTGGCGAAGTAGCTCAGGATGATCTGGGCCCCGGCGCGCTGGATGGCGGTCGCGGTTTCCACCATCGCCCGCTCCAGGTCGAGCCAGCCCAGGCGGGCGGCGGCCTGCAGAGCGGCGTACTCGCCGCTCACCTGGTAGGCCGCCACCGGGACGTCGAAGCGCTCCCGCACCCGGCGAATGACGTCAAGGTAAGGCAGGGCCGGCTTAATCATGATGAGGTCGGCGCCTTCTTCGATGTCGAGCCCCACCTCGCGCAGGGCTTCCTCGGCGTTTGCCGGGTCCATCTGGTGGCTGCGGCGGTCGCCGAACTGCGGCGCCGATTGCGCGGCCTCGCGGAAAGGCCCGTAGAAAGCAGAAGCGTACTTGGCGGCGTAGGAGAGGATGGCGGTGTTCTCGAAGCCGTTCGCATCGAGCGCCTGGCGGATAGCGGCCACCCGGCCATCCATCATGTCCGAGGGGGCCACGATGTCGGCGCCGGCGCGGGCCTGGCTCAAAGCGGTCTTCGCCAGCAGCTCCAAAGTCGGGTCGTTGACAATCTCGCCCTTTTCCACCTTGCCGCAGTGGCCGTGGCTGGTGTACTCGCACAGACAGACGTCGGTGATGACCAGCAGCTCCGGGACTTCCTTCTTGAGGGCCCGGGTGGCCCGCTGCACGATGCCCACTTCGGCGAAGGCGCCCGTGGCCAACTCGTCTTTTGTCTCAGGAATGCCGAAGAGAATGACGGCGGGGAGCCCGAGCTTTTTGATCTCGCGGCACTCTCTGACCAGCTCGTCCACCGAGAGGTTGAACACCCCCGGCATCGAAGCGATTTCCTTGCGCACGCCTTCGCCGGGCACGGCAAAGAGTGGATAGACGAGGTTCTGGACGCTGAGTCGCGTCTCGCGCACCAGCCGCCGCAGCGCCTCCGTGCGCCGCAGCCGCCGCAAGCGTGTCTGGGGAAACGCCATCGCAGGCCCACCCCCGAAAAGGCCTGCCCGGATTATAGCGCAGCCCGTGGGCCGGGCAGGTTACTTCCGGTAGAGGACCGCGGCGGCAACGCCGAGCCGCCGCGCCCGCACCAGCTCGTAGCCGATTTGCTTCGTGACCATGCCGCCCGGCTACGGTTGGACGGCAGAGGTGTTAGAATGGCCCGCCCGTGAGCGAGTGGATCTATGTCCGCGTCTACAAATGCAAGCAGTGCGGAGGCGCGGCGGTGTGGGAAACCCGCTCGCCCCAGGGCGAACTCGACGCGCGGTTCTTTTCGGAGGAAGCCGGCCGGGTGACCCTCTGGTGCGAGAACAAGCAGTGCGGCTTTCATGGGCCGGAAGCCGAGTTTGAATTCGTGCGCATGACCCGTCGCGGCTGAGGGATTGACCCGCGCTCCACCTTCTGCTAGCATCCGCCCGGTTAGCGCTCCGCAGCGCCGACGGAAAAGCCGACCATGGACTGTCCGCGCTGCGGTGTTTCTGTTTTTGCCGAACTCAATAGCTGCCGGGGCTGCGGCTGGCAGCTCTCCCGCCCCTTTTTGCTGGACCCGGCGACTACCTCGACCTCGGCAAAGCCTCCCGACATTTCCGTCACCGCGGCGCTCCCACCCATCCAAACGGCGGCGGATGCGTTCGCACTCTCGCCGCCCACACAGCGCGCCCGCGCCGCGCAGCAGCGACGCCTGGCCCGCCGCCGCTCCTGGACCGGCGCGCCGGAAAACCCGGTGGCCCTGCTGCCCGCCGAGGCCCGCTGGGAAGTGCCCCCGCGTTTCGAGGTCATCGAGATGCCGCTCGTGCAATCGGCGTTCGACTTTGCGGCGGCCGAAGAGGAGGCCGAGCGACTCGCCGCCGTGGCCGCGGCCCCCGTGGGGGTGCGCTTCCGCGCCGGGCTGCTTGACGCCACCCTGATCCTGCTAGCCACCGGCGTCTTTTTTGGCCTGTTTGCCCTGCTCAGCCGGGAGGTGTCGTTCGCGCGGCGCGACCTGCTGATTTATCTTGTCGCCGGCTTCGCCCTGGCCAGCGCTTACTTCGCGCTCTTCACCCTGCTGGGCGGACGCACCCCGGGGATGCAGTACTACGGCCTGCGGGTCGTGACCTTTGCGGGCACGCCGCTCCCGGCCCGGGTGGGGCTCGGGCGGGCCTTCGGCTACCTGGTCTCAATCGGCTCCCTGCTGCTCGGCTTCTGCTGGGCGCTCGTTGACGAGCGGCGGCTCACCTGGCACGATCACGTTTCTAAGACCTTCCTCACCGACCGGCCCTTGAGCTAGCCTGAGACGTTGCCCCGGGGCGGCTCGGTTCCTGAATCGGGGAGCTGTGGTTAGAATCAAAAGAGATTGCGTTCTGCCGGGCCGACAGCAGTGGCAGAATAGACCGATCTGCGGGCGGGGGAAGGGAAGCCGTGCCTGAGCGCCAAAGAATTTCCGCCGAAGCCCCGGGGGCCTACACGCTGGCGGACTTTGCCGCCGAGGTGCGCGCCGGGCTCGGCAAGCCCGGCCAGAAGGAGCTGCCCTCGAAATACCTCTACGACGAAGTGGGCGCAGCCCTGTTCGAGGTCATCTGTGCGCTGCCTGAGTACGGCCTGGCGCGCGCCGGCGAGCGCCTCCTGGAGCGGCACGCCCCCGAGATGGTCGAGCGGCTGGCGGTGCCGGTGGTGGTGGCCGAGCTGGGCAGCGGCAGCGGCAAGAAGACCCGTTGGCTGCTCGAGGCCCTGTCGCGCCGCCAGGCGGTCACCTATTGTCCGATTGATATTTCGCGGGCGGCGCTGGCCCGCTGTCGGCAGGAGCTCGGCCAGATTGATTCGGTCAGCCTGGTGGGCTTCGAGCGCGCCTACCTTGACGGCCTGCTCGAGGTCGCCGCGCGCCGCCGGGAGGGCGAGCGTCTGCTCGTGCTCTTTCTCGGCAGCACCATCGGCAACTTCGACCGCCCTGCCGGGATTGAGTTCCTGCGCGAGGTGCGGCGGATTCTTGCCCCCGGGGACGCCCTGCTGCTCGGCACCGACCTGGAAAAGCCCGTGCCCGACCTGCTCCTGGCCTACGATGACCCTCTGGGCGTTACCGCCGCCTTCAACCTCAACCTGCTGGCCCGCATCAATCGCGAGTTCGACGCCGACTTCAACCTGGCTCGCTTCCGCCACCAGGTTCGGTGGGACGAGCGCGAGCGGCGCATCGAAATGCACCTGGTTTCGACCGCCGACCAGAGCGTCACCATCCCCAAAGCCGACCTGACCGTGAGGCTGCGCAGCGGCGAGACCATCTGGACGGAGAGCTGCCACAAGTACAACCTGGAGGAAGTGGCCCCAATGGCGATCCGCAGTGGCTACCGCTGCGACGCGCAGTGGGTGGACCAGGAGTGGCCCTTTGCCCAGAGCCTCTTCATGGCCCTCTAGGACTTTGCATTTCACCTCTGTTGGTCTACCCTGTACGCCCCGGTTCGGCTCCAACGCAGCAGTCCTTGCAGGGGGAGGCCAGATGAAAGCAGCCAAGATGATTCGCTACGACTGGACAAATCTGCGCGCCGACGTGGTGGGCAGCGGCCAGGGTCTGACTCCGGCCGACCTCGACGCGCACCGCCCGGCAGCCCGCGCCGCGGTGGAGCGCATTGGGGCCCGCGTGGATCGCGGCGAGTTGGGCTTCCCCGGGCTGCCGTTTGATAAGGCGGCGCTCGCCGAAGTCGAGCGCTACGCGCGCGCCCAGCGAGGCCGCTACCACTGGGTGCTTGTGCTCGGCATCGGGGGCTCGGCCCTGGGCGCCTTCGCCTTGGATGCCGCTGCCAACGGCCCGCGGCCGTTCCGCAAGAAGAAGGTCCCGGCCGAACTGGTGGTGCTCGATAACGTGGACCCGCTCATCCTCGGCCGGGCGCTGGACCAGCTCGATCCGCGTCGAACCCTGGTGCTGGTGATCACCAAGTCAGGGTCGACCGCCGAGACCATGTCGCAGTTCCTCATCGTATACGATTGGCTGCGGAAGAAGGTCGGGGCGAAGAAGGCCGCCCGCCAGGTCGCCGCCGTGACCGACCCGAAGAAGGGCGACCTGCTCGAGATTGCCCGCAGCGAAGGCTTCGCTCTGTTCGCTGTGCCCCCGAACGTGGGCGGGCGCTTTTCGGTGCTGACGCCGGTGGGGCTGCTGCCGGCGGCACTCGTCGGCGTCAACATCCGCCAGCTTATGGCGGGGGCCGGCTCGGTGGTCGAGGACTGCCGGAAGCCGGAGCTGGAGTCGAACCTGGCGCTGGCCTCCGCCCTCCACCAATTCCTGCTCGACACCCGCTATGGCAAGAACATCCAGGCCGTCTACTGCTACTCGAACGCCCTCTACCCGCTGGCCTTCTGGTACCGGCAGCTGTGGACCGAGAGTCTCGGCAAGCAACGGGACCGCAAACAGCGGGAGGTTTTCTGCGGACAGACCTGCGTGGCGGCCCTGGGGGTCACCGACCAGCACTCCCAGTCGCAGCTTTACATGGAAGGCCCGCGCAACAAGGTCATCACTTTCTGGGAAGTGGAGCGCAACCCCTACGCTATCCGCATCCCCCGGCTTTTCCCCAAGCGCGACTCCACCGGCTACCTGGGGGGGCGCACCCTGAACGAGCTCTTCCGCGCCGAAAAGTTCGCCACCGAGCTCGCCTTCACCGAGGCCGGCCGACCCAACTGCAGTCTTGTGTTTCCGCTCGCCGACGAGCACGCGATCGGGCAGATGATGATGCTCGCTGAGTTCCAGACCGCCTACGCCGGGGAGTTTTACGACATCAACGCCTTCGACCAGCCCGGGGTTGAGCTCGGCAAGCAGTTGACCTACGCTCTGCTCGGCCGGGCGGGCTTCGACGCCGAGCGCGCCCGCATCGCCGCCTACCGGAAACAAAAGGCTGCCCTTCTCAAAAGGTAGGGCAGGGGCTTGTCCCCTGCCGAGTTCCGCTGGCGGCTAGGCACCCCTCGGCTGGCCTAGGGCAAGCAAGGCCCTCCCCTACCGGCGGTGTCTCATTCCGAGCCCTTGAGTCCGTGCGGGGCGAGGAATCTCCTTTTTCCGTCAGGGCACGGCTTTAGCCGTGCTGTACGCGAGCGAACAAAGAAGGGGCTTTAGCCCCTGAGGTCATGTTTCTTTCTTTCCTTGCCCTCAGCGGCTAAAGCCGGGTTTCCTAGTTGGTGCCTTTCGGCAGGCTTGAAAGCCTGCCCTGACGGCGAGGCGCCCGCATCGCCGCCTACCGGAAACAAAAGGCCGCGCTCTCCCGCGCCTAGCGACGAGCGACCCGCGACCCTTCGATCCCACTTTGCGGGACTCAGGGCAAGCCGACGACCCGCGACAGGACGCTGAGCCGACAAGCAGATTCCTCCCTTCGACCTCGCTCAGGGCAAGCGCTCCGCTCGGAATGACAACTCCTTTGCGCGCACCCCGTACCAGCCTGTTATTCCGAAGCCGCAGGCCCAGGAATCAAGGCGGTCAAAAGTCGGTGGGGAGGGCCGGGGCGAGCCCCCGGCTGTCTTGAAACCGGCAAACAGCGGCAAGGCGCAAGTCCTTGCCCTTCCCAGGGCTGGCGGGCGGCTCGAGCATCTTGCTGGTGGCGACGCTTTCAATCGAGTAAGCCAGGTGGAAGCATTGAGTTTTGCCCGACCGGCGGCTATACTGACGGTTTCCAGGCCATGAGCAAGGGCCGGTTCGTGAATCAGAAGCTGGGCAAGCGCCGCAGCCGTCTAATGGAAATGAGACGGCGGCGGCTGGCAGCCGGGAAGAACGCCGGCGGAGGCAAAATGCCGCAGCGGGCGCGGAGGTCATCGTGAGCGGGCGCGGACGGGCGGGGGTGCTGGGAGCCTCGCTCCTGGTGGTCCTGTATGTGGTGATTGGGGGGCTGCTGGGGCGGACGGCGAGCGAGGGCGCCTACCGGCAGCTGGCGGTGTTCAGTGAAGTCTTGAGCCGCATCCAGAGCGACTACGTGGAAGAGCCCAACCTGCCGCGGGTGACCGCGGGGGCTCTGCGCGGGCTGCTGTCCGAGCTCGACCCCTACTCGAGCTATCTGGCTCCCCGTGAGTACGCCGAGTACCAACAAAAGCAGGGGCAAGCCGAGGGCGAGGTGGGCGCGGTGCTCTCCAAGCGCTTCGGGTTGGTGAGCGTGGTCACGGTGCTGCCGGGCAGCCCGGCGGCCCGGGCCGGCTTGCAGACCGGCGACATCCTGGAGTCGATTGCCGGCTTTTCGACGCGCGAGATGTCGCTCGAGCAGGCCCGGATTCTTCTGGGCGGCGAGCCGGGGACGTCGGTGAAAGTGGCGGTGGTGCGCCAGAACCGCCCGGACCCGCAGGAAAGCGAGCTGGTGCGCGCCCGGCTGCGTCCCTTGCGGGTGCTGGCGGCCCGCCTGGAGGGCGGGGTTAGTTACCTGAAGATTGCGGCGTTCAGCCCCGGCACGACCGAGGAAGTGCGGGCGGCCTTGCGCCCGCTCGCGGCCGGCGGGGCCGCGAAGCTCGTGCTCGACCTGAGGGACGCGGCCACCGGTACGGTGGAGGAGGCGGTGGAGACCGCCCGGCTGCTGCTTCCGAGCGGCCTGATCACCTACTCGCAAGGGCAGCAGGCGCCCCGCCAGCAGTTCACGGCCGAGCCGGGCGCCCAGCTCTGGAGCGGCCCGGTCACGGTGCTCATCAACCGGGGCACAGCAGGGCCAGCGGAGATCCTGGCCGCCGCCGTGCTGGAGAACAAGCGCGGCGAGGTCATCGGGCAGCGCAGCTACGGAATCGCTTCCGTGCAGAAGCTGATCGCCCTCGATGACGGCTCGGCGTTGATCCTGACCGTGGCCAAGTACTACAGTCCGTCGGGCAAGGCCATCCAGGACGTTGCGGTTACACCCAGCTTGCCGGTCGAGGCCCCCGAAGGCCAGGCGCTCGTGCCGTTGCCGCACCAACCGCCGTCGGCCGACGATCCGGTGCTGCGGAAGGCACTGGAAGTGTTGGCCTCCGAGCCAGCCGGCAAAGCCGCCTAGGGCGCCGTCGCGCTGCTTTCCCGGATTTGCACCGCCGACTCGATGTAAACAGGGAGAAACTGGCCCCCGACCACATCCGGAGCGCTCTCGCGAGCGCGGAGAGCCGCACCGCCAGGACGCAGCGCGTGGTCGAATTGATCCGGACGGTCGGCGCGTACCGCTGCGTGGGCCTCTACGAAGTGGAGAGCGACATGATCGCGGTGGTTGCCCGGAGCGGGCCAGCAGGGCCGGCTCACCCCCGCCTTCCTATCACCCAGGGCTTGTGTGGGGCCGCCGTTCGCTCCAGCAGCGTCGTTGTAGTCGGTGACGTTGCAAAGGATCCTCGCTACCTGACTACCCTCGAGAGCACACGCTCGGAGATCGTCGTTCCCATTGTGCCGCCGGCCACCGGGGCGGTCCTCGGCGTCATCGATGTCGAAAGTGAGCGGCCGAATGCTTTCACGGGGGACGACCAAAGGTTCCTCGAAAGCTGTACATCCGTCCTGGGGCGCCACTGGGAGTGAGCGGGCGTGGGCAGCGCCACGGGGTCAAAAGGCTCGGAGTTGAAACCCGGGGGAGTGGTGCGAGCATCGTAAGGGCTATGCGGAGAGCGCTGGCGATTCTCTTCCTGCTGACGGCAGCTCTGTGGCTTCGCGCCCAGCAGGAGCAGCCGCCGCCCCCGCCGGCCGGTCCGGGGACGGAGCAAGAGGAATTCCGGGTGCGGGTGGAGGTAGAGCTGGTAGCGGTGCCGCTGGTGGTACGGGACGCTCGGGGCGGGTTCATCTATGACCTGAACCGGGACGAGGTGGCCCTGTTCGACAACGGCGTGCCGCAGCGCCTGACCAGCTTTGAAATCACCTCGCAAGCCATCTCCCTCGTCGTCCTGGTGGACACCTCCGAGCGCGTGGCGCCCCTGCTCGAGCGGGTGCGCAAGAGCGGGGTGCTGTTTGCCGACCAGGTCCTGGGGGAATCTGCGGTCGGGCTGGAGCCGAACGAGGCTGCCCTCATCACCTTTGACAGCGACGTCACTCTCCGCCAGGAGTTCACCTCCGATGACGAAGAGATTCTCAAGGCCATCGGCGCTGTCAAAGCCGGCGGCCGCCAGACCCGCCTGGCGGATGCCCTCGACCAGGCGGTGCGCCTGCTGCGCGCCCGCTCCGAAGGCCGCCGCCGCGTGATTGTGGCCATCACCGAGCCGCTCGAGGACGGCAGCCAGACCCGCATCGGCGTGCCGCTGCGCCAGGCGCAGCTCGCTGGCATCACCGTCTATACGATTGCGCTCAACGCCCTCGAGGCCGAGTTGCGCCGCCGTCCCGAAGACACCCCCGTGCCGCGCTCCCCCTATCCCCCCGGGGTGTTCACCCGCCCGGGCGTGCCCGGCTCCGTGCAGACCCCGACCACGGAGGCTCAGCAGCAGTACGCTCGCGCGGACCTGTTGAGTGCCATTATTGCGGTGGTCCGCGGCGTGCGCACCCCCGTGAGCGAGGACGTGCTCGAAATCTTCTCCCAGGGCACGGGGGGACTGAACTACAGCACCTTCAGCCAGGGAGCCCTCGAAGATGCTCTCAACCACATCGGGCAGGACTTGCACAACCAGTACCTGCTCACCTACCGGCCTTCGAACCGCGATGCGCAAGGCTTCCACCGCATCGAGGTGCGGGTGTCGCGGCCCGGGATGGACGTCCGCACCCGCCCCGGCTACTACGTTGGCCCGCCCCTCTAAACCCCCGCTTCGGCGCAATTCGACGCAGTTAGCCTGAAACTCGGCGACCCCAACCCGCATCCCGATCCTCCCAACCCGCGCCCCGCCGCCCCCCGCGTTGACTTGGCTGGCCCGCCCGCCTAAGATGCCCCTGAACGGGTTCCCTCCGCAAGATGGCCCGGCCCTCGGCCACTGCGACACTCGGGAGGCGGGACGATGAACCTGACCATCAGCCTGCGCGAGGCCCAGGGAGTGACGGTGCTGGACCTGGCGGGGAAGGTCGTGCTGGGCGAGGAGTGCAACAGCCTGCGCGAGCAGGTGAAGCAGTTGCTCGCCGCCGGCAAGAAAAAGCTGCTCGTCAACATGAGCGGGGTGACCCGGGTGGACAGCTCCGGGATCGGCATCCTGGTCGAGGCCGTCATCCTGGCCGCCAAAGACGACGCCCCGTTCAAGCTCGTCAACCTCGACCGCATCGTCTACAACACCCTGCGCACCCACCGCCTGCTGCCCGCCTTCGAGGTCTACGACAGCGAGGCCGACGCCCTGGCCAGCTTCCAGTAGCGCTGGCCGCTCTGCTCCCGAAACCAGCCCGCGTTGACTTGCCCCCCTGCGCGGCCTAAGATGGCTGCCAACGCGGGTTGCCTTCCATGATTGGCCAGACCGTCTCCCACTACCGCATCCTCGAGAAGCTCGGGGGCGGCGGGATGGGTGTGGTCTACAAGGCCGAAGACACCAATCTCGGTCGCTACGTGGCCCTGAAATTTCTTCCCGAAGAGTTCGCCCACGATCGCCAGGCCGTCGAACGGTTCGAACGCGAGGCCCGGGCCGCCTCGGCTATCGACCACCCTAATATCTGCACGATTTACGAAATCGGAGACCACCAGGGCAAAGCCTTTATCTCCATGCAGTACCTGGAAGGCCAGACGCTCAAGCACCGCATCGCCGGGCAGCCGCTCGGCAGCGACGAGGTAGCGAAGTTGGGGCTGCAGGTGGCGGAGGCGCTCGAAGCCGCCCACGCCAAGGGCATCATCCACCGTGACATCAAACCGGCCAATGTCTTCGTTACCGCCACTGGCCAAGCCAAGGTGCTCGACTTCGGCATCGCCAAGCTGCTGCGGCCGGTGAGCGAGGCCACGGCTACCGAAACCCTAACCCAGACTGGGGTCGCCCCGGGCACGCTGCCCTACATGGCGCCCGAGCAGTTGCGGGGCCAGGTGGTGGACGCGCGGGCCGATGTCTATGCGCTGGGCTGCGTGCTCTACGAGATGGCTACCGGCCAGCGGCCCTTCCGCGAGGAACTGGGCCCGCCGCTGATCGACGCCATCCTCCACCAGATGCCGGTTGCACCACGGGCGCTGAACCCGCGGCTGGTGCCCGAGCTGGAGCGCATCATCCTCAAGTGTTTGGACAAGGACGCCGACATGCGCTACCAGTCGGCGAGAGAGTTGAAGGTGGACCTGTGCCGGCTGGTAACCCCCGCCGCCACAGTTGCAGCCGAGAGCCCCCAGGCGCGTGCCTGGAGAAGAACTGTGCGGCGCGCCCTCCCCCTGGCGGTGATTATGGCCGTGACACTGCTCACCGCTGCCTTTCTTTGGAATCTGGGGGGTGTGAGGGAGCGCCTGCTGGGGCCGCCAGGGCCCCCGCGGATTGAATCCCTGGCCGTGCTGCCACTCGCGAACCTCTCCGGCGACCCGCAGCAGGAGTACTTCGCCGACGGTATGACCGAAGCCCTCATCACCGAGCTGTCCAAAATCAGCGCCTTGAGTGTCATCTCCCGCACCTCCGTCATGCGCTACAAGGCGAGCGACAAGCCCATGCCGCGGATTGCCCGTGAACTCAATGTGGACGGCGTCCTCGAAGGCTCGGTCTTGCGGGAGGGCAACCAGGTCCGCATCACCGTGCAGTTGATTCACGGGCCTACCGACAAGCACCTGTGGGCGGAAAACTACCAGCGCGAGCTGCGCGGGGTCCTCGCCCTGCAGAGTGAGGTGGCGCGGGCCATCGCGCGCGAGATCCAGGTCAAAGTCTCGCCACAGGAGCAAGCCCGTCTGGCCGGCGGGCACCAGGTTAACCCCGAAGCCTATGAGCTCTATCTCAAGGGCCGCTTTCACTGGAACAAGAGGACGGAAGGAGACCTGCAAAAAAGCATTGCCTATTTCCAGCAGGCGCTTGAAAAAGACCCGGACTTCGCCCCAGCCTACGCTGGCATAGCGGATTCTTACAACGTGCTTCCCATCCAGGGCAGCCTCCCCGGAGCCGAGGCCTATCCCAAGGCGCGGGTGGCGGCCCTCCGAGCGCTGGAAATTGACGATACGCTGACGGAGGCGCACGCCGCACTTGCCTGGGTCAATTGGAGGTACAACTGGGATTGGGCGGGGGCAGAGAGTGAATTCAAGCGCGCCCTCGAGCTTCAACCCAGCAGCGGCCACGTTCACCACTGGTACGCACTCTATCTGACGGTGTTGAATCGGACCGAGGAAGCGCTCCGAGAAATCAAACGGGCGCGGGAGCTCGACCCTCTCTCCCTAATCATCAACGCCAACGTCGCCTGGGTCTACTACTATGCCCGTCAATACGACCAGGCACTACGCGAGTGCCAGAAGGCGCTGGAGATGGATGCCAACTTCCCCCAGGCACGCACATATCTCGGGCTGATTTATGCGGCAAAGGGGATGCATCAGGAAGCCATCGCGGAGTTCCAGAAGGCCATCGCCCTCGCAGGGGCTCGGCCGCCATCGTATTTGGGGGCGCTGGGATACGCCTATGCACGGGCGGGGAATAAGGCCGAAGCGCAGAAACTGCTAAACGAACTTTTGGAACAAAAGCCTGTCCCCCTCCTCCCCGTCGCGCAAATCTACGCCGGACTGGGTCAGAAGCAGGAGGCGCTTGCCTGGCTAGAACGGGCCTACGAGGTTCGTGGCAGCAGCATCGAGTTCATCAACATCAGCCCTTCGGTTGACCCGCTGCGTGGCGACCCGCGCTTCCAAGACCTGCTGCGGCGGATGAACTTCCCCGAAAACTAGAACCGCGGAAGCAGCCTCGGCCCGGGCCAGCTTCCAGCAGGCACCACTCCTCCCTGTCATTCCGAGCGCAGCGAGGAATCTGCTTTTTCTTCTTGCCCTAGGAAAGCAGATCCCTCGGCTTGAGCCTGGGGATGACATCTAGGCGTGGAGGGAAGGCGCAGGGAAGCGGCAAGCGCGGTGCATTGCCTGAGGACGGACTCAAGTCAGCTTTTCGTGTTGGTCGAGGCGGAGAATCGTCCGGTAGAGAAGCTCGGCCCCGCAGGCCACTTCCTCGGGGCGGCTGTATTCGAGCGGCGAATGGCTGATGCCGTCCCGGCTGGGGACGAAAATCATCCCCACCGGACAGAGGTGGGCCATCGACTGGGCATCGTGGCCCGCCCCGGAGGCCATCGTCAGCGTGGGGGCGCGCATTTCGGCGGCCGCCTGCTGAATCTCGTAGCGAATCCTGGGACTGGTGAGCGCGGGCCCGTGGGAGCTCGTCTGTTCCCAGGCGATTGATACCCCGTCGGCGGCGGCCAACTCTTCAGCGCGGGCCCGAATGCGGGCCCCCAGCGCCTCAATCTTTTCCATCGAGAGGTCGCGCAGCTCCACGGGAAACTCGACCCGGCCGGGGATGACGTTCGGCGCCCCGGGCTCAACGTGGATGGCTCCCACCGTGCCGACTTGTCGCCCGGGTTGGGCGGTGACGATTTCGCGCACCGCCAGAATAATCTTGCTCGCGGTCACCAGGGCGTCGCGGCGCTGGTTCATCGGGGTGGTGCCGGCGTGGTTCGCGAAGCCTTCGAGCCCGACCCGGTAGCGGTTGATGCCCACGATGCCTTCGACGACGCCGATCGGAATGCCCCGCTCCCAGAGGATGCCGCCCTGCTCGATGTGCAGCTCGAGATAAGCGTGGAGGCTCCCGGCCGGCGGGGTCATCTCGGGAATCTTGTCGGGGTCGCCCCCGTAGCGGCGGATCCACTCGGCCAAGCTGACGCCCTGTTCGTCCACGGCGTCGAGCTCGCCCGGCCCGAGCCGTCCCGCCAGGGCCCGGCTGCCGAACAGCCCCTTGCCGTAGTGCACGCCTTCTTCGTTTGAGAACACCACCAGTTCGAGCGGCCGCTGGGTGCGGAGGCCGTGCTCGCGCAAGCTCCGCATCACTTCGAGTGCGCCCAGCGTCCCGACGCAGCCGTCGAAGTTGCCGCCGTTCGGTACGGTGTCGATGTGGGAGCCGAACCAGAGGGCGGGCAGGTCGTCCCGCTCGCCGGCCCGCCGGGCGCGGATGTTGGCCGCCGCGTCCACCGTCACCTCCAGGCCTTCCCGGCGCAGCGAATCCATCAGCCAGTTGTGGGCGGCCAAATCGTCCGCGGAAAACCCCAGGCGGGAGGTTCCCGGCTCCGCAGAGGCTTCGGCGGGCAGGCTCCCGAATTGGCTTAGTTCCCCGAGGGTTTGCCAGAGACGCTCGGGGTTGACCAGCCGGGCCTGGCAGAGGAGGGGCGGCTCGGCGGCTTCCTGGGCCAGCAGGCGGCGGCTGGCTAGGGCGGTTCCCGCGAGCCCTGTCGCCAGCCGCCAGTTGAACTCGCGTCGCGAAAGCACGGTGCCGGCTCTCTCCTAACCTTTTCCGATGCCGCGCGTCTAACTGGGGTGGCCCAGCTTGCCTGCCCGAGGCAGGCTTGCAGAAGTCGGGGAAGGGTGTCAAGCCTGACGGTTGGGCGAACGCTTGCAATTTGGGGGGAAGCGGCTAGACTGGGGCCACGGTTCCCCGGGGAGTGAGCCAGACGGAACCACAACCGGCTGTCATACGTATTCCAAGTGTCTTCCCGGTACTTCTATTCCCGCAAAGGAGAATCCCATGTGTCGGCATTCAGGTTCGGTGGTGAGAATTCTGGTGGCGCTGGGGTGTGCGCTGGCGGTCGCGACCGGGCTGGCCCTCGGGGCGCAGGCACCGGCCGACCCCAAGGCCAACTCCATCCTGCTTCTGCCTCCGCCCAAGTCCGGCGAGGAGAAAAAGGACGAGGAGAAAAAAGAGGAGGAGAAGCCCTTCGACGAAGTGGTCAAGGACATGGAAAAGATCGAAGGGCTATTCACCTTCTACCGCAAAGCCGACGAAAACAAGGTGCTGGTTGAGCTCCGCCCCGACCAGCTCGACCGGGATTACATCTACTCTTCGAAGATCGAGCAGGGCACCGGGGAGCGCGGCGTCTACGGCACGATCATGCAGGACGAGTTCGTCGTCCGCTGGCAGCGGCTGGGGAAGCGGGTGCAGTTCGTCCGCCGCAACCTGAACTTCCGCGCCCGCTCGGGCTCGCCGGAAGAGCGCGCCGTGCGGAATTCGTTCAGCGACGCGGTCCTGGCCTCGGGCAAGATCGCGAGCCTGCCCCACCCGGAGCGCAAGAGCGTGCTGGTAGACCTGCGGGACATCTTCCTCGCCACCGACCTGCACGGCTACGGCCAGTGGTTCAAGCTCGTCTATGGCACCGGCTACCAGATGAACAAGGAAGACAGCGGCTTCGTCTTCCTCAAGTCCTTCCCGAAGAACTCTGAGATCGGCACCCAGGTGAACTTCCGCGCCGGGGAGTTCCCCGACACCATCAGCGCCCTGGTGGACCCCCGCAGCATCACCCTGCGCTTCCGCTACAGCCTGGTGGCGCTGCCGGAGAACGATTACCTGCCGCGGCTGGCCGACGACCGCGTGGGCCACTTCCTGACCGCGTACCAGGATTACTCCCGGCAGACGGCCGAGGTGCCCTACGTGCGCTTGGTGCAGCGCTGGCACCTGAAGAAGAAGGACCCGAAGGCGGCGGTGTCCGAACCGGTCGAGCCCATCACCTTCTGGCTGGAGAACGCCATCCCGATCGACTACCGGGAGGCGATCCGCGACGGGATTCTGCTCTGGAACCGGGCCTTTGAGAAGGCAGGCTTCAAGAACGCCATTGTGGTCAAGCAGCAGCCGGACGATGCCGACTGGGACCCCGCCGACATCCGCTACAACACCATCCGCTGGTTTGCCGGCTACGACGCCAGCTTCGCCATCGGGCCCTCGCACACCAACCCTGTGACCGGGCAGCTGATCGACGCCGACGTCGGCATCAGCGACGGCATCATCCGCTTCCTGCGGGCCGAATACCGGGAGTTCACCCAGCCGGTGCAGCGCTGGGAAGACGTCGAAGCCTGGATGAACGGGGACTTGTCGGCCGCTCCCTGGGCGCGGGACCTGAGCCGCCTGTGCCGCTTCGGGGCCGAAGGGGCGCGTCGGGCGGCGCTCGGCTACGACCTGCTCATGGCCCAGGGGCAGATGACCCCCGACCGCGAGCAGGAATACATCCGCCACTGGATTCTGGAGCTGATGGCCCATGAGGTCGGCCATACGCTGGGGCTGCGGCACAACCATCGGGGCAGCGTCATTAACAGCCTCGACCAGCTCCACGACCGCAAGCGCACCCAGCAAATCGGGATCAGCAACTCCGTCATGGAGTACAACCCGGCCAACATCGCCCCCAAGGGCCAGCCCCAAGGCGACTACTTCATGACCAACGTGGGCGCCTACGACGAGTGGGCCATCGAGTACGCCTATGCGCCCGTGCCGGGCGCCAAAACCCCGGAAGAGGAGCTGCCCGAGCTGCGCAAGATCGCTTCCCGCGTCGCCGACCCGGTGCTCTCCTACAACACCGATGAAGACTCCTGGTTCGCCCCACGTTCGATTGACCCGCTCACCATGCCCTGGGACTTCGGCACCGACAACCTGGCCTGGTTCAGCAAGCAGATCGGGCTGGTGCAGGATTTGTTCGCCAACATGGAGACGAAGCTGGAGAAGCCGGGGGAGAACTACGAGGTTCTGCGCCGCTCCTTCAACCGCATGCAGGGCGAATACATCGTCGCTGGCCTGGGGGCTTCGAAGTACATCGGCGGCCTCTACTACTACCGGGACCACGTGGGCGACCCGAATGGCCGCCCGCCCTACGTGCCCGTGCCCGCGGCCCGTCAGCGCGAGGCCCTGAAGTTCCTGGCCGAAAAGCTCTGGGCCCCGGACGCCTTCCAAGTCCAGGGCCGGCTCCTGAACAAGCTGGCCATGAAGCGCTTCTGGGATTTCGACTTCCAGAACTGGCTCCACCCGCGGGTGGACTACCCGCTCCACGCCGTAGTGCTGAACCTCCAGGCGGCACCCCTCTGGCGGCTCTACCACCCCATCACCCTCAGCCGGGCGCTGGACTTGGAAGTCAAGGTTCCCGACCCGAATGACCGCTTCACCCTGGCCGAGATGTTCGTGGGCATCCGCAACGCCATTTGGGCGGAGTTGGATTCAGGGGCCACCATCAACAGCTTCCGTCGTAACTTGCAGCGCGAGCACGTGAATCATCTCATCCGGCTGGTAGTCCGGCCGCAGCCGGGGACGCCCGAGGATGCAGTGACGCTGGCCCGCGCCGACCTGGTGGAACTCCAGGGCCGGATCGACCGCGCCCTGGGCCGCGGCCCAATGGATTACACCAGCCGCGCCCACCTGGAAGAGACCCGGGCCCGCATCCGCCAGGCCCTGGAGGCTCAAGTCCAGCGGGGCCTGTAGCTTCCGGGCAAGCGCTTCAGCCCTCCTCTCCGCCCGCGGGGGAGGAGGGCCTTTTTGTGTAGGCAGAGTTTCCTAGTCCCCGCCCCCATGAATGTGACCTTCAGCCTATTGTAGGAAGGCCGTCCTGTGCCTAAGCTTTCTCCATAAAGCGGGGTCATGCCAGTCGCCAAACCCAAGCCGGCAGTTCGGTCCCGCTCGCAGCGGCGAACGGAGGGTGTGATGGCCGGGAGACGCGAAAGTCCCCGGGCTCCCATCCTGACCCAGGTCGAGGCCCAGGGCGACAAAGGGGCCTTGCTCGGCCGGGCGAGCGATATTAGTGTGGGGGGCCTCCTCATCGAGACCCCTGACACTCTGGCCGAAGGAGCCACCGTGGTGGTTCGTTTCTTTGTGCCGCCCCAGCGCCTCCCCCTCGAAGCCGCCGGTCGCGTGGTGCGCTGCGACCCGGGGAAATCCATGGCTATTGGCTTTCTGGGCCTGCCGGAAGACCACCGGCAGAAAATCATTAGCTACATCCAGGGCGTCCAGGGGATACCAGCTGAGGCCCAGTTGTTGTTTGACAGGCAAACTCGCAAGCCCCGCCAACGCCGCAGCGCCCGAATCCGGCGTCGGGTGGCGGTGGTGTTGAGTTGGCAGGACCAGGAAGGCCGCAGCCGCCAGGAGGCGGCCGAGACCAAGCTGCTGAGCCGTTACGGGGCCATGGTGCTGGCCTTCAGCGAATTGAAGCCCGGTGGACTGGTGCGGGTGGCGGTGCCCGACACCGGCAAGGAAGATTTGTCCCGAGTGGTCTGGACCGCGGCGGCGCAGGTCCCGGGGCGAGTCGAACTCGGCCTGGAGTTCATGAGCGCAGAAAACGTCTGGGGGGTTCAGTTCCCCCAGGACCAGCCGGAGACCCCGGAGACGGCCCAGGTGGCCCGCCGACGGAGTGCCCGGCTGCCCCGGCAGATTGATGTGGTGCTGAATTGGGTGGATGAAATGGGCCGGGTGCGCGAGGAACAGGGGCAAACCCGGCTGCTCAGCAAGCACGGGGCCGCGGTGAACTCCCCGGTGGGTCTGGCGTCCAAACAGCGTTTCCGCCTGCGGGCCCCGGAGATGAACCGCGAGGCCGAGTCCCACGTCGTCTGGAGCAAGCCGAGCGAGCTCCCCGGACGCACCGACCTGGGCGTCGAATTCCTCGAGACCGAAGACTTCTGGGAGATCCCCTTCCCGCCCGACCCCGGCTCCCCCGTCGACAAGTAGGGCAGACATTCTTGTCTGTCCGAAAACCGGTCTACTTTTTGTATGTCACCCGAAAGATGGTCCCGCCGCGGTCGTCGGAGATGTAGAGGGCGCCGTCGGGGCCGGTCTTGACGTCCACGGGGCGATGGCGGACCCGCCCGCCTTTGAACCACACATCCGCAAAATCTTCCATCGCCGCAGGCTTTCCGTCGCGGAAGCGCACCCGGATGACTTTGTAGCCAATGGGCACGGAGCGGTTCCAGGAGCCGTGCAGGGCGATGAAGAGGTCGCCCCAGTAGTCCCGGGGAAACATCGTCCCGGTGTAGAAATCGAGCCCGAGGGGCGCGGTGTGGGCGGGCATTTCAAAGGTGGCGGGCACGGTGCGGGCACAGCGCTCCGGCGAGCCCATGTCGGGGTCGGGGAGGCGCTGGCCGTAGCAGTCGGGCCAGCCGTGGTCGTCGCCGCGCTGGACACGGTCGAGTTCTTCGGGCGGCAGGTCGTCGCCCAGCCAGTCGCGGCCGTTGTCAGTGGCCCACAATTCCCGGGTCTCAGGGTGCCAGGTGAACCCGACGGCGTTGCGCAATCCCCGGGCGTAAATCTGGCCACCGCTGCCATTGGCTTCGAACCGGAGGATAACGGCGCGGCGCTCGTCCTCTTCCCGGCAGACGTTACAGGAAGAGCCCACCGAAACGTAGAGCCCGCCGTCGGGGCCAAAGCCCACAGTGCGGGTGAAGTGCTGCTGGCCCGCCGGCAAGTTCGGAACCACGACTTCTTGCTCGTCGGCCCGCAGGTCGCCGTCCGTGTCCCGCAGGCGAATGACGCGATGGGTCTCGCCTACATAAAGCCAGCTTGCCGGCTTGGGCCGCACCTTGGGCGTGATGAAGTCGCCCGGCGGCTCAATGGTGTGCCAGAAAACGCTGTGCGGCGAATGCAGCCCGCTGGCGAAAACAATCACCGCGTCGGCGCGGCCGTCGCGGTTGCGGTCGGGCAGTGCGTAGACCCTGTCTCTGTTCGAGCCCACGTAGAGCGTGCCGTCCGGCCCAAAGCTCATGAAACGCGGCCGCTCCAATCCCTCGGCAAAGACAGCGAGCTCGAACCCCGGCGGCAGGCCCTCAGACGCGGCCGCCGTCGGGGGCTCCACTGAGCCGGCACAAGCCGTGAGCAGCCCGCCAAGCAACGGTAGAGCCAGTGTCTTCTTCATTCGGAGCCTCCCCGGCTTGGCTCTACGATACTATACTGGGCGCGGATTCGGGCCCAGGCCCGGGGAGCGACTATGGTACACGCCTGGCACGACTTGCCCGCCTACGTGGACGCCGAGCAGGCGGCCTTCAACGTCGTCATCGAGGTCACCAAGGGCTCGAAGGTCAAGTACGAGCTCGACAAACCCTCGGGCATCCTGCGCGTGGACCGCATCCTCTATAGCTCGGTCATCTACCCGGCCAACTACGGCTTCATCCCGCAGACCTATTGCGACGACGGCGACCCGCTCGACGCCCTGGTGCTGAACACCGAACCGGTCGAGCCCCTCTCCATCGTGCGGGCCCGCGCCATCGGGGTGATGCGCATGGAAGACTCCGGCCACATGGACGACAAGCTCATCGCCGTCCACATCGACGATCCCGAGGTCGCCGACTACACCCACATGGACCAGCTGCCGAAACACCTGGCTCGGCAGATCCGCCACTTTTTCGAGGAGTACAAGGTGCTCGAGCACAAGACCGTGGTGGTGGAAGACTTCCTCGGGCCGGAGGAAGCCCGCGAGATTCTCCGCGCCGCCGTGGAACTCTACCGGCGCGAGGCGCCCCGCCTGCGGCCCCGCTGAGGACAACTGGCGGAGGAGGAGGGATTCGAACCCCCGAGTCCTTTCGGACTAACCGCTTTCAAGGCGGCCCCGTTCAACCGCTCCGGCACTCCTCCGCTCGCCATTATATTGCGGGGGTGTACCGCATGGAAACAGGTAAGCTCGCCAAGTCCCGCCGCTGACGTTGACCGTCAGTCTCGCCGATGCCTGCGGCTACGAGAGCAAGCGAATGAGTGAGGGCTTCGAGTTCAAGTAGGCGTCCCTCAGCCTCTCCCTGCCCGTCCGCTGCGGTTGCGCGCCCCGGCGTCGCACGATAGAATCCGCGCTTTCCTGTTCGCGAGTCCCTGCGAAGGAGATTCCCGGTGATGAAGCGACTCCTGGTGGGCCTGGTTGTCTTTCTGGGGCTGGCGCTGCCGGCGGCGGCGGTGGACGAGGTGGCGCACGTGGCCCGGACGCTCGAGCAGTTGGCCGAGCTGGCGGGCGTTAGCGGCTACGAGGAGCGGGTGACGGCCTGGCTCGCGGGGCGCCTGGAGAAATTCAATCCGCAGGTGGACAACCTCGGCAACGTCACCCTGACGGTCGGCTCCGGCGCACCCCACCGGCTCCTCATCACTTCGATTGATGAGCCTGGTTATGTGGTGAGCCAGATCACGGCCGACGGCTTCCTGCGCGTGCAGCGGCTACCGCAGGCTCCGCCGGCGGCGGGGCAGGCGGGCCTGCATCCTTGGTTCGAGCTGCTACACTCGGCCCAGCCGGTCGAGATTCTGGCCCGCAGCGGCAAGGCCGTCCCCGGCGTGGTCGCCGGGCTTTCGACGCATCTGCAGCCGGGGCGCGAGTCGCCCGCCGACCGCCGCACCGACCACCTGGATAGGATTTACGTTGACGTCGGAGCCCGCTCCCCCGAAGAAGTCCGCGCCCTGGGCATTGACCTACTCGACCCGCTCACGCTCGAAAAGCACGCCTACCGCCTGACCCGCAACGAGCTGACGGCTCCGTTCCTCTCGGAGCGTTTGGGGGCCGCGGTGCTGGTTCGGCTCATCGAAGGGATGGACGCGACGAAGCTGCGCGGGACGCTGACCGCGGCCTTCGTCACTCGCCGCTACTTGGGCCACCAGGGGCTCAACCGCCTGCTGCGCCGCGTGAAGGCCGATGAGGTCATCTTCTTCGAGCGGCTGGAGAAGAGCGAGGCCCAACCCGGGGCCGGTGTGCTGGTGGCGACCTTCGAAGGCGGAGAGCCGGCCTTGGCGGCGGACTTGCTGGCTGTGGCCCGCGAGTACCGTCTGCCAGTGCGGGCGGAGCTGGCCGAGGCGGCCCCGCGTGGGCGCTACACCGGGGCGCTGCCGCTGCCGGCGCGGAGCGCGGTCGTGGGGGTTGGAGTTAGGTTCCCGCAGACACCGGCTGAAATAGTCAGCACCGACGAATTGACTCGCTCCCTCGAGCTCTTCGCCCTTTATCTCGGCATAACCATCGGCAAAGCACCTCAGGCATCCGGCCGCGCTGCCGCCGGGGGAATTGTTGGGTCCCTGCCGCCAACCTCGTACATCTTGATGGCTCTGGTGCACGCTTACGGGGTGTCGGGGTACGAGGAGCCGGTGGTGGAGGAAATCAAGAAGCAACTGCCGGCGTGGGCGCAGGAGCGGGCCACGGTGGACGAGAAAGGCAACCTGATTGTGTCGTTCGGGCGGCCGGGCCGGACGCCCAAGCTGGTGTTCGTGGCCCACTCGGACGAAATCGGCTGGGGGGTGAAGGAAGTCCGCGAAGACGGGCGCCTCTTGCTCGACCGGCGCGGCGGCTTCCTCGAAGAGCACTTCCTCGGCTACACGGTGTTCGTGCATACCAAGACTTCTGAATCACCCCCGACGTGGAAGCAGGTTCCGGCGGTCTTAGAGCTGCCGGAGAACTACCGCACCGACAAGTACGAACTCGTGCGCGGGCGCGAGCACGTCGCCTACACCGGAGCGCGGAGTCGGGAGGAAGCCGAGGGGCTGGGGATCCGGGTGGGCGATTCGGTGACGGTGCCGAAGAAGTTCCACTGGCTGGCGGGTACGCGCGTGAGCGCCCGGTCGTTTGACGATCGAGTGGGCTCGACCGCCCTGGCGGCGGCGCTGGGGCAGATTGACCCGGCCACCATCGACCGCGAAGTCACCTTTGTCTGGGCGGTGGAGGAAGAAATTGGTCTTGAAGGGGCGAAGCACTTTGCCGCCCAAGCGGCCGAGAACGGTGGCGTGCCCGACTACGTTTTCGCCGTGGACACGTTCGTCTCCTCGGATTCCCCGCTCGAATCGCCGCGCTTTGCGAACGGCCTGCTGGGCGCAGGCTTTGTGGTGCGTGCGGTGGATTCGAGCAACGTGGCCCCGCGGGCGCTGGTGGACCGCGTGGTCGAAATCGCCCGCCAAAACAACATCCCGGCGCAGTACGGGGTGACGGGCGGAGGCAACGACGGCGCCGCCTTCGTGCCCTATGGTTCCGTTGACATCCCCATCGGCTGGCCGCTGCGGTACTCCCACTCGCCGGGTGAAGTAGCTGATATGAAGGACGTCGAGGCCCTGGGCCGCATCGTGGCCGCCCTGGCCAAAGAGTTCTGAAGCTCCCCGCCGATTGGTTGTGCGTGCAACGGCAGCCGATTGGTGCTAGACTGGCGGTACTTTCCTTCCGTGGAGGCGACCATGGCCGATCCCTTTGCTCTCGACCAGTACCTGGCGCGGCGCAAGGTGCTTGCCGCCTTCACCCCCAAGTTCCACGTCTATGACCCCACGGGGCAGCTCGTGGCCTACGTGGAGCAGAAGGCTTTCAAGCTGAAGGAAGACATCACCGTCTTCGGCGACGAACAAAAGCAGAAGCCGCTGCTCATCATCAAGGCCCGGCAGGCGCTCGATATCAGCGCCACTTACGACGTCACCGACGCCCGCACCGGGGCCAAGGTGGGGGCGCTGCGCCGCAAGGGCCTGAAGTCCATCCTGCGCGACGAATGGACGGTGCTCGACACCGCCGACCGCGAGATCGGCAAGATCGAGGAAGACTCCGCCCTGATGGCTACCCTGCGCCGGTTCCTCTCCAACCTCATTCCCCAGAGCTTCCACGTCACCCTCAACGGGCAGCCCAGCGGGGTCATCAAGCAGCACTTCAACCCCTTCGTACTCAAGCACACCGTGGACCTGACCTCGGACACCGGGAAGCGCTTCGACCGTCGCCTGGCCTTGGCGGCGGTGGTGCTGCTGCTGGCCATCGAAGGCCGCCAGCAATAGCCCGCGTTGACTCCCCTCGGGCGCCGGCCTAAGAT
The DNA here is from genome assembly GCA_016210855.1 of Acidobacteriota bacterium. Taxonomy (GTDB): domain Bacteria; phylum Acidobacteriota; class Terriglobia; order Acidiferrales; family 2-02-FULL-67-57; genus 2-02-FULL-67-57. Next base: position 2,793 of record JACQTJ010000024.1, on the reverse strand, counting down.
GGCCCTGAAGAAGCGGTTTTTCTCCTCATGATCGGCCGCCGGCTGGGTCCCTATCACATCGAAGCGCAGCTGGGCGCGGGCGGGATGGGCGTCGTCTATCGCGCCCGCGACACCCGGCTCGAGCGCCCGGTGGCGCTCAAGCTGATTGGCGAGCGGCTGGTCGCTGATGAAACCGCGCGCCAGCGGCTGCTGCGCGAAGCCCGCAATGCGTCTGCGCTCAACCACCCGCACATCTGCACCATCTACGAGGTCGGCGAAGCCGAAGGCCAGGCCTACATCGCTATGGAGCACGTCGAGGGCCAGCCGCTGGGCACCTCTATCCCGACTCAGGGTCTGGGCGTCGAGGCAGTGCTGCGCTACGGGGCACAGATAGCCGACGCGCTGGCCCACGCGCACGACCGCGGCATCATTCATCGCGACTTGAAGAGCTCCAACGTGGTCATCGCCCCCGGGGGCCGGGCCAAGGTGCTCGACTTCGGTCTGGCCCAGCGCCTGCGCGCCGAGGAACTCGCCGAGGCCACCCGCTCCACAGCTTCGCTGGCCGACGCCAGCGGGCTGGCGGGCACGCTGGCCTACATGGCCCCGGAGCTGCTGCGCGCTGAGCCTGCCGATGCCCGCAGCGATATCTGGGCGCTGGGGGGTCTGCTCTACGAGATGGCCACCGGCGAAATGCCTTTCCAGGGAAAGACCGGCTTCGAGCTCACGTCGGCGATTCTCCGGGAGGCACCGTCGCCGCTGCCGGCGCGGGTGCCGGCCGGCTTGCGAGCCATCATCCAGCGCTGCTTGGCAAAGGAGCCCGGGCAACGCTACCAGCGGGCGAGCGAAATCCGCGCCGCGCTCGAAGCGTTGCAATCAGGGGAGGCAGTGGCCGCCGGGCCGGGTGTGGCCGCGCCGCGCCGCCGCTACGCGCTCTGGGCGCTGGCGGTGGCGCTCTTGCTCATCGGCGGCGGCATCGTCGCGGCAGTGATTCGCGGCGTGCCCTTCAACATTGGCATCACCAAGATTGAAAAGCCGAGCGAGCCGCGCTTGAGCACGGGCGGGAAGCCCTCGGCCAACGGCGAGGCCAACGAGTACTTCGAAAAGGGGTTGCATTTCTTGATTGCGCAGGTCGACATTCCCCGGGCCACCGAAATGCTGGAGCGAGCGATCCGACTCGATCCTCGGTTTGCGGAAGCGCGCGCCTGGTACGGCTACACGTACCTGCTCCGGGTGGATGCCGGGCTGGCGAACGATCGCGCACTGATCTATCGCGCCGAAGAAGAAACCCGCACGGCCCTGGAAACCGATCCGAGTTCAGGCCGGGCCCTTGCGAATCTGGGAATCATAGCTTTTTACGGCGGCCGCACGGACCAGTGCAAAGTGGAGCTGCAAAAAGCACTCCAAATCAACCCCAAGGATGTTGACGCGCTTGCTTGGCTCGAGACCTGTCACCAATTCTCCGGCGAATACGAAGCGGCCAAAGAGGTGTTGAGACGGATGATGGACCTCAATCCACTCTATTTCGCATCCCGATGGCTGCTCGGAGAGGTGCGCAAAGATTTGGGCGATACTGCCGGGGCCATCCAGGAATTCGAGAAAGTCCTCGAAGTGGATGAGCACAATGTTTACGCGGCTGTGCCCCTGGCGCGAGCGCACGTGCAGCAGGGCAATCTGGCCGCGGCGCGAGCAGCGCTGGAGCGCGTCCGGCCGGAGGACAGGAACAATTTCATAGTCCGCCTGGGCCGTGCTCTGCTCTTAGCCGCGGAAGGTAAAGTCGAGAGAGCGCGCAAGGAAATGGATAGCGAGCTTCAGAAGTACGCGGAGGTGGCACCTTATTCCACCATTCTGGCTGCCGAGTACTATGCCCTGATGGGAGAAGCGGACAAGGCGGTTGACTGGCTGGACCGCGCCGTGCAAAACGGCGATGAGCGGCTGGAGTGGTTTCAGCGCGACCCGCTTCTCGCCAGCATCCGCAATCACCCTCGCTTCAAGCAAATCCTTGACTCCATCGCCTTCCGCCGACAGCAGCGGCGGCAAGCGGCAACCGGTGGGGGCTGAACCCCCGCCCTACACGGCTCGAGCCGCGGCGCGCTCGAGGGGCGGGCCGGCCCGCCCCAGGCAGGCTGGGAGGAGCGCGGAAAGTTTGAGATTCTTCGCTCCGCCCTGCCACATCGCCTCCATCCCGCCGTCTAAAAATGGGCTCCGCTCAGAATGACAGACGCAGAGCGGGGAAAGCGCATTGTCATGCTGAGCCAAGCCCCACGGGCGAAGCATCTCAAACCGACCCCAAGCGTGGAGCAGGAACCGAAGCTCCGCCTCCCCGCCGAGCGACTGGTTGCCAGCCACCCGGTCAGTCTTTGTAGAGCCAAGCGGCGACGAAGGTGGCGAGAATCGCCCCCACCCAGAGGTCGAGCATCCACCAGAGCGGGATGACGCGCTCGACGGGCACCCAGGTGGCGACGGAGAGGCTGAGGGGGAAGCCGGCGCAGAAGCCCACCAGGATGCCGACCCGCAGCGCTGTGCCCGGACCCGGCCCCAGCGTGCCTCGCACCCAAGCATACACGTGGGCGGCGATGCCGGTGACGATGAGCAGGGTCAGGAACCAGCTCGCCAGGAACACCGGCGCCGCGTAGCGGGGTTCCTTCAGCAGGTGGCCAGCGTCCCCGGCGGCTTCATAGTACGGGGCCAGGAGCACGGCGTTGACCACCAGGCTCCACATCGCCCACACCAGCCACCCGGCGACCGTACCCAGCAGGACCCGCTTGCGGTTGATGGCGGCCATAGCTCACCTCTACGGAGGATTCTACGACGAGG
>JACQTJ010000023.1 GCA_016210855.1 Acidobacteriota bacterium | reverse complement strand
CGCCAGGAACTTCTCCATCGCCGGCCGCATCAGGGAGATGAAACCACGGATTCGCACGAAACCACAGGGAAAAGGCCCCTGGCCTGCGCCCACCCCTCAAGGGCTCGAAGCGCGCGACGACACTGAGTGGCGCGACGCTCCTTCTTGCTGCGCAGGCGCTGCTGCTCCTCTTCGGGCAGAGGCGGGAGCAGGTCGAAGGCGATGTTGGCGGGCTGGTAGCCGCGGGGGGAAGTGCGGGTGATGTAGTGCACGAGCGACCCGAGCGCGGTTTCCCGGGGCGGCGGCAGGAGTTCCTCCCCGCGGGCCAGCCGGGCCGCCTGCATGCCCGCCAGGAAGCCGGTGGCGATGGCCTCGACGTAGCCTTCGGTGCCGCAGAGTTGCCCGGCGACGAACAGACCCGCGTGGGCGCGCAGGGCAAGCGTCGGAGCGAGCAGCGCCGGAGCGTTCAAGTAGGTGTTGCGGTGGATCTGGCCGTAGCGGAGGAACTCGGCGTTTTCCAGCCCGGGAATCATCCGCAAGATGCGCTTCTGCTCGCCGAACCTCAAGTGGTTCTGGAAGCCGACCAGATTGTAGCTCGAGGCGCGGGCATCCTCCTGGCGGAGCTGCACGGCTGCGTAGGGCCGCCGTCCGGTGCGCGGGTCAATGAGGCCGACAGGCTTCATCGGCCCGAAGCGCAGCGTGTCCGGCCCGCGGCGGGCCAGCTCCTCGATGGGCAGGCAGGCTTCGAAGTAGCGGACGTCCTCAAACTCATGCCGCTCGACCTCTTCGGCGGCGAGCACGGCATCCACGAAACCCGTGTATTCCTCGGGGGTGAGCGGGCAGTTGAGGTAGTCGCCGTCCGGGCCGGGCTCGCTTCCCTTCCCGTAGCGGGAGGCGCGGAAGATCTTGGAGGAGTCCAGCGACTCGGCGTCCACGATGGGGCTGATGGCGTCGTAGAAGTAGAGGTGGTTCGAGCCGGTGAGCCCGGCGATGTCTTGAGAGAGGGCGTCCGAGGTAAGCGGGCCGGTAGCCACAATCACGACGGCGTCCCGCGGCACGGCGCGCACCTCTTCCCGGCGCACGCTGATGAGAGGATCCGAGGCAATGGCTGCCGTTACGCCGCCGGCAAACTGCTCGCGGTCCACGGTCAGGGCCATCCCCCCGGGCACGGCCGAGCGGTCGGCCACCTGAATCAGGAGCGACCGGATGCGGCGCAGCTCCTCCTTGAGCAGGCCGGGGGCGCTGTCGGGGAAGTTCGACTTGAGCGAGTTCGAGCAGACCAGTTCAGCCAGCCGATCGGTCTTGTGCGCCGGGGTAGTCCGGAGGGGGCGCATCTCATAAAGGGTCACCGGCCGTCCGGCACGAGCCACCTGCCAGGCCGCCTCCGAGCCGGCCAGCCCGCCGCCGATCACGATGATTTCTTTGCTCCGCCGCATGGCTTTTTGCCGAGCCAGTCAGGTACAATTATACAAATTGGCGTGTGGCCCTGAAAGCGCGGAAGATTCTTCCCCAAGGAGTGGCGGATGGACACGAAGAGATTCCTGCTCGCGGCCGTGGCGGTGTTTGTGTTCTATTCGGGTCTCGCCTTCCTGATTCACGAAGTTATTCTCGGACCCGAGTATGAGCCCATGGTCGGGTCGCTGCTGCGCAGTGTGGAGGAGTTCAGTCAGCGGATGCTGTTCCTCTATCTGGGGAACCTGGTTTTTGCCCTGGCCTTCTGCCTGATCTATGCCAAAGGGTACGAGCCGGGAAAAGGCTGGATCGGCCAGGGCCTGCGCTACGGGCTGATCGTCGGAACCCTGCTGGCACCGTTTGCCGTCACCGAATACGTGGTCTATCCCGTGGCCGGCACGCTGGCTCTGAAATGGATCGTCTTCGGCTACTTGCAGATTCTCATCTCGGCGCTGGTGGCGGCGGGCATCTACCAGCCGCAGTCCTAGCCGAAGCCCCGCGAAAGTTTGCCGGAGGTCCTTATGGCGCGGATTCGTCCCATTCCCCGAGAGCGGGCGGCGGTTGTGCTCCGCAGCCTTTACGACGCCGCCGAAAAGCAGTTTGGCACCGTGCCGAACCTCTTCAAGACCATGGCCCACCGGCCGGAACTGCTGGTCACCTTTTCCAACTTCTACAAAGAGCTCTGGACGGGCGGGGTGGTGGAGGCGAAGACCAAGGAGCTCGCCGCCCTGCGCGCGGCGATCCTCAACGCCTGCCACTATTGAACCGCTCACCACAGCGCTTCGGGGAAGCGCGCCGGATTGAGCAACGAACAAATCGCCGCCTTGAAAACCGACACCTGGGAGAGCTCGCCCCTCTTCGATGACCGGGAAAAGGCCGTCATCCGTCTGGCGGAAAAGCTCACCCGGGCGCCCGGCAGCGTTACCGACGGGGACATCCAGCAGCTGCGCAAGTGGTTCGGCGAGGCCCACCTGGTGGAACTGAACCTGGCGATCGGCACGATGAACCTGACCAACCGCTTCAACCTCTGCTTCGACGTCGAGCTGGAAGAAACAGAAGCCAGTCGGCGCTAGCCGAAAGGCCTCGGGTGGAGACGAGACCACACGAAACCAGCCGGGCGGGGACTATCTACCTCCTGCTCGGCTTTGCCCAGGCTGCCCACAGCATCGAAGAGATGCGCACCCACCTCTACGACTTCTTCTGGACAGCCACCGGGGTGCTCCACAGCACCATTCCTGCCCTTCCCCAGTTCCGCATGGCCGCGGACACTTTTGCCGTCATCAACATGAGCTTGATCGCGCTGCTGCTGGGCACAGTGCCATTCGTGCAGGCCGGCCGGCCCTGGGCCCTGTTCCTGGCCGGAGTGGTCGGAGTGATTGAAGTCCTGAACGGCGTCGGCCACCTGAGCGCGGCGGTCTTCTTTGGCGGCTACGTACCCGGGGCTGCTTCGGCGCCGCTCCTCCTGGTCCTGGGGTTCTTCCTGCTGCGTGAGCTCCGTCGCTAGCCCTTCGGGCTTCGGGCTTCCGCATCTGCGGCCCGGGTTTTCAGCCAGGAAATCAGCATGGACATAGACACAATGATGACGATGACCGCCAGCGAAATCCCCACGGGGATGGGGAAGACAGAGGAGAGCAGCATCTTCGTGCCCACATAAGCGAGCACAATCCCCAGCCCTACGTGCAGGTACTGGAAGCTCGAAATCACGGCTGCCAGCAGGAAGTAGAGCGAGCGCAGCCCCAAGACCGCCAGCACGTTCGAGGTGTAGACGATAAAGGGGTCCCGCGTGATGGCGAAGACGGCGGGAATGGAGTCCACCGCGAAGACCAGATCGGTGGTTTCGACCAGCGCCAGAACCACGAACAGGGGCGTGGCCAGGCGGCGGCCGTCACGGCGGATGAAGAAATGCTGGCCCTCGTACCGCTCGGTCACCCGCCACAGGCGCCGCACTAGGCGCAGCACGGGGTTGTGCTCCGGCTCCACCTCGATGTGCCGCGGGCCGGCCATGCGGATGCCCGTAACCACCAAGAAGCCGCCGAATACGTAGATGATCCAGTGAAACTTGGCCAAAAGAACCGTGCCCAGCGCAATCATTGTGCCGCGCATGATGAGGGCCCCGATGATCCCCCAGAACAACACTCGGTGGTGGTAGGCGGTAGGGACGGAAAAGTAGCGGAACAGCAAGACGAAAACGAAGATGTTGTCGAGGCTGAGCGAGTACTCCACCACGTAGCTGGTGAAAAACTCCAGCGCCCGCTGCGAGCCCATCCAGACATACACGCCGGCATTGAAGGCCAGCGACAGCGCCACCAGGAAAATCGTCCAGGCCAGGGCTTCGCGCTTGCCCACGGCGTGGGCGGTGCGCTGCAGGACGCCCAGGTCAAGCGCCAGCAGTCCAAACACCAGCAGATGGAAGAGAACCCAGAACAGGAGCGGGACGCTGCTCATCGCTGAGAGGGGAGCCGGCCATCCACGGCTCAGGCCAGGGCCAGTTCGAACTGGCAGGCGGGGTTGCGGCAGTAACGGCTGGCCCCGCCCTTGCGATGCTTCTCGTAGGTCACGGGAGCCCCGCAGGCAGGGCACGGCTCGGCCAGGGGCTTATGCCCTACGGTGAACTTGCACTCCGGGTAGCGCGAGCAGCCGTAGAAGACCCGCCGGCCCCGGCGGGCGCGGCGCTCGACCAGCTCCCCGGTGCCGCACTCCGGGCACTTGATGCCCAGGGTCTTCTGCCGGGTGTAGCGGCACTCGGGGAAGTTCGAGCAGGCGACGAACAGCCCGTAGCGGCCCACCTTCTCCACCAGCTGGCCGCCGCACTCCGGGCAGGTCTCATGGAGCGGCACGGGCTCAGCGGCGCGGCCGCGGGCGGCGAGCGGCTTGGTGGTCTTGCAGTCGGGATAACCCGTGCAGGCGTAAAAGGGCCCGTAGCGGCCGCGCTTGACCACCATCTCCCGACTGCAGTTTTCGCAGTACTGGGTCGCGCCTTCGGGAGCGGTGTCGTCAGAGTCGATGCCGCGGACATCCAGCTCGGGCTCGCGGGTGTTGGTGCAGTCCGGGTAGCCCGAGCAGGCCAGAAACAGCCCGTGGCGCCCGATGCGCAGCAGCATCGCCTTACCACAGCGCTCGCAGCTCTCTTCGGTCGCCCGCCCGGCCTTGATGTTTTCCATCTCTGCGCCGGCGCGCTCCAGGTCGCGGGCGAACTTTTCGTAGAACTCGCTCAAGGCGGCGCGCCAGTCGAGCTTGCCTTCTTCGATTTCGTCGAGCTCTTCTTCCATGCGGGCGGTGTAGGCGACATCGAAGATGTCCTCAAAGCTCTTGATGAGCAGCCCCATGACGAGCTCGCCCAGCGGTGTGGGATAGAACTTGCCCTTGTCCTTGCGCACATAGTCGCGCTCCAAGATGGTGGAGAGGATGGCGGCGTAGGTCGAGGGCCGGCCGATGCCCTTCTCCTCCAGCTCCTTCACCAGCGTCGCTTCCGTGTAGCGCGGCGGCGGCTGGGTGAAGTGCTGCTCAGGCTTGAGCTGGTTCAGCCGCAGTTCCTCGCCTTCGCGGACTTCCGGCAGGCGCAGGGTGGCGGCTTCCTCTTCCTCCTCCGCCCGCTGGGCCTCGTCCTTTCCCTCCTCGTACACGGTCAGGAAGCCGTCGAACTTCACGACCGATCCGCTGGCCCGCAGGCGGTAGTCGCCGGCCACCACATCAACGGTGGTCTGATCGAAGACAGCTTCCGCCATCTGCGAGGCCAGGAAGCGCTGCCAGATGAGTTGGTAGAGCTTGAATTCGTCCTCGTGGAGGTACCTGCGCACCGATTCCGGCGTGCGCCGCACGGAGGTGGGCCGGACGGCCTCGTGGGCGTCCTGGGCGCCCTTTTTCGACTTGTAGAAGCGGGGCTGCCCGGGCAGGTAGTCGGGGCCGAAACGATGGGGGATGAAATCGCGCACCTCGGCCAGGGCCTCCTGACTGACCCGGGTGGAGTCGGTGCGCATGTAAGTGATGAGGCCGACGCTGCCTTCTCCGCCCAGTTCGATACCCTCGTAAAGTCGCTGGGCCAGGGTCATGGTGCGCTTGACGCTGAAGCGCAGCTTGCGGGCCGCCTCCTGCTGGAGCTTGCTGGTGGTGAAGGGCGGCACGGGATAGCGGCGGCGCTCCTTCTGCTGCACGGAGTCCACCCGGAAGCGGGCCCGCTCGAGCGCCGCCACGTGCCAGCGGGACTCTTCTTCGTTCGGGATGGTGAGCTTCTGGCCCTGGAATTCGATGAGCTTGGCGTCGAAGGCGGGCGGCTGGACGGCGGAGAGGTTGGCCAGGATGGTCCAATACTCTTCGCTCTTGAAGGCGCGGATTTCCAGCTCCCGCTCCACCACCAGGCGCAGGGCCACCGTCTGCACGCGGCCGGCTGACAGGCCGCGCTTCACTTTGTCCCAGAGCAGCGGGCTGACTTCGTAGCCCACCAGGCGGTCGAGGATCCGTCGCGCCTGCTGGGCGTCCACCAGGTGCCGGTCAATCTGCCCGGGCTGTTCAAAGGCCTGGCGGACGGCGCGGGGGGTGATTTCGTTCATCGCTATTCGGTGGAACTTCGTCTGGGGAGGAACAGGCGGTGGGACATCGAGCACTACCACATGGCGATCCTGGCTCGCCGAGGTGTTCTTTATCGTCTTCTTCCGGGTTTTCCCTTTCTTTTTCTTCCGTGCGGCCTTGTTGCTGTCGCTGACTTCAGCGAGCAGCTTCTTCTCTGTGAGGACTTCCATCAGGTGGGCGCAGATGGCTTCCCCTTCGCGGTCGGGGTCGGCGGCCAAGTAGACGGCATCGACCTTGCGCGCTGCCCGTCGGAGCTCGCTCACCACCTTCTCCTTATCGTGGATGACGAAGTACGTGGGCTGGAAATCCTTCTCCACGTCCACGCCCAGGTGCTTCTTGGGCAGGTCCTTGATGTGGCCGAGCGAGGCTTTGACCGCATAGCCCCTGCCCAGGTAGCGACCGATGGTGCGGGCTTTGGCGGGGGATTCGACAATGACCAGCGACTTGGCCATTTAGGCTGTCCGGGACCCCACACCCGCCGGCAACACCCGCAAGAAAAACTTCCCGGGCAGTTGCCGGATCAGGCCTTTCATCTCCAGCTCAAACAATGCGGCCAGCACGTCCGAGGAGGCGAGCTCGGTGGACTCCACCACTTGGTCCACGTGCAGGGCCTCGTCCACCTTTAGGATGCCGAACACCGCTCTTGCGGTGGCGGAGAGATTTTCCTCGAGGGGCAAAGCCTTCTGGGCGGGAGCTGCCACCGTGGTCGCCGCCAGCCGCTCCAGGATTTCACTCCGCACCGGGGTAGGGAGCTCTTCGACCACGTCCTCCCAGGTTTCGACCAGTTTGGCTCCCTGCTTGATCAGGCTGTTCGGAGCGTTGCTCTTGGGGTTGGTGATGTTGCCCGGGACGCCGTAGACCTGGCGGTTGTACTCCATCGCCAGCCGGCCGGTGATGAGCGAGCCGGAATAGCGCCCGCCTTCGACCACCATCACGCCCCACGACAGCCCGGCAATAATGCGGTTGCGGACCGGGAAATTCTGCGGGGCGGGAAAGATGCCGATGGGGAGCTCGGTCGCCAAGCAGCCGTTCGCTTCGATTTGCGCCCGCAACTTGCGGTTCTCTTTGGGATAGTCGACGTCAATCCCGCAGCCCAGCACGGCGATGGTTTTGCCGCCCGGGACCTTGAGGGCGCCGCGATGAGCGGCGGAGTCAATGCCGCGGGCCAGGCCGCTGACCACGGTCAGGCCGCGCCCGGCCAGCTCTTCCGCCAGCCGCTCGGTCACCTGTGTGCCGTACGGCGTTGGCTGGCGCGAACCCACGATACCCAGGCCGTGCGAAGAGAGCACGGCGGGGTCACCCCGGAGGTAGAGCAGCACCGGTGGGTCGTAGATTTGCTTGAGCAGAGGCGGATAGTCGGGCTCGTCCCAGGCGAGCAGCTGCACGCCGAGTTGGCGCACCTTCTCGAGTTCCTGCTCCGCCGCCTTCAGGGGAGCGCGCGAGACTACCGTCTGGGCCACCGGCCCCGGCAGGCCGCAGGCTTCAAGCTCCGGGCGCGAAGCGGAAAAGATTTTCTCCGGTGACCCGAAGCGCCGGAGCAGCTCCGCCGCCAGCCGCGCCCCCACGCCGGGGGTAAGCAGCACCGCCAGCCAATAGCTGTAGCGTTCTAAATCCTGCGGCATCGGTTTTTCATTCAGCCCTTGCGGGCCAGAAAAATCAAGTGAAACTATCGGGTGGGGTGGGTTGTTGTCAAGGCGGCCTCAACAGCAAGGGCGCGGCCATGGATTGAAAGAGCGCGGCGCTGGTGCTACAGTGCGCGCTTCTTTGCGGCTCGCCGGGCCGCCGGAGCGTATTTCTTTCAGGGATGACTGCCATCAAAGAGAAACACCAGCGCCGCTTTCACCCGCCCCGGCGACCGACGCCTCTCCCTCTGCGGGTCTCCGTGGTGAGGTACCTGAACACAGCGCCGCTGGTCTGGGGACTCGGGCGCGGGGCGTCCCGCAGAGCGGGATACCAGCTGAGCTACGCCGTGCCGGCGGCGTGCGCCGAGGCCTTGCGCAGCGGCCGGGCCGATGTCGGCATCATCCCGTCGATCGAATACCAAACCATTCCCGGCCTACAAATCATCCCCGGCATCGCCATCGCCAGCGAGCGGAAAGTCGAGAGCGTGCTGCTGGTAAGCCGGGGGCCGGCGCGCAAAGCCCGGCGGGTGGCGCTCGATGCCAGCTCGCGGACCTCAGCAGCGCTGGTGAAGATCCTGTTCGCGAAGCAGTGGAAAGCCGAGCCTGACTACCTCGAGGCCCGCCCGGAGCTGCCGACCATGCTCGAGCAGGCCGACGCCGCTCTGCTGATCGGCGACCCGGCGCTGCGCTTCCTCCTGCACGGCCCGCAGAAGGAGCTGCCCGAAGTCCCGAACGTGCACGTCTACGACTTGGCCGAAGAGTGGTGGCGGCTGACGAACCTGCCTTTCGTGTTTGCCTTCTGGGCAGTGCGGGCCGAGCGGGCCCGCTCTCGACAAACCCGGCTGGTGCTGGCCAAGGCGTTCCGCCAGGCGCGGGATGAGGGCCTAGCTCACCTTGCCGAAATCGCTCGCGAAGCGGCAGGACGGCTCGGGCTGCCCGGCGGGCAGCTCGAGCGCTACCTGCGCCACAGCATCCAGTATCGGCTGGACGCCCCGCAACGGGCCGGGCTAGAATCTTTCTACCGCTACGCGCACGAGCTGGGCTTGCTCGAGCGGGTGAGGCCGTTGGAGTTTCTCTAGGATGGGGCTCTCGAAGCAGGAAGCGCTGGAGCTGTTCCGGTCGGACGACCTGGTCGGCATCGGCCTGGCCGCCGACCAGTTGCGCAAGCGGCTGCACCCGGAAAACGTCGTCACCTACCAAATCGACCGCAACATCAACTACACCAACTTCTGTACCGAGTATTGCTCCTTCTGCGCCTTCTACCGGCCCATGGGCTCGACGGAAGGCTACCTGCTCGACTTGGAGACCATCTGCCAGAAGATTGACGAAACCCTGGCGCTCGGCGGCACCGGCATCCTGCTCCAGGGCGGGCTGCACGGAGAGCTCAGGATGGACTATTACGAGAACCTTCTGCGGTCCATCAAGCAGCGCTACCCGCTCCTGCACCTGCACTGCTTCTCCGCCCCGGAGATCATCAACATTGCCGAGCTCAGTGGGCTCACCCTGCGGGACACCATCGCCCGGCTGCGGGACGCGGGGATGGATTCGTTTCCTGGCGCCGGCGCGGAGATTCTCGACGACGAAATGCGCCGACGCATCAGCCGCCTGAAGTGCACCGCCGGCGAGTGGGTGGACGTCCACCGCACCGCCCATCAGCTCGGCCTGCGCACCACGGCCACGATGATGTTCGGCTGCGGCGAAACCTACGAACACCGGGTGAACCACTTCGAGACTCTCCGGCAGATTCAAGAAGAGACCGGCGGGTTCACCGCCTTCATCCCCTGGATGTTCCAGCCGGAGAACACCCCGCTCGGCCGGACCATCCAGGAGCCGGCGACGGCGGTGGACTACCTGAAGACGCTGGCCCTCAGCCGGCTCTATTTCGATAACATCGAAAACATCCAGTCGAGCTGGCTGACGCCAGGGATCAAGATCTGTCAGATTGGGCTGCGCTTCGGGGCGAACGATGTGGGCAGCATCATTATCGAAGAGAATGTCGTAGCCGCGGCGGGCTGCACGAACCGCACCACTGAAGCCGAGCTGCGCCGCATCATCTCCGACGCCGGCTTCCTCCCGGTCAAGCGCGACAGCCTCTACCGCACGTTTTTCCTGAACCGCTCGGCGGAGTTGAACTCTCCCCCGGCCCAGCTAGCCGTCGTGTAGGCGGCGAACCGTCACTTCCACTTCGGTTCCGTCCATGAGCTCGAGCTTTTCCAGCGGCCGCAGCACGCCAGCTTCGTAAACGGCACGGACGGTCCGGGTCCCAGTGGCATCCCTCGACTCCGCTCGGGATAAAGGGGCTGCTGGGCTGAGCTTTTTTCGTGCGGGTCGCTCGTCGCGGGGCACGGGTCGCCGGTCCAAGGCGGCGTTGGCCAGCTTGTCGGCGGCCCGGGTCAGCTTGCGGGCCACGGCCTGGACGGCGAAGTAGTCGAGCGAGCCGATCAGTTGCCGCGCCTGCTCGTGCAGCGGCTTGAGGGCCGAGCTGCGCACGCGGTAGTGGCCCTGGAGCTGGCGAGCGAGCAGCTCGGAGTCGGTGCGAATCTTCACCGCCCGCCAGCCCTGGGTGCGGGCGTAGGTCAAGGCCACGAGCAGGGCGCGGTATTCCGCGACATTGTTGGTGGCGCGCCCGAGGCGCCCGGCAAGCTGCGTGAGCACCTTCCCGGCGGAATCCGCAAAGACGACGCCGTAGGCAGCCGGCCCAGGGTTGCCGCGGGCGGCGCCGTCAATGGTGGCGACGACAGAGTCGGGCGGGGCTTCCGACTCAGCAAACTCAAGGGATTCGCGCTGCTTGCGGCGGGGCACGTCGGCTCAGCTAGGTGCCCGCCTCGACCGGCTGTTCGACGCCCGGGGGCGTGGCGGGCAGGTAGTAGAGGATGCGGTGGCAGGATTCGCAGTAGTGAAGCTGGTCGTTCCGCTTGACCTCGACGAAGGTCTGCGGGCGGATGTGGATGCGGCAGACCTGGCAGACTTCGTCGCGGGCTTCGGCCAGGGCGATGCCGCCGTGGGCGCGGGCGATGCGGTCGTAGACGGCCAGGGTGTCTCCTTCGATCTGGCGGCGGAGGGCTTCGCGCTGGGCGGTGTGCTCGGCGGACTCTTTCTGGCGCTCGGCCTGTTCCTCGTCGAGCTGGCGGAGGGCGGCGGCCACGCGCTGCTCGATTCGAGCCAGCTCGGCCTCGGCGGCCTTGATCTGCTTCTCCAGCTCCTCGGCGGCGATCATGGCCTCGAGCTCGCGATCCTCAGCCTGGGCCTTCAACTTTTCGTCGGCCTCGATTTCCTGCTGTAACGCCCGGTAGGCCTCGTTGGACTTAACCTCGTAGAGCTGATCCTTGTGCTTGCGGACGCGCTCCTCGATGGACTTGACGTCGAGCTCAAGCTTTTTGCGCTCCTTCAGGCTCTCGGTGTGGCGGGCGCGGCCGTCGGCGACCACTTGCCGGGCCCGGGCCAGCTCCTGCTCGGCTTCGGCGCGGCGCTGGGGGAAGAGTTCGATTTGACGGGTGAGCTCCTGCAGGCGGAGGTCCACCTGCTGCAATTCAATCAGACGTTCGAGGTCGGCTAGCATGCCCTCGTCCCCGCAGGGCGACACTGGTGGCGCTGAACACGGTGGCTTTGCCTCGCCAACGCATTCTAGCAGCGTCCGCGAAGGACTGTCAAACCTCACCCGGCGTGCTAGGATGAACAGCGGGGTGCTGGAGGAAGCAGAATGCTGATTCGCGTGCCCAGGGGCTGGGAAACACCGGAGCGGGAAGCCACGCCAGAAGAAGTCTACCGCTCCCGGCGACGGTTCCTGCAAGGGGCGGGGGTGGGGATGGCGGGGTTCGGGCTGGCCGCGCTCGGCCTGGGGCGGGTGCTCGATCCGTTCGCCGCGGACCCGCCGGGGATTGCGAACCTGCCAGCGCTGGCAGCGGCGCGCAACCCGAAGTACAAGGTGGAACGACCCGTCACCAGCGAGCGCATCGTGGCGGGCTTCAACAACTTCTACGAGTTCTCGACCGACAAGGGCGAGGTGGCACGACTGGCCGAGCGGTTCCGCTCGCGGCCCTGGGAGATTGAAGTGAGGGGTGAAGTCGAGAAGCCGCGGCGGCTGGACGTCGACGAGCTCATCCGGCAGATGCCGCTCGAAGAGCGCGTCTACCGGCTGCGCTGCGTGGAGGCCTGGTCGGTGGTGGTGCCTTGGATCGGGTTCCCGCTGGCGAAGTTCGTCGAGTGGGCGCGGCCGAAGAGTTCGGCGCGCTACCTGCGGATGGTGAGCTTCAACCGACCCGGCGAGGCCGTGGGCCAACGCACCCAGCCCTGGTACCCCTGGCCCTACTACGAGGGCCTGAGGATGGCCGAGGCCACAAACGAGCTGGCCCTGCTCGTGGTTGGGAGCTACGGGCACCGGCTGCCAAACCAGAACGGCGCTCCCCTCCGGCTGATCGTGCCCTGGAAGTACGGGTTCAAGTCCATCAAGTCAATCGTGCGCTTCGAGTTCACGCGAGAGCAGCCGAAGAACTTCTGGAACGTGGTGGCGCCCGAGGAGTACGACTTTTACGCCAACGTCAACCCGGCGGTGCCGCACCCGCGCTGGTCGCAGGCCACCGAGAAGGACGTGGCTACCGGCCGGCGCCTCCCCACCCAGCCCTACAACGGCTACGCCGAGTTCGTCTCCCACCTCTACCGGTAGTTGCCGGCCCGGCGGGGAGAGTTCTGCGTCCTTTTCCGCCGGGGCGGCGTATCCTGAGTATGATGGCGCTAACGAGCGCCCTGGCCCGCACGCTGCCTTTTGGTCCGCCCCGGTCCCGGGGCGTACGGTGGATGAGCCTGCCCGCCACAGCCACGGACGCCGAACTTGTGGCCTACATCCGCCGGGGCGGTGGCGAGGGCATCGCGCCGCTGGTGGAGCGCTACTCGCCGCGGCTCTATCCCTATCTCGTCCGGCTGGTGAACGACACGGCCCTGGCCGAAGATATTTTGCAGGACACCTGGCTGCGGGTGGTGGAGCGGCTGGACGGCTACGACGCCCGCCAGCCTTTCGTTGTCTGGCTGTTTGCCATCGCCCGCCACCGGGCGATTGACACCTTGCGGCAGCGCGCCCGCCAGGCTCGCGGCCTGGGCCATCCGGCCGAGCCTGCCGAAAACGAGGAGGGCGAGCGGCTGGAGCCGCTCGAGCAGGTGGCGGCCGAGGGCCCCTCGCCGCTCGAGCGCCTCGCCGAGCGGGAGCTGGAGCAACGCGTGACGGCCGCGTTCGCCAGCCTGCCGCGGCACTACCGCGAAGTGCTGACCCTGCGCTTCCAGGAAGAGCTGCGCTTGGACGAAGTGGCCCGTCTGCTCGGCTTGCCGCTCTCGACGGTCAAGACTCGCGTCCAGCGCGGCTTGATCCTGCTCCGCCAGCGGGCGGAAGGCCTGGGGTTGCAACCGCATGACTGAGCATGAGAAAACCCAGAAGAGCCTGGCGGCGCTGGCCGCGGGCGCGCTCGCGCCCGAGGAGGAAGCCCGCGCCCGGGCCCACCTCGCCGCCTGCCCCGACTGCGCCCGAGAGGCGCAGGTCTGGCGGCGGCTGCTCGGGGCGATCGGGCGGATTCCGGCGACCGTCCCCGCGCCGGCGCGGCTGGGGCGCATTGCCGCCCTGGCGCGGGCACGGCGCCAAGAAGTGTTGGCGCGGCGCTGGAACCGGCTGGTGCTGGCGGGGCTGGTGCTCTATGGCTGGGCGCTCTTCGTGGTGAGCTGGCCGCTGCTGCCCGCGGCAGTGGACTGGCTGGGGAGCCGACTGGCACTGCCCTGGTTCGCGGTGGTCATCTTGGGGCTGGGGCTGTGGTGGTCGTTCTGCTGGGTAATCGGGCTGGCCCTGCTGCCGCTGCTCCGCCAGACGGAGAAGATCGATCTGGAGGAGAAAGTCATATGAACCCGCGCGCCTACGACACCAAGACCACGCTGAAACAGGAGCTGAAGGTCGTCCCCGCAGTGGGTTACGCCGTGGCGGGTGCGTGGCTGGTGGTGTTCTTTGCCGTGGTGATGCCCCTTATCCTGCGCACCGCGCACCCCAAGCCGGGCGAACCGCCCCTTTGGCTGATCGCCATCCTGCTGACATTCGCGGGGGCCGTGCTGGCCTTGTGGGTGGTGATGATCTTCTACGTGAACGCCGATGCTGGCCGGCGGCAGATGAACCGGACTCTGTGGACCCTGCTGGTGATTTTTATTCCCAACGCCATCGGCTTCATCCTCTACTTCGTGCTGCGGCACCCCATCGCGCGGCCGTGCCCGAAGTGCGGGGCCTCGGTGCGGCCGGATTTCGTCTTCTGCCCGGCCTGCGGGGAGTCACTCACCTCGGCCTGTCCTGCCTGCCGTCACACGGTCGAGCCCGGGTGGGCAGCCTGTGCCTTCTGCGGGGCGAAACTCAGCTAGCCTCTCCGCCCCGGCCCGAGCCTAGCGCTGGCGACGGTCAAGCTCGTTCTGCCACCAGACGTTGGCCGCCTGGATGGCCTTCTGGTTCTGCAGGGGGGGCTGCCCGTACTTCCAGCCGAAGTCTTTGCCGGCGCTGCGGGCCAGGGCGCCGATGGCGAGGTCGCTGACGAACTCGGCCTGGCCGGAGTTGCCCGCGCCGTAGGGGCTCGGGGGCAGGCGGCGGGAGTCGCGCAGCCTGGCGAGGAACAGGTTCATGGCCAGGTCGCGGGTGCGAGCATCGGCGAGTTCGCCGATGACGAAAAGGTAGCGAGCGGTCTTGAGCGGCGGCAGGTAGGCGGTATCGAGTTGCCGGATGAGCTCGAGCACCAGGGGCTTGGTGTCCAGGCCGAGCACTAGCCGGCTGAGGTCAAGACGGGGGCCGCGCTTGGGGAGCAGGCGGCGAGCCAGCTCCTGGATGGCGGTGGCGTCGCCCCGCTCGAGCAGGCGCTCCATCACCCCGCGGGCCTCGGTGGGCGACATCCCGTCAAAGCTCTCATGAAAAGAGATGCGAGGCTCGCCGGGCTCGAGCTCCAGTTCGATCGGGGTGAGCCGGTTCAACAGCCCGGCGCGCGCCTCCACGGTGCGCGGAGGTTGGATCGGCCAGGGCGGCCGGGCCACACGGAGCTGATAGAGGCCGGGGGCCAGGTCCCGGATACAAAAAGCGCCGTGGGGGTCGGCGGCCAGCTGGGCTACGGGTGCGGGCTCTGGCGCGCCGGGCTCGACCCGGGGCAGCAAGCTGATCTGGGCCTCGGCGACAAAGGAAAACGTCTCGTCCACCACCAGCCCGCACACCCACCCCGTGGTTTTCGGCTCTGTCCCGGGCTGCTGGGCGGGAAGCGCAGGCCCCACCCCGGCCGCCAGTAGGAGCCCCGCCAATCCAAGAATGCGGCGGCGCCTTCCAGGAAGTTCGAATCTCATTTTCAGGCCAGCAAGAATAATACCAGCGTGCTGAGGACGGTGGAGAGCAGGAAGGTCATCACGCAGTAGCCCATGATGTCGCGGATGGAGAGGTTGGCGATCGCCAGGATAGGCAGCGCCCAGAAGGGCTGCACCATGTTCCCCGTTTGCTCCCCGAAGGCCACCGCCATCGCCGTTACCGATGGCGGTACACCCAGGCGGACGGCAGCCGGAATCATGAACGGCCCCTGCACCACCCAGTGGCCGCCGCCCGAAGGAATGAATAGAGTGATGAGGATGGAACTCAGGAAGCTGTAAAAAGGGAAGGTGAGGGGCGAGGAGAAGGACACAAACCAGCTGGCGATGACACCCGCCAGGCCGGAGTCCTCCATCATCCCCATGATGCCGCCATAGAGCGGGTACTGGAGCGCCAGCGGTCCGGCCACCCGCGCAGCTTCGTTAAACGCCCGCACATAACGAATTGGCTGCTGGTGCAGTGCCAAACCCAGCACAAAGAAGAGCAGAATCATGACGTTCAAATCGAGTCGCCCGCCGCGAGCGAAATGCCGCACCAGGGTGGACGCCCCCAGCAACACCAAGGCGAAGCTGACAATCCGGCTCTGCTCCAGCCAGGCCGCTGGCGTGGAGGGTGCCACCGGGACAGCGACGCCTCCGGAATTGTTCGCCTCGGCCAACAATGCCGGAGCCACCGAACGAATCTGGGGGCCACGCGGCATCATCCACCGGAACATGAGAGGAACCAGCACCAGCGTCGCCCCGACCAGGGCTAGGTTGTAGGGCGCGAATAGGGTCTCGCGAATCGGTGTTACCGCGGCCGGGGTGTAGTGGGCGATGACGTTCATGGGGCTGCCCGGCGTGGCCGAGAGCAAAGCAATCGAGCTCGACATCCCCGAGGCCCACAGCACGAAGCCCGAGTAGGCACCCGCCACCAGAAAGCCGAAGTCACAACCCGGCACGCGCCGCCCCATCTCCTTGGCGAGCAAAGCCGAGGCCACCAGCGCGAAACCCCAGTGCAACAGGGAAGCCAGCAGCGCCGCTACCGTGAGCAGCACAATGGCGCCTCCTTGCGAGCGCGGCACCGAAGCCATGCCAATGAGCAGGCGGCGCACTGGAGCCGAGGAGGCCAGGGCGTAGCCGGTGAGCAGAATCAACACCATCTGCATGGCGAACGGGAGGATCTCCCACAGGCCGCCGTACCAATGGGTCATGAGCTCGAGCGGCCCCGTAGGTGTCAGCCCAAACCCCAGCAGGTAGCAGAGCAGGGTCAGTAGGACGCAAAAGAGAAACGGGTCCGGCATCCAGCGCTCGACAATCCGCACGAAGAAGAACGCCAGCCGGTTCAGCATCCTCTACTTGCCATAGCCGATTCCACCCGCGAAGTCTACGGTTTTTGCGGTTTTCGCGGTTTTTGCCGACAAAAATTTTTTCTTCTTTACCTGCAATGGATTGGCAGCGGCGCTAAGACAAAAAGGCGGCGGCCGTACGGGCCGCCGCCTGAACTCTGCCCCTCGGCGAGCTTATTCCTTCGGGTGCTCGGCCTTCTTCGGGGGCTCCGACTTCGGATGCTCCTGCGCCTTGCTGGTTGACACCCGCTCCCAGTAGTCGCCCTTCTTTTCGTAGTTGAAGCGGGGCTCGCCGTTGATCTTGTGCACCGTGGTGTCGGTCACCTTCAGGCTTCCCTTCTCGCCCTTGAGGTAGAAGTCCGCGTCCACGGCCGTCCCGTCGTCGGCCTTGAAGTCCACGCAGGCGAAGTAGGTGTTGGCGTCGAGCGCGGTCAGCTTGTCGGTGTGCACCTTCTCCAGCGCCAACGCCCAGGTCTTCTTCAAGACGTCGTCCTTGACCGGGAACCGCCCGTGGTTCGCCTTGGCGGTCTGGTCAATGTGCGCCCGGATGGCTTTGTCGATATCGGCCGTGCTCGCCGCCTTGGCGGTCGGATGCTCTTCTTTTTTCGGATGCTCTTGCTTCGGATGCTCCTGGGCTCGGAGCCCAAAACCCAGGACCAGCCCGAAGGCCACAGCCAGAATCACGCCTAGCTTGAGACGATGCATGCAGTTGTCCTCCTCAAAGAATCTCCCCGGCGCGGAACTACCCCAGGGTTATCAGAACCGAACTGCGCTTCCCCGTTCCCCGGGGCCGTCGCCTTCCCCCGCTTAGATGCGAGTCCAGGCTAAAGGGTACCGCTGGACCGGAGGCGAATCGTGAAGCCGGTGCGGCCACTGTATTCGAACTTGTGTCCAAAGCCATCCCAGCGGTGCACCTTCGACTTGTACATCACGAAGCCGTCGTTCGAGTCTGCGCCGAAGTACTTTACGTTCTGGAGCACGGACTTGCCGCCGTCATTGCCCTTCCACTGCTCGAGCACCATCTCGCCCTTGCCGTTGGCGAGCTTGGCCCGAGCCATGTTGCCCGTAATCTCCCACGTGATCGAGGATTCGTCCATCTGCACTTCGGCCCAGTTCCAGGGGTAGACCTTCTGCGTCAGGATTTTGACGAGGGCATCGCGCTGCGGCGGCGTCACGCTCGGGTCAAAGGTGGCCACCAGCCACTTGCTCGTCTTGCCAGGGCCGAACTCCTCGCCTAGGTCACCCGTTAACCAGTAGCGCGCCCCCTTCAGCGACACCTCACCAAACTTGCCGTTGTTCACTTTGACAGCCATGTTGAACTCGCAGTAGGGATGCTCCGGCATGGGGTTGAAGTAGCAGGGGCAGAACAGGTGGCAACTGCACGCCTCAATGTAGGTGGCGTCCAGCGACCACGGCGTAGCCTGCGGCTGCGGGCTGGGAAGGCAAAGCCCCACCGCCCCCGCCAAAAAAAAGCCCGCTGCCAAGAAAAAGGTCTTCCTGCGCATAAAACCTCCTTTGCTGTAGAAAGGTTCACCCGAGAAGTGAATCTGCCACCGCCGGGGCCAAGTGTCAAGCCGGCGGCGGCGCTCGGCACTACTTCCCCTTGAGATGCTGTTCGAAGAAATCGAACATCCGGCGGGCCGAGTGCACCCACACATCGGGGTGGGCCCAGGCGTGATTCGACTGCGGATACACGACTAGCTCGAACTCCTTGCCCGCCGCCACCAGGGCGTCAATCAGCTGCAGAGCGTCCTGGAAGTGGACATTGTCATCCACCACCCCGTGCTGGAGCTGCAGGGCGTTCTTCAGCCCGGCGACGTGGTGGATGGGCGAGCTGCGCTGGTAGGCCTCGGGCTCCTGCTTGGGCGTCCTCAGCCGCTGCTGGGTGTAGTGCCGCTGGTAGTTATCCCAGTCGGTCACCGCCGCCCAGGCCGAGCCCGCCTTAAAGGTGTCCGGCGAAGTAAACAGCGCCATCAACGTCATGAAGCCGCCGTAGCTCACCCCCCAGATGCCGGCCCGGTCGGTGTCCACCCAGGCCAGCGTTTTCAGGTATTCCATGGCGGCCAGCTCGTCCTCGAGGTCCTGGCCGCCGAGGTGCAGGTACACGTCGGTGCGCCAGTCGCGCCCGTAGCCGGAGCTGCCCCGGTAGTCCACGTCAAGGACGGCGTAGCCGTGCTGGGCGAGGAACTGGTTGAACTGGAACCGCTCGGTCGAGTAGCCGCCCCAGCGGTTGAGCACCGCCTGGGCGTAGCCGGCGCCGTGGACGAAGTTGATGACCGGGACCTTTTCGACCCGCGGCCCGGAGCGCTTGTCGCCGCGCTTTGGGGCCGGGCCGGGCAAGCGCATCAACGTGTGCATGCGCACCGTCACTTCCGTGGGGTAAAACAGCAAGGCCCGTACGGTCTTCCTGTCGCGGGCGGGAAACCCCACAATCTTCGGCTGCGGCCACTCGTACTCGGCAAATTCGGGCAGCGGCGATTGCGTCACCCTCGTCCACTCCGCCCCCTTCACCGGCTTGACGTAAAGCTCCCAGGGCTCGGCAAAGCTCGAAAACAGCAGCGCCATCCGGCGGTCATCGGGCGAGACGGCCGCGGCATTGCTGCCCGTCCGGCTGGTCAGGCGCTCGGGCTCGCCACCGCTCGCCGCCACCTCATAGAGGTCGCGCACGCTCAGGTCTTCCTTATTGGCGGTGAAATAGATGCGCTCCCCGTCGCGGGAAAAGCGCGGCCGCATCTCCAGGGGAAAACCGCGCGTCTCCACCTCCCACCTTCCGCCCGTCAGCCGGCGCATCGGGGGCGCGCCCGGCAGGCCCATCCCCACAGAAACCAGATAGAGATGGTTCCAGCCATCGCGCTCGCTCGTGAAAAGAATCCACTCGCCGTCCGGGCTCCACTCCACGGGCGTGCAGATTGTGCACATCCACTTGTCATCTTCTTCGCTGTAGAGGGTGCGCAGCCACTCATATTTATTCTTCTCTTCCGCTTCCTTGGTGGCTTCTCGCTCATCGCCCCCCTTCTCCCTCGCCCCGCGGAGAGCGGCCTCCACATTGATCAGGTCAAGATGCCGCTCCTTCCAGTTTTCTGTGACCCGGTTGAGGACGATCCGGGTCGAGTCCGGCGCCCACTTCCAGTCATAGAAGTACTGGCGCTCGCCCGGGGTCAGCCACACCACTTTTCCCCCTGCCGCCGGCACTACTCCCAGTCGAATCTTGGGGGTTTCATCTTTGGCGAAGGTGCGTCGCTGCCGGCCCACCCTCACTTCTGTCCCAGAGTAGTTCGGGATGAGGCGAGTGGGCTCACCAGCGCGGTCAATCTGCTGGAAGGCGATCCACTGGCCGTCCGGTGACCATTCGAACAGCCGCGCCGTGCTCTCCGGGAATGGCGGGGCGCCATTCAAGATGTCGTCGGAGCCGCCGCTGGTGAGCTGGACGCGCTGGCCGGTCGAGAGGTCAACCACCCACAGCTCCCGTTCGCTCGCCAAGGCCAGCTTCTGCGAATCGGGAGAAAACTTGGGGCGAAACTCCGGGTCTTTGGTCTTGGTCAGACGCAGGAGTTTACCGCTCTCGGTCGCGACCACGTAGAGCTCCCCGCGAAAGGCAAACGCAATCCTCTGCCCATCCGGGGCCCAGTCGAAACTCCCCAGCCCCGAGTCCGGAGGTCGGTACTTCTTGAGCTTGGCGTCCTTGTCCGCCGGGGTCTCTGTCCATTCGTCGCGGGGCTGCTCGAGGTCGGTCAGACGCCGCCGTTCGGCGCTCTCGGCGTCATAAACCCACAGGTCGCGGAAGCTCATCCCTTTGTCGTTCCAAAGGAAGGCCAGCCGGCGGCCGTCCTCCGACCACTTGGCCCCGACCGGGGCTCGCCCTTCGAGGCGCGGCCACTGGTAAAGCCGCTCCAGGGTCAGCTTTTTCTTCGCGGGCGCCTGCGCGAACAGGCTGAAGCTGGCCGCAGAGACCGCAACCAGCAGCGCCACCGCCAAAACTGCAATTGTGTGTCGCTTCAACGCCATCCTCCCCGTCCGGCCCGTTTCCAAGTCTCTACAGCTTCAGCCAGCACCACTCCTTGGTCAGCGGGGTCTTGTTCATGATCTCCCCGCGCTCTTTGGCCACCCGGATGTTGTTCGAGTGGTTGTAGCCGTAGCCGGCCTCAGAGTTGTACAGGCCGGGCTCGTTCGAGAACATCATGTTCTCTTCGAGCACAGTCTGGTCGCCCGGGGAGATGTAAGGCGCCTGGTGGCCTTCCATGCCGGCGCCGTGGGCGGGGCGGTGGTAGACGTAGCGCTCCAGGCCGGCGTCGAAGGCGAGCTCGAGGACGCCGGCGGCCACTTCGTTGCACCTGACCCCGGCCTTCGAGAGCTCCGCCTGCTTCAGGGTCATAGCGGTGTGCACTTCCCACATCTTCTTGCCCAGCTCCGGGAGGGGCTCGAGGTGGCAGGCCCGGTAGCCTTCGCCGCCGTAGCCGCCGATGCGAATCAGGGAGGCGATTTGGATGGCGTCGCCGCGCTCGATGCGCTTGAAGAAGAACTGGTTCGGGTGGGGATAGGCGGTGGCCGGGCCGGTGCGGCAGCCAAAGCCGAGCGAGAGGCCGACGCCCCGGTGCGGCCGGCCGTCCAACTCCGGCCCCATGGCCGCCATCAGCTTGCGGGTGCCGAACTCGCTCGTGGCCTCGCGGATGTCGTAGTCGGTGGCGTCGGTGCCGCGCTCGAGGATGGTGCGGCGGGCGAACTCGAGCATGGCGTCGTGCAGGTCAATCGCCTTCTGGGTGAGCCCCACTTCTTCGGGGGTCTTCACCTGACGCAGGTGCAGCAGCTCCTCGCCCCAGTTCTCCCACTTCACCTCCGGCAAGTTCTCTTTCAGCTTCTTTTCGAGCGAGGGCCCGGCCTCGAAGTCCAGCGCCAGCGCGCCCTTGCCGTAGCCGCGCTTCCCGAGCCGCCCGCAGACCCACTTCCAGAGGTCCTCGGTGGGCCCGGCCTGCCAAAGCACTTTGTTGAATTCGCCGGCGTGCAGGTAGTCGAAGTACCACTCGTGGTCGGTCACCCACCAGCCCGCCACCATGTCGCGGTCGAGCCCGGGATGGAAAAAGGCAGGCTCGCCCGTGGCCGGCACCCAGAGCCACATGGGCCGCTCGGTCTGGGTCAGGAAGAGGCCGGCCAGGTAGTTGTGGTTCAAGCCATTGGTCGAAAGCAGCCCGGCCACGCCTTTGTCGCGGAGCTTCGCTTGCAAGCGCCCCACCGTGGCGCGATACCAGGAGACCGGCAGCCGCCAGGGTGGCTTGAGCGAGGCCACGTGAATCTCCTTGAGCGCCCGCTCAACGCTGCGCTGCATCGAAGGCTGTTGCTCTGAGGGGAATGCGCCTGCCATCGGTGGGGCCAGCACCGGTATGGCCGTGGCCCCCATCAACCCCAGGAAGTTGCGCCGCGTGACCTGCATTGTCATGGAACCTCCCGCCGAGAAGTCGCCCACAGGATGGAGCCGGGGAAAAGAAAGCCCATTCTACCCATTTGGCTCCCGATTTCCAGCTGAAGGTTCACCGGCGCCCGTTGACTGGCCGCCGCGACCCTCCCTATGATGGCGGCCTCATGGCGTCCTCGCCGCTCATCGAGCAGAGCCTGTGCCTTTGCCGCCCCCCTATCCTCCCCCTTACCCGGATGCGTTATGCGTTCAGAACGCGTTTGAACGCATGGGAGGGCCAATCCAAGAGCGGCCCTAGGCCCCCTACACGCCACGCATGAGCTCACCGCCGCCAACGGATCAAAGCCTGTGGTGGCTGCTGCCCGGGGCGCTGCTTTCGCTCTTCCTGGTGCACGCCATGGTGGAGTTCACGGCGGCGCTGCTGGCCAAGCGGCCGCGGCCGCGCACCCAGCCGCTTACGGCCGAAGAGTTGCGCGAACGCCTCTTCGAACTCAACGACCGCCGGTTGCCCGTCCGGCTCGTTCCCGGACGCGACTGTGATTTTGAGCTTCACTGCGACCCGGTTGAGGATTCCTGGTACGAGCCCTTCGCCCGGGTCAGGTTCACCACCTACTATCGCGCTCGCCTGCTGCTCGATGAATCCACCCGCGAGGCCCGCTGGAACGAGCTGATGCGCGGGTCAAACTTCTTCCTCGGCTTCGACGGCTGGGTGCCGCGCTTCCAATTCTCTTTCTGGTTCTTCATGGGCCTAGGCAACTTCGTCTGGTACGGCCGGGCCTACGGCCTCCGCCCCGGCTTCCCGCCGCAGATCGGCGCCGTGCGCGACTTCAAGTTCGATACCGCCAAGATCAAGAGCCAAGTCAGCGAGACCATCACCCGGGCCGGCTGGACGTTTCGGCCGGTCATCTGGTGGTTCGAAGCCACACACGGGGGCGTTCGCTTCTTGCAGGCGCTGCTGCCCGGGCCGCTCTGGCGCGTCTCCCTGCGGCGCTTCTGGGCCGTCCTCTATCCGGTCAGCTACTTCCTCGCCATCGGCGCCCTAATGCAGGTAGGCGGGACCCAGGCCTGGACCCCGCACAATCTAGGAATCCTCGCCTTCATTTCCGCCATTTGGTGGGGCATCTGGGGCCTGCTGGCCTGGATGCTCCTCGGCTTCCCCGCCTTCTGGCGACGCAAGGCCAGGGCTTCGGGGGAATAGCTTGCTGCGCAGAATAGCCGCCGCTTGGCTGACGGGCATCCGTTTCTGGAACCCTCCCCATGCCATAAAGACAGAGTTTCTGGTTGTCTGGGCGGTGCTGGCGCTGGCTGCTGCCCTTCTCTTCCCGTACTTCCTGCACTGGGCGGGATGGCTGAAGGGCGTGGCGGCAGTTGTGTTTCTCCTGCTGGCCGGTTTCGTCAACTATGGGATCTATCTCTGGTCAAAACAGTGAGCCTCGGCCGGCCAGCCCTTGCGCACAAATTCCCCTACACCCCCGTGGCTCTGGTTTTGTAAGCTATAGGGACGGGCCCGTAGCTCAAGGGTAGAGCAGCGGACTCATAATCCGTTGGTTCCTGGTTCGAATCCAGGCGGGCCCACGAAGCCCTGCCCATGTACTACGTTTACATCCTCAAGAGCCAGCGGAGCGGAAGATACTACGTAGGCGCCACAGAAGACGTAGCTCGGCGTCTTCGGGAGCGCAATGGGGAGTTGTCAAACCCAAGCCGCTCCCGACCAGCGGAAAGACCGTGGGAACTCGTTTTCCAAGCACCCTATGGCTCCCGTTCGGAAGCGATGGCCGCAGAGCGGTACATCAAGACCATGAAGAGCAGAGACTGGATCGCCAAACTGTTGGCGGGGGAGTATCGTTTGCCCCACTTGGGGGCCCGTATCCCGAAGCTTCGGGACAGGGGTAGAGCAGCGGACTCATAATCCGTTGGTCGGTGGTTCCTGACGGCCTTGACTCCACCTGGTTATTCGCGTACTTTTCGCCAACACGCCGTGACGATTCCAGCAGGCTGACCGTGACCGCAGAGGTCGAAACCGAGCAGAACCTGGACGCCGCCGACGTGCTCGAGCGCCTGGGCCGGATTGACATCCTTCGCGCCCTGCCCGCGGAAGAAGTTCAAGCCCTCGTGCCCTACGTCGAGAAGGCGCACTACCCGGCCGGCACTCGCTTCATCGAGCAGGGTGCCGCCGGCGATGCTCTCTACTTCATCGAGGAAGGCCAGGCCCGCGTCGAGCGCGACCGTAAAACCGCGGCCAGCCTCGGCCCCGGGACGGTGGTCGGGGAAGCGGCCTTGCTCACCGGCGAGCCGCGCTCGGCCTCGGTCATCGTCGAAACCGACCTGGCCGCCTGGCGGATTTCCAAGCAGGCCTTCGATGCACTGGTGGCCAGCTCGCCCAACCTGCGTCGCGCCCTGGAGCAACTGGTCGAGCAGCGCCGCCAGGGCCTGAAGCCCGCGCTGCCGAGCAAACAGTTTTGGGTGGCGACCGCCTTGCGGGCCATCGAGGCCCGCTCCCGCAGCTTTACCCTATGGGAGCTGCTGATGGCCGCCGGGATGCTCATCTGGGCGGCCCTGCAGGTGAACCACATCTTCGGGTTCGTCCACACCGAGGCCCGCCAGGTCCCTGTCGCCCTCCTACAACTGGTGAGCGGGCTGCTCATCATCCAGGGTTCCTGCGAGGGCTTCCTCATCGGGGTGGAGCGCCTGGGGGCGCGGCTGAAGTGGGACGGCTTCGTTTCGGGCACTGTTGGGTCCCTGCTGAGCACGCTGCCGGAATTCGTGGTCATCGCCTTCCTGGTGCTGGTCGAGCCGCTGGCCGCCTTTGTCACCGCGGTCGTGACCATCTTCAACAACGCCCTGGCGTTTTCCATTTATTCCTTCTTCCTGCCCAAGGACCGCAAGGGCGCCTTCGCCATGCCGCGCTCGGTGACGGCGGCGGGCGGCGAAATCCTCATTGCCGGGGGCGCCATCACCTTGATCGTAGGCATCGTGATGCTGGTGGCCCGCCTGGAAGGGGCCAAGACGACGCTCGGAGGAGCGGATTTGATAGGAATCGGCAGCATCCTGATGGCCATCTACGCCTACTACATCTTGACCCTCATGCAGTACTACAGCGAAGGCAAAGACGACAAGGAATCCATGCCCCCTGACCCGCACCGGCTCGGCCACGACACCAGTTGGCGCGGGATTGGCACCATGTTCCTGCTCGGGATGGTGGGGGCCTATTGCGGGGGCGAATCCATCGGAGCGTTCGCCGATACGGCCCTCAAGCACCTGGGGCTGCCGACCATTCCCACCGCCGCCGCCCTGGCCTTCTTCGCCGGCATCAGCGAATACATCATCGTCTACAAGTCCCACAGGCGCGGCGAACTGGGCATCGCTCTGAGCAATGTCTTTGGGGGGCTGACCCAGGTGATGTTCCTCCTGCTGCCGTTTGGCATGCTGGTCATTGGTCTGGCAGGTTTGCTCGGTAAGGGCAGTCACTTTGTGGTGCCCATCAACATTGCCACCATGCTTTTGATGCTCCTGCTGTTCCCGCTCTTCCACACGCTGCATCAGTACGTCGAGCAGGAGAAAGCCCTGACGAACCTGGATGCTGCCGGCATGACCGGGATCTACCTGCTTCTGCTCTATTTCCTGTTCAGCTCCCCTAGCTAGCCACAAGAAAGACTCTGCGACGAGAATCGCCATGCGGAGAGAGTTCAAAACCAAGCTGACTTCGGCGGGGCCGGGAGGCGCCTGGACCTTCCTGACGGTTCCCTTTAGCGTGGAGAAAGTCTGGGGGACGCGGGCGCGGCTGGCGGTGCGGGGGATGGAGGCGAAGCAGGTCGAGACCCGGGCCCGGCGGGTGCAGAAATCCCTGACGATGCTGCTTGGAGGAAAGAAAAAGAGCCCGATTGACTAGATCTTCAGGACCATCCCTTCGTGGGCGGCAACTACGTCGTCGAAGCGGTCCCGGGTGCGTTTTAGGATCTTGTCCACGCTGCGGTCGTCCCGGTCGGGATCGTGGTGGAAGAGGACGAGCCTCTTGGCCTTGCACTCGGTGGCGATGCGCACGCCTTCCTTCCAGTTCGAGTGTCCCCAGCGACGGAAGTGCTTCATTTCCTCCGGGGTGTACTGGGCGTCGTAGATAAGGACGTCAGCGCCGTCGGCCAGGCGGCGGACGTTCCGGTCGCCCTTCCGGTCGCCGGGCTCGTTGTCGGTGGCGTAGACCAGCACCTTGCCGTCGCACTCGATCCGGTAGCCCAGGCATCCCTGGGGGTGGTTCAGCCGCTTCGAGATTAGGGTCAAGTCGTCGTAGGCGATGCGCTCTTCCTCAATCCGGAAGAAGTGCCGGTGGGCCCGCATGGTGCTCATGTCCACGGGGAAGTAGGGGTCGGTCATCTGCTCTTCCAAAGCCTGCTGCACGCTCTCGTCCAGGAACTCGTAGGAGTGGAAGATGAATTGGTTGCGCTGGTGGTAGAGCGGGGTAAAGAAGGGGATGCCCTGGATGTGGTCCCAGTGGTAATGGGTCAGGAAGATGCGGGCCTTGATGGGCTTGGTGCCGAACTCCTTCTGCAGGGCCTGTCCGAACTGGCGGAAGCCGGTGCCACAGTCGAGGATGAAGAGGTTCCCGCCGCCGGTGCGGAGCTCGATGCAGGGGGTGTTGCCGCCGTAGCGGAGGTTCCGGGCGGTCGGGGTGGGAGTGGAGCCGCGCACCCCCCAGAAACGCACGAACATTCTGGTTCGCCCCTTTCTCTACGTAGGAGTTGGGTCCCGCCAGCGACCCCCAGCCGGACGGGGAAAAGCGACTCGCAAATGCCCCTCATCATCGCATAGCACCTTGGAATCAGGCAAGCACAAGCTGCCAGGCAACCCCGACAGGGTCCCTGCATCTAATTCGGTATCACAATAACCCCGACTTCCACGACGCGGGGAAGCGGCGCAACCCACTAATGCGGCGCTTCCCCACTTTTCTTTTGGCGCCTAACCCCTTCCCCTGCGGAAGACCACCCGCAGGCTGCGCCGCCAATCTTCGTTCAACCCCACTAGGGTCACCCGCACCTCCGGGGCCAAGTATTCGACAATGGACTCGGTGGTCGGATGGAACTGCAAGGCCGGGGCCACCAGCAGGAGCTCCGGCGGGGCCGGCTTCAGGTTGAGTCCGGAGAAATAGCCGAACCGGGCCAGCTCGCCGCGCTCCTGGTGCCAGCGCACCCGCAGCCAGTAATCCAGCCCCTGCACGGGCAGGTGCAGGTCGGCGGAGGCTTTGAGCTCGATGACCACGAGCTGCCCATCCCGGGTGGCCCCGAGCAGGTCGGCTACGCTGCGCTCGCCGGCCGCAAGCGCCGGCACCTGGCGGTAGAGCCGCTCCGCTACCAGGCGCGGGTCAATCGCCTCCGGGTGGCGCCGCACCAAACTCTCCAGCCAGCGCTCGGGCTGGAGCCGGTAGAAAGGACTCTTCGCCGAGCCGCCGGGGGCGCGCTCCCGGCGGAGCCGCTCGATGAGGGCCTCGAGCTCGTTGAGGCTCTCCCGGGTGAGCACCCGCTGCCTGGGGCCCACCCCGTAGCTCACCTGCCCGCCCGCCGAACGCGCGAACTCCAGTCCCCGGACACGCAGCGAAAGCTCCCGGCCTCCTGCCGGCACCACCTCTTCGATTTCATCCGGGGCCAGGGCCCGGATGCGCTCCACGGCCGAACTCTCCGCTGCCCGGACTTCGTCGGCGTGGCGGGCCGGGGCCAGGCGAGCGTCCAGGTTGCCGCAGTCGCGCTCATCCACGCGGCGGCAGGCGAATTCTTCTTCGTCCGTGGCATAGAGCTCGACCCGCAGGCGGCCCGCAGCCAGGCAAGCCAGGCGGCTGCTGGTGGTCTGGGTGCGACCGGCGGGCAGAAACAGCTTCAGGCCCGCCCAGGCTCGCTCGGGGTAGCGCCGGCGGTTCCAGTCGAACCAGAGGAGCGCGTGACTGAGCAGCCCGTCGGCCGCGGCGGCGCTCTCCCCGGCGTTCATCCCCACCGCCCCCCACCACTGTTCGCCCAGGCGCAGGCGGGCACGGGTATAGAGACCGGAGAATGACCGCTTCAAATCGGCGGCCGTGGAAACCCCTTCCAGACGCGCCCCGGGACACTCCCGCTCGAGCAGCCGCCGCAGCCAACCGCTGTATGCGCGCCGTGCCGCTGCGCGCCCGGGGGCGAGTCCCGGCCGCCCAGCGCGCGCCCGCGCTACCACCAGCCGCCCCGGCTTCGCCCGCCCGAAGCGCTCCACCTCAAGCACTAGCCGCTCGGAGCTTTCCCGGGTGATGCCCGCCACGCGGCGCACCCAGTTGCGCTCCGGCGACCACAGGTGCAGCAGCAGCTTGCC
The DNA here is from genome assembly GCA_016210855.1 of Acidobacteriota bacterium. GTDB lineage: Bacteria > Acidobacteriota > Terriglobia > Acidiferrales > 2-02-FULL-67-57 > 2-02-FULL-67-57. The sequence goes on along the minus strand of JACQTJ010000023.1, from coordinate 2,969 downwards.
CCGGCTCTCTTCCAGCCGGAACCGGGTGGTGGCCAGGTGGAAGAGGAACTCGCCGTCTTCGCTCACTTCCCGCTGCGGGTCCGCAATCAGGAACGTCTCGATGCGCGCCCGCAGTCTCGCCGCCTCATGCTCGCTCATGCTGGCCGCTCCGCTCCCCAAAGTGTGCATACCTTATGATAGCGACAAAGCCGCCCCGCGGCCACGCTGAGGGCGCCGGCCGGGGGCAAATTGATTTGGCCGCGGAGCGTGTGCTAGGGTGCGAGCCAGGATGAATGCGAGCTTCGAGCCGGCGCCACTCCACCCGGAAGGCCCCTCGGGCAGCTGGCAACTGCCGCTGATTGTCGCCGCTGTCTTGGGCCTGGGGGTGCTCGGAGGAATCCTCTGGCTGGGGCGCTCTGGTTCCGAGCCGGTGGCCCAGCCGGCCCCGCTCGAACTGCCTCCGCTCAACGCAGAGGCCGAAGCCTACATCCCGCAGATTGAAATCGCCGGGTTGGACCTGAGCCGCTGGCAGAACTTTCTCGGACAGCAGGTGACTTACCTGGACATCCGGGTCACGAACCACGGAGCCCGCTCCATCCTGGTACTGGAGCTGACGATTGAGTTCCTCGACCCCTACCAGGCCGTGGTGCTACGCGACACCCTGCGGGCCATCGGCGCCCGCCCTTTGCCCGGCCGGCCGGCCGGCCCCCTGGGGCCGGGCCAGACCCGCAGCGTGCGGGCGGCCTTCGAGCATATCCCCGCCGACTGGAATGGCCTCCCGCCCCGGGTGCAGGTCACCGGGCTGCTGCTGAGATAGTGACTTCCGGTTTGCCAGGGCTTACCGGCCGATGGTCAGGCGGGCGATCAGAGGCTCGGGCAGATCGACAGCGCGCATCCGTTGCTGGGTAGCCTTGACGTCGTAGGGCACCCGCCAGTAGTCCACGCGCTGCTTCTCGTCATCGTAGAAGGCGTAGGCGGCGCGAGGATCCCCATCGCGCGGCTGGCCGATGGAGCCGGGGTTGATCAAATACTTGGGCCCCTTGTCGAGAACCCGCGCCGCGGTGGCGACGCCTGCCGCGGTGCGCACGCGCAGCACTTCCAGGCGGCCGTCCGGGTGCCAGACGAACCCGCCTTGGAAGTGAGTGTGGCCGCAGAAGGTGAGGGGGAGCTCAGCCAGTTTCAGGTTCTCCTCCGCCTCACGGAGAGTGAAAACGTATTCATCCTCGTCGCGGACCGACCCGTGGACGATCTGGAAGTCGCCCACCCGCAGGGGGCCGACATCGAGCTGGCGCAGATAGGCAAGGTTCTCGGGCCGGAGCTGCTCGCGGGTCCAGGCAGCGGCGGCGCGGGCGGCAGGATTGAAGTCCTCGGCGTTCGAGATGCCGCAGCAGGCCTTGTCGTGGTTGCCACGAATCGTGGCCACCGGGGCCAAGGCTTGCATCCGGTCGATGACTTCGTTCGGGTCCGGCCCGTAGCCGACGATGTCGCCCAAGCAAATCACCTGGTCGTACTTCCCGGGCGTCTGCTCGAGAACCGCCTCCAGGGCGGTGAGGTTCGAGTGGATGTCGCTCAGGATGAGAGTGCGCATAAGCGGAGCGGGCGGCCATTATACGGGAGAGGGCGCGAAGGTGAAAGCCTGCCCTGCTTGCCTCCACGCTGACCCCGCGCCACATAGGGGCCATTGCAAGCCAGGGCGTCGGCGGTGCCGGTCGCCCTCTACGCCCACCAGGGGGACCGGGTGGTGCGCTTGGGCTGGCTCAAGGCCACGGGCGAGGAGACGCCGATTTGATATCCAGCCCCCGGTCCTTATCGACAAGATCACCCTGAACGAGTGGGAAGAGGTGCTCAGCGGACCGCTTCATCCGCTTTCGAGCCTCGGGCTATCGAATCAGCATGCAGTCGCCGTAAGAATAAAAGCGATAGCTTTCCGCCACCGCATGCCCGTACGCGCGCAGTACAGTCTCCCGGCCCGCGAAGGCGCAGACCAGAAGGAGCAGCGAGGAGCGCGGCAGGTGGAAGTTGGTGAGCAACTGGTTGACCGCTTTGAATGCGTGCCCCGGATAGATGTAGAGGCTCGCCTCGGCCCGGCCGGCCACGACCCGGCCGTGGCGGGCGGCGGAATCTTCCAAAGCCCTCACCACGCTCGTCCCCACTGCCAAGACCGGCCGCCCAGCCGCTTGCGCCCGCTCGATGGCCGCAGCAGCCCCGGCGGGAATGTCGTAGCCCTCCGGGTGCATCTTGTGCCGCTCCACTGTTTCCGTACGAATCGGCTGGAACGTCCCGTAGCCCACCTCCAGGGTGAGCTCGACCACGTCGCAGCCCCGCTGCCGCACCGCCTCGAGGGTCTGAGGAGTAAAGTGCAAACCGGCGGTGGGTGCGGCCACCGCCGTCCCCTGCCGCGCAAAGACCGTCTGGTAGCGCTCCCGGTCAGCCGCCTCATCGGGCCGATCAATATAGGGTGGCAGCGGGACATGCCCGAGCCGCTCCATCACTTTCCGCACCTCGCCCGCGGCGCGAAAACGCAGTGTCCGGCGCCCGTAGTCTCCCCGGCCGAGCACCTCCGCCTCCAACTCCCCCTCGCCAAAAACCAGCACCTCTCCGGTCCGGACTTTCCGTCCCGGACGCACCAGCGCCTCCCAGGTGTCTTCGGCGACGAGCCGGCCAAGCAGGAGCACTTCGATGGGCGCGGTCAAGTGCTCGCCCCGAATCGGGCTGTGCCGGCCGAGCGGTCGGGCATGCACACCCTGTCGCCGGGCCCACAGCCGGGCGGGAAACACACGGGCGTTGTTCAGCACCACCAGCTCGTCACCCTGCAAGAGTGCAGCGAGGTCGCGGAAGCGCCGGTCCTCGCAGGCGCCCGTCCGCCGGCTGACGAGTAGCAGGCGGGAGGCGTCGCGCTTGGGGAGCGGGCGCTGCGCGATCCGCTCCGGAGGAAGCACGTAGTCAAAGGCGGCCAGGCGCACGGCCCGTCCATTCTACCCGGTCGGCCT
>JACQTJ010000022.1 GCA_016210855.1 Acidobacteriota bacterium | reverse complement strand
GTGTATGAGTTGGATGCCTCTGGCCGCCGGATGGCGGCCCGCCATTATAGCCGGAGCCGGTAAATGCTGAGCATGGCGTCGCCCTGGCGCAGGGCGCGAACGCGGGAAAGCGCGCCGTACTGCTTGGCGAGCGCCTGGCGGCGGGAGTGCTCAGCAATGACCCAGGCGCCGGGCGCAAGCAGGGCGCTCTCGCCGAGCCAGCCGAGCGCGCGCTCGTACTGTTCGGCGGCCTGGTAGGGTGGATCGAGAAAGACGATGTCAAGCCGCACCCCGCGCCGCTCAAGCTCGCGCAAGCCGGCGAGCACGTCGAAGGGCAACACTTCCGCTCCGGTTTCGATTTCCAGGCGCGCCAGGTTTTCCCGGATGACCTTGACGGCGGGGTGGTGGCTTTCGAGGAAGTAGACCCACTCGGCGCCGCGGCTCAGGGCCTCAATCCCGACCGCGCCCGAGCCGGCGTAGCAGTCGGCGAACACGGCTCCGGCCACCGCCGGCCCCAGCACGTTGAAGAGGGTCTCGCGCAGGCGGTCGCTGGTCGGGCGCGTCTGGGCGCCCCGCAGGGTTTTGAGCTGCCGGCTCTTGAAGCGGCCTGCAATCACCCGCATAGCAGCCTCAGGCCACCTGGGCCAGGCGGTAGCGCCGCTGCCAGAGTTGGCGGACGTACTCCACGGTGGCAGCGAAGTCGCCCGGCTGCTGGGCGACGTAGTTGAACGCGTCTTCTTTCGCCCGCACCAGCAGCTCATGGTCGCGCAGCAGGTTGGCAATGCGGAAATTCAGGAAGCCGTGCTGGCGGGTGCCCAGGAACTCGCCCGGGCCGCGGAGCTTCAAGTCGAGTTCGGCAATCTTGAATCCGTCCTGGGTTTGGGTGAGGGTTTCCAGGCGCTCGCGGGCCACCTCGCCGACTTCGGCCGGCGTCATCAGGATGCAGGTCGAGGCGTGGCGGCCGCGTCCGATGCGTCCGCGCAGCTGGTGGAGCTGGGCGAGCCCGAAGCGCTCGGCGTGCTCGATGACCATCACGGTGGCGTTGGGGACGTCGACGCCCACTTCGACGACGCTGGTCGAGACCAGGACTTGAATCTCGCTGCGGTTGAACGCCCGCATCACCGCTTCCTTCTCTTCGCCGCTCAAACGTCCGTGCAGCAGCCCGACCCGCAGGCCGTGGAAGACTTCGCGCGAAAGCCGTTCGTACTCCTTGGTGGCAGCCTTGAGTTCCTGCTTCGACTCTTCGATCACCGGATAGACGATATAGGCCTGTCGGCCGGCGGCCACCTGCTTGCAGATGAAGTCCCAGACGCCGGCAGCCGCCTCTTCCTTCACCCAGCGGGTCTCGATGGGAGAGCGGCCGGGGGGCAGTTCGTCGAGCCCCGACATCTCGAGATCGCTGTAGAGGGTGAGGGCCAGGGTGCGGGGGATGGGCGTCGCCGTCATGACCAGCACGTGCGGGTGGGCCGCGGCGGTGCGCCCTTTGCGGATGAGTTCCAGCCGCTGCATCACTCCGAAGCGGTGCTGCTCGTCCACGATGGCCAGGCCCAGGTGGTGGAAGAGGATCTGTTTTTCGAGCAAGGCGTGCGTACCCACCACCAGATCCAGGTCGCCCGCCGCCAGTTCTTCGCGGGTCTGTTTTTTTTCTTTCTCCGGCATGGCGCTCACGAGCAGCCCCAGCCGGTAGCGGGTCCGCGCGAAGCGCTGGCAGGCGTAGAGGTAGTGCTGCACGGCCAGGATTTCCGTGGGGGCCAGCAGGGCTACCTGAGTGCCGTTTTCCATGGCGATGATGGCGGCCTCGAAGGCCACGATAGTCTTGCCCGAGCCCACGTCCCCCTGCAGCAGTCGGTTCATGGGCGTCGGCTTCTGCATGTCGTCGGCGATCTCCTTGAGCACCCGCTTCTGGGCAGCGGTGGGATGAAAGGGCAGGATGTTCTTGATGGCTTCGCGGATCGAATCGCTCAGCGTGAAAGAGATGCCGGGGGCCTGGCGGGCCCGCTGGCGGCGCAGGGCCAGCCCGAGCTGCAGGAAGAAAAACTCCTCGTAGATGAGCCGCTGCTGGGCCGGGGTGCGGAAGGCCTCCAGCTGCCCGAGGTCAGTGTCTTTCTCGGGGAAGTGGGCCTGCGCCAGGGCTGTGCGCCGGTCAGGGAAGCCGTACCGCGGGAGGAGGCCAGGGGGCAGCGGGTCGGGCAGGGTCGGGCCCAACCGCCCCAAGGCGTCATAGATCAGGCGGCGGAAGAGGCGCGAGGTGATGGGCCCGGCGGCTTCGTAGATGGGGACAATCCGCCCCGACTCGGTGGAGTCGGCCGGCTCCCGCCCGCTCGAAAGGATTTCGTGCTGCGGCTGGAGAATCTGCAGCTGGCCGGGCCGGTAGGGGTCTTCTTCCACCTTGCCGTAGAGGACCACGCGCTGCCCGGGCCGGAAGGTCCGGGCCAGGTAGTCACCGTAGTATTTCTTTCCATAGCCGTAGAACCACTTGGCATAGAGGATGCCGCTCGGGTCAGCGGCCGCCAAGTGAAACGACTGCTGGCGACGCAGCCGCACCGGCCCGGCGGTCAGCACTTCGGCCTCGACGCAGGCCACCCGGCCGGGGCGCAGCTCCCCGATGGGGGTGAAGTGGATGCGGTCCTCGTAGCGAAAGGGCAGGGTGTAGAGGAGGTCTTCGACGCTTTCGATGCCTCTCTGCTTCAGCTCCTGGGCGCGGCGGGGCCCGACCCCGGCCAGGGCTGAGAGGGGCGAGTCAGGCGAGAGAGTCATCCGCAGGGAGCACTATAGCACCAGGTTGAGTCGGGCTAAGCGGAGGGATCGGCGAACACCGGGGCCACGTGATTGAGAGTCGTCACCAGGCGCAACGCCGTCTGCAACAACGGCCCGAACCAAGCCGCCTCGGACTTGGGAGCACGTTCGCGGATAAGCCCACGGATGTCCTTGAGCAGGCCCACGGCCCGGACCACGGCATAACTCAGCAGGTCGAAGTGGGTCTTCCAGAGGTAGCGGTCGTCGCGGGTCTGCTTGTAGCGAGCGAGCTCCTCTTCGAGCCAGGCCACCACCCCCAGCGAGTACTGGATGGCGTGGGCGCTCTGCGGGGCCGTGCCGCTGGCGGCGGGCACGAAGGCTTCGCGCTCCCAAGCGGCCAGCTGCAAGCCGGCGTCGCGCAGAGGAAAGACAACCTTTTCGGCCTTCATCTGGTCGCCCGGCAGCTTCTCCAGAAAGCGACTGATGCGGGCGATGATGCCGTGGAGCTCGTGCTCTTTCTGTGGGTCTTCGCCGCGGCGGACGAGGCGGTCAATGGGGGGGCGCTCGTCGAGCCCTTCCAGGGGGCGGCCGACAGGGGGAGCTACCTGGTCGCTGCGTTCTTCCTCGTCAGCCACGGCAACGCCGGTGCGCGCGCCCTTGGGCAGCACCAACTGCTCGCAGGCGGTCTCGATGGCTCGGGCCAGGGCCCAGGCCTCTTCGATTTGCTGACGGATCGCCTGCCGGACCGCGCTCAACTGCGCGTGGAAGAGCTTCTCGAAGTGGCGGCGGAAGGCGACGTTGAAGCGCACCACCGTGGGCAGCACCCCGGGGTGGTAGAAGGCTTCACCCAGGTTGATCTTGAGGGCCCGGGCCCGCTCCACCATGCGGGCGTGCACGAGCTGGTCGAAGTCCGTGAAGTCATCGATGCGGACGATCAGGGACTCGAGCTCGTGCACCATCACCTCCGCCGCCGCGCCCAGCTCCTGCCGCGGCATCCCCGCGAAGAACCCCCCCACTGCCGCGCGCAGTTTCTCGCGGGCCAGCGTCGCCGGGTCACCCCCCGGGGCGCTGAAGTAGGCGGTCAGCAGGTAGTCCAGCTTGTCGCGATCGTTTTCGGTGTGGGGCTGCTTGGTGAGAAAATAGCGGATGAGGGCGGCCTGCAGGTCGCCGTTGAGCCGGTTCTTTTCCAGGTAGTTGCGGAGGATGAAGGGGCTGATGCCGAGGTCGGCAACCGCCAGCCATTGGCGCACCTGCTCCAGGGCCTCTTCGGCCTGGCCGGTGAGCTGCTGGGCCGCGTCGTGCTCGGCATGCTTGAAGAGGTCGGAGGCCGACCGCAGGAAACCGCGCACCTTCTCCAGATCGGCCGGGGGCGGGGTGGACTTCATCAGCTCGTTCAGGATCCCCTCGGTTAGGTGGGTGACGCGCTCGAATTGCGCAACTTCTTTCTGGAGCCGGCCAATGTGGAGTTCAAGCGACACGACCACACTCTCCCTGGTGAAGCGAGCGGCTGTCGCGGGCGCGGAAAGAGGATTCTAGCCTTGCTGCCCGGCGATGACAATGTCTTTCGGCGCCTGTCACCGGGGCGGGGAAGCGGCCTGCTGGATGCCCTGGGGGCGGTGCTCGCGGGCAACGCCCTCTATTTCCTTCTTCTCCTCCCCCGTCTGCCCGAGCCGTGGCAGCACCAGAGCTTCGCCCTGGACCGCGGCCTGGGACTCGACTTCCTTATCTGCCTCAGCCTCTATGGCTTGGTCCGCACGGTGCGGGCCCGGGTTTGACTCCCCACCGAAGGGGGCGGTAGGATGCGAATCGTGAGCTACGTGCGCACAAGACGAGCGGGTGCGTTGGTCGCAGCCGCCCTGCTGGCGGCCGGCTGCGGTGAGCCCATCGTGCCCCGCAGCCCCGAGGCTCTTTATGCGCTGGCCAAAGAGCAGATGGCCAACGCCAACTACGCGCCAGCGCTCGACACCCTGGCCCGGGTGGCGCGCGAAGGAAAGGGCAGCGCGCTCGGCCGGCGGGCGCAGGTACTGCATGTGGTGGTCCTGGGAGGGATGGCGCGTGGCCTCAAGGAGGTCGCGGAAAGCTACTTGGTCGGCTCGCAAGAGGCCGGCGCCGCCGCCTACGCCTCCCAGATGCGCTCCATCGCCATGGACTACTTCGGCCGGGCCCGCGGGCTTTCGATCGAGATGGTGGAGGCCTTGGACCGCCTGCGGCAACAGCCGCTCCAGCCGCTGCCCGTGGACTTCCCCGTGGCGGCGAGCCCGGGCACGGGAAACCCCACACTCACTAAGGTGCGCCAGGGAAGTTGGGTCGAGGACCCTGACCGCACCCGGGCCGAAAAAGAGAAAATCGTCGAGGGGATGGCCGGGCTGCTGGCTCGGCTGGGTGGCGCGGGCGACGACGCCGGCCAGCTCCGGGCGCGCCTCCAGGAGCTTGACCCGGCCGACTTTTATCTGGGCGCCGCCCGGGAACTGCTCTCCATGAGCAGCATCTACCGGGCTGAGGCCTTGAAAGACCCGCGGATGTTCCGCCTCTATCACGAGCGCGCCCTGACCCTGGCCGAGCGGGCCGCTCAGGTGGCGGCCGCCGGGGGCGATGCCCGCCAGCAGCAAGAGAGCGCTGAACTCCAGCGCCTGTGCCGCGAGGTGCTCAAGAAGAAGTCCTGAGCCGGGCTTGGCCGGCAGCGGTCCCTGGGCTTACCTTTTTTTACCCGTTGCGTCTAACCAGGGGAGAGCGCAAACGACGCGACGATGGATGGCGCCTGCTTGGAGCTAATCCACCGAGTGCCCGGAGCGAACCCGCAGCTCGACGCCCTCGAGGAGCGCGCCCTGATCCGCCAGGCTCAGCGTGGCGACCGGGGCGCCTTCGAGCAGCTCGTGCGCAAGTATGAGGGGAGTGTGCTCCGGCTGGCTCTGCAGGTGGTGCGGTCGGAAGAAGAGGCCAAGGACCTCTACCAGGAGTCGTTTTTGAAGATTTACCGAGCCCTCGGCCGTTTCCGGTTTGAGTCCCGCTTCTCCACTTGGGTCTACCGGGTGGTGATGAATGTCTGCCTCGACCATCTGCGGCGGGCCGGCACTCGCCGGGAGGTGCAGGCCCCGGCGCCGGCTGCGGGAAGCGATCCGGAGCCGGTCGAATTCTTCCAGACGGTGGCCGAGGAGCGGCCAGAACTCGACCCGGAACGCGCCCTGCAGGGCAAGGAAGTGGGGCGGCGGATCCGGGCGGCGCTGGCCCGGCTCAGCCCCCGGGAGCGATTGGTCTTCGAGCTCAAGCACTACCAGGGGATGAAGCTGCGCGCCATCGGCGAGTACTGTGGCACGAGCGAGCAGACCGTGAAGAACTGCTTGTTCCGAGCCACCCAGAAACTGAGGGCGGAATTGAAAGAGATTGTCTAAGAACGAGGGGAGCGCCATGAACTGCCAAGTGGTTCAAGAGAACCTGACCTTCTACCTCTACGATGAGTTGGGGGCGGAGGAGCGGGCCGCCGTGGAGGCTCACCTGGGAGCCTGTACGACGTGCGCCCGGGCCGCGGCCGAGCTGCGCCGCCTGCGAGCCCTGCTCGACCAGCGGGCCCTGCCTGAGCCCTCCCCCGAGCTCCTGGTCCGCTGCCGCCAGGCCCTTGAGGAGGCCCTCGACCGCGAAGCCGCGAGCTGGCGGGCCCTGGTGCGGAGCTGGTTCGTCGTGCCCCCGGGTGTTTCTGCCCTGCGGGTGACGACGGCGCTGACCATCCTGCTGCTCGGGTTCTCGCTCGGCTGGACGCTGCGTCCGCGGGCCGGTTCCCCAGCGACACCGGCAGGCCGCGCCGAGTCCGCTCCCTGGGTGGGGGCTGACCTGGCAAACCTCCGCATCAGCGGCATCAGCCAGGTGGCTCCGGACCCGCAGACCGGCGCGGTGCGCATCACCATGGATGCGGAACGGCAGGTGACGTTGGAAGGGTCGCTCGACGACCCCCGAATCCGGGAAGTGATGCTCTACGCCGCAAATCGGTACAACAACCCCGGCATCCGGCGGGACACCCTGGAGGTATTGCGGGACCAGGGAGACAACCCTACGGTGCGCGAAGCCCTGCTTTATGCGCTGCGGTACGACGCCAACGCCGGAGTGCGCCTGGAAGCGGTGGAGGCGGTGCAGGGAATCGCCTGGGATCCGGACGTGCGCGAGGCCTTGCTGGGGGCCCTGCGCACCGATGACAACCCGGGGGTGCGGGCGGCGGTCGTGAATGTCCTGATCGAGCATGCCGATGACGAGATGCTGCCCGTGCTGGAGGAGCTGGCCAGCACCGACCGCAGCCCCTATGTGCGCATGAAGTGCGCCCGGGCCGCCCGGGAGCGGGCGCAAAACTAGATTCCCGAGGAGAGCCGAATGCGACTGCGCTGGTTGCTGCTGGGCGCCCTGGGGGTAGCAGTTGTCCTTCCCGTGGCTGCCCAGAGGGAGGCGTACGTCAAGCGCGGCGTGCTCCAGCGCCAGGCGAAGGCCTGGGTGGAGGAGGCCAGCTGCGGAGTCCCGGTGCAGGAAGGAGCGCGCCTGGTGGTGCGGGCGGACCTGGGCACGGTGAGAGTGAGGCCGGGGGCGGCGGACCGGGTGGAGTGCCGGGTGCAACTGAACGTGTTCACGTCCAGCGAGGAAGACGCCCGGCGGCTGCTCAGCCGCTACGAGCTGACCGCGCGCCGGGTCACGGGCGGCGGCGCCTACGTGGCTGGCCGGTTTGTTTCCGACCGCGGGCACTCGGGCCGCGTAAGCGTGGCCTACAACATCGAGGTGCCGCTGCGGTTCAATCTCGACCTGGAAACCCAGGGCGGCAATATGGCGGTGGAGCAGCTGGAGGGGGAACTCCGGGTGGCCACCGCCGGGGGCGACATCACCACCGGCGATGTAAACGGTCCGGTGCGGGCCGAGACCGCGGGCGGCAACATCAAAATGGGCCAGATTGGCCAACGTCTGGAAGCTCGGACTGCCGGAGGCTGTGTGGAAGTGGGCGACGTCAAAGGCGACGCCATCCTGGAGACGAGCGGCGGGCAAATTCTGGCCGGGCGGATTGACGGCAGGGTGCGGGCCGAGACCGCCGGAGGCGACATTGTGCTGCGCAGCGCCGGGGCTGATGTCATCGCCCAGACTGCCGGCGGGCAGATCAGGATTGGGGAGAGCGGCGGCAGCGTGCGGGCTGAGACCGCCGGGGGCAGCATCCATTTGGATGCAGCCCGGGGGCCGATCCGAGCCGAGACCGCCGGAGGCAGCATCGACCTGTATGGCATCCAGAGCGCGGTGCGGGCCGCCACCGCCGGGGGGAAGATCCTGGCGCAGATCGCCGCCACCTCCGCCAACTTCGCGGCCTCGGAGCTTGAGACCGCCTTCGGGGACGTCGAAGTCTACCTCCCCGCCGATTTGCCGCTCACCATCGAAGCCACCATCGAGATGTCCGCCGGCCACAGGGTCCAGACCGACTTTCCCTTGCAGGTCGAAGGCGACGAGACCGGGTATCGCTCCGGCGCCCTGCGCGCCTTCGGAGCCCTGAACGGCGGTGGGGCCACCTTGCGGATTCGCACCGTGGACGGCGACATCGAAATCCGCAAGATCGACACGGCCACCCTGGAGCGCCTGCAGCAGCGTCAGCAAATGCACTGGAAGCGCTGGCAGCAGCAGCAGCAGCGCCGGGAAGAGCGCGAAAAGGAGCACGAGAAAGAGCGCAAGAAGCGCAAGGAACCCGACTAGCAGGAATCTCCGCTCAAGGAGAATGGCGATGAAGCGTGCCCTCGGGTCTCTGTTCGGCGGGCTGCTGGCTTTGGGGGTAGCGGCCGTGCCTGCGGCCGGTGCGCCCCAGCAGATGTGGACGGCCAATTACCCGCTGGCCAGCGGGGGTCAGGTGGAGGTGATCAACATCCAGGGCTCGATCTCCGTCGAAGGCTGGGACCGCGCTGAGGTGGAGCTCACGGTGCTCAAGACCGGTGTCCAGGAGCTGGGCCAGTCCGATGTCAGCATTGCCGTTGAGCCGCGGCCGAATGCGCTCCGGGTGCGCACGGTCTATCTGCCGGGAGCCGAGAGCTCGATTCAGGTGGACTACCGCCTGCGCGTGCCCCGCCAGGTGGTTCTGGAGGCGCTGCACACCGTCAACGGAGACATCGTGGTCCGGGATGTCGAGGGTGCCGTGGAGGCGCACACCTTGAATGGGGACATCGAGGAGACCGGAGTCGCTGGGAGCCTGGTGGCCCGGACCTTGAACGGGGACGTGCGGGTTTCCCTGCGTCGCTTGCCGGAGCCCGGGGGGCGGGTGCAGCTGGAAAGCGTCAACGGCGACCTCACCTTGCGCCTGCCGGCCGACGCCGCGGCCGACCTGGAATTGAGCACAGTGGCCGGACGGATCGAGAGCCCGCTCCTGGTGGAGACGCGGAGCCCGGGAAGCGACACCAGACTGCGCACTCGCTTGGGGCGAGGGGGCATTCCCATCCTGATGCGGACTATCCGCGGCAGCATTCGGCTGGCGGCCAGCGAGGGCCTGCTGTGAGGGTTTGAGGAGATACGGGAGACAATCGCGAGGTAAGGGAGAAGAAGGAGGCCATGATGAGAAAGTCGATTGGTTGGTGGATGCTCCTGCTCGGCGGGGCTCTGCTGGTGGCGGGGACGGCGGTGGTCCGCGCCAGCGGCGGCAAGGCGCCCGAGGAGGAGCGGGTGGTGGTCTTCGGTGGCCAGGTCTGGCTCGGGGTGAAGATCAGCGACGTCAGCACCGAGCGGGCCGCGGAGCTCAAGCTGCCGTCCGCCACCGGAGTGGTAGTGGAAGAGGTGGAGGAAGACAGCCCGGCGGCCAAGGGCGGCTTGCAGGCGAACGACGTCATCCTGGGGTTTGCCGACGAGCGCGTGCGGAGCGCCGCCCAGTTGCGCCGGCTGGTGGGCGAGACCCCGGTCGGACGCAAGGTGAGCTTACAAGTGAGCCGGAACGGCCAGACCCGCTCGGTGGAGGTGACGCTGGAGGAGCGGCGGGCCCGCATCCTGGGCCGCACCATCCGCGTGCCCGAGGTGGTGGTCCCGCACATCGAGATTCCGGAGATCCAGATATTCGGCCGGGGCCCCCGGCTGGGGATTTCCGGCGATGAGCTGACCCCGCAGCTCGCCGAGTACTTCGGTGTGAAGCAGGGGAAGGGTGTTCTGGTGCGGGAAGTCCTGGCGGGCAGCGCTGCTGAGAAGGCCGGGCTGAAGGCCGGCGACGTCATCGTGCGCGTGGACGGAGAGGAGATCGGCGACGTGGGTGAGCTGCGCCGGGCGCTGGTGAGCGAGCGCAAGGAAGTGGCCCTGACCATCGTGCGCGACCGCAAGGAGCAGAGCGTGAAGGTGGAGCTGGAAGAGGCCAGGCACTTTGCGCCCCGGCGCACCGCTGAGCTCTACGTCCCGGATCCGGACCTCGACTATGACTACGATTACGACTTTGACCTGGAAGTGCTGCCCCAGCTCGAAGACCGGCTGCGCGAAAGCGAAAAGTGGATCGAAAAGCAGCTGGAAAGCCAGGAGTTCCAGAACCGCCTGCGGGCGGTGGAGCGGCGGGCGGTGGAGTCGGTGGAGGAAATCGAAAAGCGGCTCGAGTCGGAAGAGTTCCAGAAAAAGTTGCGGGAGATTGAGCGGAAGGCCCGGGAGCTCGAGCGCTCCTTCGCGTTCATTTAGGCGGCTCGGGGCTCGCTCCCTCAGCCACTACCTCCACATTGGCCCGGGGGACGCGCAGCCGCACGAACCGCCCGGACTCGGTGATCCAGAGCAGCACCTGATTGTCCTCGGTGCTGATCGAAAGCTGCCGGACTGCTTGCGGGCGGGCGTCCACGGTCAGGGTTTCCACCCCCAGGAGCTCCACGGTAGCATCCCCGGGCTGGAGGGCCTGGGGAATGAAGACCTTTATGGTTTGCCGGCCCCCGGCGGCGACGTCATAGAGCGGGGCAAGCAGCAGGAAGTGGTGGAAGACGTTGTTGTCGAGCAGGGCCACCGGGGCGGCACCGAAGTCAAACACCTGCACGGCGTCCTTCCCCTTGGGTCCGGGAAAATGGATGGTCCCCACGGAGCCCTCAAACTCCATCCGGGCCCAGGTCGCCTTCGGCTCCAGCATCTTCCATTCGTAGCGGCGGGGGGCGAGGCCGGGGGAGAGCTCCAGGGCGGCGGTCTGGCGAAGCTTTTGTTCGCCAACCCGGAGTTCGGTTTCGCCGCGGGCGCGGATTTCCGTGCCGCTTGAGACAATCTGGTAGCGCTCGGTGCCAATGGGCTGGTTGTTGAGCAGGATGCGCAGCTGGCCCTGGTGGGACTCCGGAGCCGGCCCGCCGACCCCGGTCGGCGGGAGCGCTAGGCAGGCCCCGGCCAGCACCAGGGTTAGAATACGCCGCATCGGAGAATCTCCTCCACCACCTCGGCCGGATCGGAGCGGTCGGCGTCCACCCGGAAGTCGGCCTGCTGGTAGAAGGGCAGGCGCTGCTCGAAGAGCTGCTGGAAGCCGGCGGGGTCGCGGAACAGTGGCCGGTTCGTCATCCCCCGGCAGCGCCGGCGCAGCTCTTCGAGCGGGCAGTCGAGCCAGACGGTGATGGCACCGTTCGAGCGGATCAGTTCGAAGTTGGCCGGCTGGGCAAAGGTGCCGCCTCCCAGGGCCACGACCAGCGGGGTCTGCTCGGCCCGCGTCAGCACTCCCTCCAGGAGTCTGCGCTCCTCCTGCCGAAAATAGGGTTCGCCCTCTACGGCGAAGATCTGGGCGATGGTGCGGCCCTGGCGCTTCTCCAGTTCTTCGTCTAGGTCCACGAAATCCCACCCCAGGCGCTCGGCCAGCCGCCGGCCCACAGTGGTCTTCCCGCAGCCCATGAAGCCCAGCAGGAACACCGACCGATGGATGGGAATCGGGCCCTTGCTCATCGTGCCTGGTGCAGTCTGGCCGCGCGGCGCCTAGCGCTTGCGCATCCAGATTTTACCACTGAAGGAAGTGGCCCGGATCATGGCCTCGCCCGTGTGGGCGGTGCCGAGCAGGCTGTGCAGGCCACTGCGCTGAGGGACGCGGCCGTGGCTGCGGGGAGTGAGTGGGTGCTCGTTGACGACCTCGCCCTGCACGGTGCGGGCGTCGAGCTCGAAGGAGGCCGAGGGGGGGAGGCGCAGCTCGATCGCACCCTCGTGGTTGAGGAAATCGTAGGAGCCGCCCCGGCGCAGGTCGCCCTCGTAGAGGATGTCGCCGGAGGTGGTGTTGGCCACCAGGCGGTTGTAGGTGCTGTCGAGAAAGTGCATGGACCCGCTGATGGAGGTGGCTTCCAGCCGCCCGGAGCAGCGCTCCACCAGGATGCTGCCATTCAGGGTTTTCACCGAGGTGTGGCCGCTCAAGTTCCGGAGCCGCACGGCCGCTGCCACGGTTTCCACATTCACATCGTCGGTGAAGTTCTCGACGTCGACCGCGCCGGTTTCGAGCTGGAGCTGCAGGCCAGCGCTGGCCGGGGCCCAGATCTCGTAGTCCACCACGCGCTCGCTGGCCGGAGCCGAACTCTGCAACAGGTGGGTGTGGACATGGATGCGGTTCGAGCCCTGTTCGATATGGGTCTCCACCACCAGGGAGCGCCGCAGCGCCACTACCTGGACCTGAGGCCGCTCCCAGGCATGCACGATCACCTGGCCGTTCAGGTTGCGGACTTCCACCACCGTATCGGCGGTGGCGGGGAAAGTGCGTTCCAGGCGCTCGGCGCGGGCCCCGAGCGGCAGCGCCAGCGCGGTGACCAAGAGAGCTAGGCTGCGGAAAGGGCGCTTCATAGGGCGCTCAGTGGGAAACGTCCAGCCAGACCGGATCGCTCATCGCCTGCAGGACGACGGCCTTCTGCCGGTAGAGCCGGTGCAGCTCCTCCCGGGCCAGCTCGTCCTCGGGGTACTCGGCCAGCCGGAGTTCGGTCTGCTCGATGCAGCGATCCACGGTCTTCAGGGGACGGTCGGCCAATTCCCGCAAGTGGGATTCCTCCGGCGCCGGCTCGGCCAGCACGCTGTCCTGAACCTGCTCAAGGTGCAGCTTGTAGCGCGCTCCGTAGCTCGGCTCCTGCACCAGCTCCCCCCGAGCCACTTCGAACGCGCTGGCCTGGAAGCTCTGCGGCACCGGCAATTCCAGGGACGAGTAACTGACCAGTCCGCCTGCCAGCAGGAGGGTCATCGCCAGCACGGCGGCAAAAGCGGGACGGGCGGGAAGGACAATCGACCCCCGGGACCCCTGCCACCAGGGCTGCGGCCACAGGCCTTCCCGCTGAGCGGCGGCTTCCAGCCGCTCCCAGAGCCCGTCACTGGGCTCGCGCAAGGGAAGGGTGCGGGCCGCGCGGGCCACCGCCCCCAACTCCTCGACCCTCAGTTGACATCGGGGACAGGTGGCCAGATGGGCGTAGGCCTCCGGATGGCTTTCCCCTTCCAGGACCGCCCCCGTTACCCTCCGAAACTGCTCACAATCAAGCATCTTTCAGTGCGGCGATTCTAGCCACAAACTCCCGGCCAGGGCAAGCCCCGGCCCCATACACTATGATGACAAAATTCCCCCTGGTGTTTGCCCACCCCCTGATTTTATTTTGCCCTGCCGGAGGAGATCCCGCAGGCGCAGCCGGGCTTTGTGCAGCTGGGACTTGGAGTTGCCCACCGAGCAGCCGAGCATTTGAGCAATCTCGTTGTGCTCGTAGCCTTCGACATCGTGCAGCACGAAGACCAGCCGGTAGCCCTGCGGGAGCTCGGCGATGGCCTGCTCCAGGGTGAGCCGATCAATGGAGCCGGCAAGCCGCAGGTCCTCCGCCCCCAGTTCCCGCCGCGGCCCTTCCCCGGCCTCGTCGGTTTCGACCGGCTCTTCCAGCGGCACCTGTGGCAGCGACTTCCGCCGCAGGTGCATCAGCACCACGTTCACCGACAATCGGTGCAACCAAGTGGAAAATGCCGATTCCCCGCGGAATGTCGCAATTTTCCGGAACAGTTGCAGGAACGCCTCCTGCGTCATGTCTTCGGCCTCGGCGGGGTTGCCGAGCATGCGCAGGCAGAGCGAATAGACGCGCCCCTTGTGGAGCTGGTAGAGGCGCTCGAAGGCCGCGGCGTCGCCCTGCTGGGCGCGCCGGATGGCGGTGGCCTCGGGCAGTTCACCCCGATCCCCCGAACCTTCGCCTCGGGGCTCGCTCCCGTTGTGTTTGCGCGGGCTCACGGCTCTTCCTGGCGTTGCGGCTGCTTGTGGGTCACCGGCGGTTCTACTCCATTGGACGCGCCCCGGGAGCGCCCGGACAAGCCCGAATCGACCAAAGCGGAGATTGTAAGCGCGGCGCTGCGGGTGGGCCCCGCCGACGACAGGACGGACCGCCGCTCAGTGTAGTGGCTGCCTCCCCTCGGGTCAAGGGAGAGGAGCCCAGCCACCCGGAGCCCCGAACCTTCGGGGCCGAATCGTCACACCCTCCGGCGGCCGCCAAGCGCTCGCGGGCTTCCTTGACCCATCGGAAAGCGCGCCGCTATAATCCCCGCCTACGCCTTCGGCTCCGGCGGGCAGGCCGCCTGTCTAGCGCAGAGCCGACGCTTACGAAGCGAGGGTCCACTGCCGACGCCGCTCCTGTTCGAGCCGCACGACCAGTTACTCCAGCGCCAGAAGAAGCTCCAGGAAATCCAGCAGCTCGGCCACGACCCCTACCCGCACCGCTTCGAGGCCACCCATAGCGTGGCCGAAGTGGTCGAGCGGCACGGGCAGGCTTCGGCCGAGAGCCTCCAGGCCGAACGGCCCCGGACGCGACTCGCCGGCCGCATCCTCTCCATCCGCTTCCACGGCAAGACCGGCTTCGCCGACCTCTACGGCGGCGGGGCCCGCCTGCAAGCTTATTTTCGCCGCGACCAACTGGGCGAAAAAGGCTACCGGCTGTTCGAGCTGCTCGACCTCGGCGACGTCATTGGGGTCGAGGGTCACCTGGGCCGCACCAAGACCGGCGAGCTGACGGTTTTCGTCGCGCAGGTGACGCTGCTCGCCAAGGCCCTGCTGCCGCTGCCGGAGAAGTGGCACGGGCTGGCCGACGTCGAGCAGCGCTACCGGCAGCGCTATCTCGACCTCATCGTCAATCCCGGCGTGCGGCAGATCTTCGAGACCCGGGCCCGCATCATTGCCTTCCTCCGCCGCTTTCTGGAGGCCCGCGGCTTTCTGGAAGTCGAGACCCCCATGATGCAACTCGTCGCCGGCGGCGCCACCGCCCGGCCCTTCCTCACCCACCACCAGGCCCTCGACCTCGACCTCTACCTGCGCATCGCCCCCGAGCTCTATCTCAAGCGCCTGGTCGTCGGCGGCTTCGACCGCGTCTTCGAAATCAACCGCAATTTCCGCAACGAGGGCCTCTCCGTCCGCAACAACCCCGAGTTCACCATGCTCGAGTTTTACCAGGCCTACGCCGACTATCGGGTGTTCATGGACCTGAGCGAGGAAATGCTCACCGGGCTCGCCGAAAATATCGCGGGCTCGAAGAAGATCACCTACCTCGACCACAGCGTGGATTTCAGCCGCTGGCAGCGGCTTTCCCTGCGGGAGGCCATCTGCGAGTACTGGCTGGCTGGCTCGCCGCCGAAGCCCGCGGAGCTGGCCGAGGCCACCGCGGTCCGCCGCTACGCCGAGCAGCACGACCGCTGGGCGGAGCGCCATCCGGACCGGGCCCGTACGGCCGAGGTGCCGGCGGACTCGAGCGCGGCCGTCGCCACCGGCCACCTCTTCGAGGCCGTCGCCGAGCGGCAGCTCATCCGTCCCACCATCGTCTACGACTTCCCCACGGAACTTTCTCCGCTCGCCAAGCAGCGCGACGACGACCCCACCCTCGCTGAGCGCTTCGAAATCTTTGCCGGCGGGCTCGAACTCGGCAACGCCTTCTCGGAGCTCAGCGACCCGCTCGAACAGCACGCCCGCTTCCTGGAGCAGCTCCGCCGGCGCGAGCGCGGGGACCTCGAAGCCCATCAAATGGATGAAGACTACGTCCGGGCCCTGGCCTACGGCATGCCGCCCACGGCCGGGGAAGGCATCGGCGTCGACCGCCTGACCATGCTGCTCACCAATACCCGCTCCATCCGCGAAGTCATCCTCTTCCCGCTCCTGCGTCCCCTGCGCCCCGAAGCTCCGCCCGAATCCGATTCCCCATGATCTTCGAGTCTCTCCTCCTCTTGGTCAGTCCGAGCGGAGCGAGGAATCTGCTTTTTGGTCGCCCTTGATGATGACCTTCGAATGGTTTGTGGCCCGGCGGTACTTGCAAGGTGGGGGCGGGCCGCGCCGCGACCGCTTCCTTTCGGTCATTACTGTCATCGCCGTCGGAGCCGTGGCTGCCGGGGTCACCGCCCTGGTCCTGGCCCTGGCCATTAACGCCGGCTTCCGGGAGACCTTCGAGGAGCGGCTGCTCGGCGCCACCGCCCACGTCAATCTGACCAAGAAGGACGCCAGCGGCATCCGCGATTACGGCGAGCTCGCCGCCCGCCTGCGCGGCCTGGCGGGCGTCACTTCGGTCAGCCCGGCGCTTTATGAAACCGTGCTCATCTCCAGCGGTTCGCGCGCCCGCGGCATCGTGCTCAAAGGCATCGAGCCGGAGGAGGCTCCTGAGCGGGAAAAACTTTTTTCCCGGATGCGGGAAGGAAAGTCCGAACTGGCCGCGCCCGAGGGCGGCCCGCCGCCGCTCTTGATCGGTCATGAGTTGGCCCGGGAGCTCGGTGTTTTTGCGGGCGACACGGTGCTCATCACCAGCCCCCAGGGGCGCCTCACCCCCTTCGGGCTGGTGCCGCGCTACCGCAGCTTCCGTGTGGTGGGTGTTTTCGAGTCCGGCTTCTGGGACTTCGACGCTGGTTGGGCCTTTACGCGCCTCGACGCCGCGCAGGAGTTGTTCAACTTGGCGGGCACGGTGTCGGTGGTGGAGCTGCGCCTGGCCGACGTCTATGCCGCCGAAGAGGCCAGCCACGCCGCTGCCGAAGCCGCCGGCGCCGGCTTCGTGGCCACGCCCTGGATGGAGACTCACCGGAGCCTCTTCCGCGCCCTGCGCCTCGAGAAACTGGTTACGGCGCTCTTCATCGGATTGATTGTCTTCGTGGCTGGGTTGAACATCCTCATCCTGCTGGTGATGCTCGTGCTCGAGAAGCGCCGCGACATCGCCGTTCTGCTCTCCCTCGGGGCCCGGACCCGGCAGATTCAGCGCATCTTCATCCTGCACGGCGTGGCCATCGGCGCCCTGGGGACGCTCGTCGGCCTGGGGCTGGGCTTTGGGGTGGCCTGGCTGGGCGCCACCTACAAGGAAGGACTCTTTCCGCTCGACCCGCAGGTGTACGGCATCGGCTACGTGCCCTTCCGCGCCCATGCCGCAGATGGTCTTGCCATTGTCGCGGCGGCGTTGCTCATCAGTCTCGCCGCCACGCTCTATCCAGCGCGCCGCGCCGCCCGCGTCATCCCCGTCGAGGTGCTCCGCTATGAGTAGTACCAAAGTACCGCAGCCTTTCGGCCGCAAGAGGCATCTATGAAAGAAGACACGGTGCTGGCGGCCCGAAAGCTGCGCAAAGTTTTCCCCAGCGCCGCGGGGGAGCTGATCGTGCTGGAGGGGCTCGATCTCGAATTGAAACGCGGCGAGATGGCCGCGGTGGTAGGGCCGTCCGGGTCGGGCAAGACCACCCTGCTCTACCTACTCGCTGGCCTCGACCGCGCCACCAGCGGCGAGGTCGAATTCGACAGTCGGCGATTGAACGAGCTTCCCGGCGACGAGCTGGCCGCCCACCGCAACCGCCGCATCGGCTTCGTCTGGCAGCTGTCGAACCTGCTCCCGGAGTTCACCGCCCGCGAGAATGTGGCCCTGCCGCTGCTGGTGCGCGGCCAGAGCCGCGAGGCGGCGGAGCGGGAGGCCGACCGCTGGCTGAGTGAAGTCGGGCTGGGGGAGCGCGCCCACCACTTGGCCGGGGAGCTCTCCGGGGGCGAGCAGCAGCGCACGGCGCTGGCCCGGGCTCTTGTCAGTGGACCACAGGTTCTCTTCGCCGACGAGCCCACGGGGAATCTGGACGCTGCCACCAGCGCGAAAATTCTGGAATTGCTGGTGCGCTTGCACCGCGCTCACGGCTTGACTTCTCTCTGGGCTACGCATAATCTGGAATTGGCTGGGCGTTGTGATCGGGTGTGGCGGTTGGAAGGCGGTCGCCTGGCGCCCGAGAGTCGTTTCCGGAAGTAAGAGAAAGGTGGGGGGATGTTCGAGCGGTACACGGAAAAGGCCCGGCGAGTGGTTTTCTTCGCTCGCTATGAGGCCAGCCAGTACGGCAGCCCGTACATCGAAAGCGAACACCTTCTGCTCGGCCTGCTCCGGGAAGACAAGGCCCTGGCCAACCGCTTCCTGCGCTCGCACGGCTCGCTCGAATCCATTCGCAAGCAGATCGAGAGCCGCACCACCATCCGCGAGCGGGTCTCGACCTCGGTCGAGCTGCCCTTCAGCGAAGAGGTCAAGCAGATTCTGCGCCATGCCATGGAGCAAGCCGAGCGCATGGCACACAAACACATCGGCACCGAACACCTTCTGCTCGGCCTGCTCTGCGAGGAGAAGTGCTTCGCCGCCGAAATCCTGCAGGAGCGCGGCCTGCGCCTCTCGACTGTCCGGGAGGAGCTGGCTCGCTCCCAGAGTGAGAAAATGGCCCCAGCGCGCTCGAAGGAAACCTCCCTGCTCGCCGAGTTCAGCCGCGACCTCACCCAGGCGGCCCTGGACAACCAACTGGACCCGCTGGTGGGCCGCGAGAACGAGTTGGAGCGGGCCATCCAGATCCTCTGCCGGCGGACGAAGAACAACCCGGTGCTGATCGGGGAGCCCGGGGTGGGCAAGACCGCCATTGTCGAGGGCCTGGCGCAGCGCATCGCCGAGGGAGACGTGCCGCCGCCGCTCGCCGACAAGCGCATCCTGCAGCTCGACCTCTCCCTGATCGTCGCCGGCACCAAGTACCGCGGCCAGTTCGAAGAGCGCCTGAAGACCATCATGAAGGAGCTGATGGAGGCGCAGAACGCCGTCATCTTCATCGACGAGCTGCACACGCTGGTGGGGGCCGGCTCGGCCGAAGGCTCGCTCGATGCCGCGAACATCTTGAAGCCCGCTCTGAGCCGCGGCGAGATCCAGTGCATCGGGGCCACCCCCCCGGGCGAGTATCGGAAATCCATCGAGCGCGACCGCTCGCTGGAGCGGCGCTTCCAGGCCGTCAAGGTCTCCGCCCCCAACGAAGAGCAGGCCATCGAGATCTTGAAGGGCATCAAGGAGCGCTACGAGAAGTTCCACGCTGTCACCTACACCGACGAGGCCATCGGCTACGCCGTCTATCACTCGGCCCGCTACATTCCCGACCGGTATCTCCCCGACAAGGCCATTGACCTGATCGACGAGGCCGGGGCCCGGGTGAAGCTGCGGCAGAGCAGCTTGCCGGAAGAGGTCACCGAAATCCAGAAGCGGATCAAGTTCATCACCCACCGCATGGAGACGGCCATCGCCAACCACGAGTTCGAGAAGGCCCGCTTCTACTCGGACGAGGAGCGCAAAGAGCGGGAGAAGCTGCGGCAACTGCGGGAGAAGCTCAACATCGACGAGTCCATCAGCGGGGTGGTCGGGCGCGAGGACATCGAAGAAGTGGTGTCGCGTTGGACCGGCATCCCGGTCACCTCCATCAAGGAAGAGGAGATGGCCAAGCTGATGCGCATCGAGGAGGAGCTGCACAAGCACATCATCAGCCAGGAGGCGGCCATCACTGCCCTGGCCCGCGCCATCCGCCGCAGCCGGGCTGGCCTCAAGGCCCCGGGCCGGCCGGTGGGCTCGTTCCTCTTCCTCGGTCCCACCGGGGTGGGGAAGACGGAAGTGGCCCGGCGCCTGGCGGCCTTCCTCTTCGGCAGCGAAAAGTCGCTTATCCGCTTCGATATGTCGGAGTACATGGAGAAGCACGCCGTCTCGAAGCTGATTGGGTCGCCCCCGGGGTACGTGGGCTACGAGGAAGGAGGGCAGCTGACGGAACGGGTGCGGCGCTCCCCCTATTCGGTCATCCTGCTCGACGAAATCGAAAAGGCGCACCCCGACATCTTCAACATCCTCCTGCAGGTCTTCGAGGACGGTCAGCTCACCGACGGCCTCGGAACCACGGTGGACTTCAAGAACGCGATTCTGATCATGACCTCGAACCTCGGGGCCCGCTACCTGCAAAAGAAGGCTGGCCTGGGCTTCACCGCCCCCAGCGAAGAACAGACCCAGCAGAAGACCCATGAAATGATCCTGAGCGAGGTGAAGCGGGTCTTCAATCCGGAGTTTCTGAATCGGCTGGACGAACTGATCATCTTCAACGCCTTGGGGGACGCAGACCTGCTCCGCATCATCGATTTGTTGGTGGAGCAGATCAACCAAACCGTCGCCCACCGCGGCGTCAGCCTGCAGATGAGCGCCGAGGCCCGCGCTTGGGTGCTGGAGAAGACCTGCAGGGACCGGAACTACGGAGCCCGCCCCTTGCGGCGTGCGCTGCAGAAACACGTCGAAGACCCGCTCTCCGAAGGGTTGATCACCGGCCAGGTGCAGCCTCCGGCGACCCTGGAAGTGATCGTCGAGAACGACCGGTTGGGCTTCCGGCCCGTCCTGGAACCGACACCTCTGCTGCACTGAGGGTGGCGGGGCCGAGGGGAGGCTGGGACGGTGTGGGACGTCGCCGTGCGCTCCCTGTTTTGCGCTTCTTCATACTGGGCTTTGGGGTAATGCGAGGGCACTCATTCTTCCATCCAGCCTCCCGGCGCGGGCTTCGGCTGCCCGCGGGACTGCTCTTGGCTGTGCTCCTCACGGCCTTGGCCGCTTCGGCCCAGGCCCCCGTCATTGAAGACGTGCGCTGGGAAGGCCTGCGCCGCATCCCCCGCGATACCATGAACGCCCGCATCCTCTCGAAGCGCGGCGACCCCTACGATCCGCACATCCTGCAGCGCGACTTCCAGGCGGTCTGGAACACCAACTTCTTCGAGGACGTCCGCTTGGAGGTCGAAGACGGCGAGAGCGGCAAGATCGTCTATTTCATTGTGGTGGAACGGCCGCTGGTCCGCCGCATCACCTACGTGGGGATCAAGTCGGTGACCCAGTCGGAGATCCTGGAGCGGTTCCGCGAGCGCCGGGTGGGGCTGTCGGTGGAAATGCAATATGACCCCACCCGGGTGCGCCAAGCAGAAGTGGCCCTGCGCGAGCTGCTCGCCGAACGCGGGCGCCACTTCGCCAACGTCTGGCACGAGACCCGCCGCATCCCGCCGAACGCCGTCACCCTCACCTTCGTGGTGGAGGAGGGTGCCAAGGTGAAGGTGGGCGAGGTGGTGTTCGAAGGAAACCGGCATTTCTCTGATCGCCGCCTGCTGCGGGCCATGAAGGGCTCGCGCCCCTACGGGATCCCGTACGTGCTTCCCCTGTTTGCCAAGACCTACAACGCCAACAAGGTGCAGGAGGACCTGGAGCGGGTGCGCGAGCTTTACCAGGAGTTCGGCTACTTCCGCGCTGTGGTCCACTCGCCGGAGACCCGCATCCACGACACCGACCCCATGCTGCCCATGCGGCTGATTCCCTGGTGGTTCAAGCCCGGCAAGGCTGTGGACATGCGGGTCAGCGTGGAGGAGGGCGGCCGCTACCGGATGGGCAAGCTCACCGTCCGCAGCGCCACCGGGAAGGACGATGAGCTCTTTTTCAAGGCGGAGTTCCTGAAGCAGGCCTTCCCCTTGATAGAGGGGGACATCTTCAACGTCACCAAGATCCGCAAGGCCCTCCAGGACTACACCAAACTCTACAGCGAGTTCGGCTTCATTAACATGACCCCGCTCCCGGAGACGGAGATTGACGACCTCGCCCGGGTCATCGACTTCACCCTGGACATCGAGCCCGGCAAGCAGTTTTTCGTGCACCGCATCGAATTCCTGGGGAACACCACCACCCGGGACAAGGTAATCCGTCGCGAGCTGCTCCTCGACGAAGGCTCCGTCTTCAACTCCCGCCTCTGGGAAACCAGCATCCTCCGCCTCAACCAGCTCGGCTACTTCGAAGAATTGAAGCCCGAGAACGCCGACGTGCAGCAGAACGCCGAGCAGGGGACCGTGGACCTCACCCTCAAGGTCCGCGAGCGCGGCAAGAATTCCATCGGCTTGAGCGGCGGGGCCAGCGGCGTCCTGGGCAGTTTCATCGGCTTGAACTATTCCACCAACAACTTCTTGGGCCTGGGCGAGAACCTCGATTTCAACACCGAGTGGGGCGACCGCCAGCGCTCCTTCCTGTTCGGCTTCACTGAACCCTATCTCTTTGACCGCCCCATCCAGTCCGGCTTTACCGTCTTCGTGCGTCGCTTCGAGTTCAACCAGGTCCGCGAAACAGCGGCCATCACCGGCACGCAGGTCGACGTCGATCCCTTGACCGAGCAGCGCTTGCTGAACTACATCCAAAACTCTGCCGGGTTCAGTGTCTTCGCCAGCTACCCGATGCGGCGCTGGCGCTTTGCCCGCGTCGGCTTGAGCTACGGCTACGACGTCAGCGACATCAGCTGCCTGACCGAAGGCTGCAGCAGCCTCTTCGAGGGCCTGCAATTCCGCACGGTTGCCGGCCCCAACGCCCTGGAGGGCATCCGTTCCAGCCGCCTCACCCCCACTTTCCTCTACAACAGCGTCAACCACCCGCTTTTCCCCACCGGGGGCACCAGCTTCTTTGTGGGCGGTACGATCGAGGGCGGGCCATTGGGCGGAAATCAGAAGACCATCCGCCCCACCTTCGAGTTCAAACACTTCCACCCCATCAACCGCCGCCGGAACACCCTGGCCTTCCGCCTGCTGGGGGCGTTTGTGACCGGTTATGGCGGCCGGGTCGCATCTCCCTTCAACCGCTTCTACATTGGCGGTGAGGACACAGTGCGCGGGTTCGACATCCGCGGGGTCAGTCCGCTGGCCTTCGTGCCCACCCGATCTTTCTCCAGCGTTTTCTTCTTGGATCCGACCCGTCTCGATCCGTTAGGCAACCCCGCGCTTCGGGCGGCGACGGTGGAGGTGCTGAGTCAGCGGGTCAGCGTTCCCGGGGGCGATACCCAACTGGTGGGGAACTTCGAGTACCGCATCCCGCTGGTCGGGCCGGTCAGCATCGTGCCCTTCTTTGACGTCGGGCTGAACACCATCCTGCGCCGGTCGCAGTTGCGTCTCACCCAGGAGAACCTGGATTCGCTGCGCACCGACTTCCCCGGGGCCTCCGTGCCCGACAACCTGGAGCTAGTCCCCGGCACGAACTCTCGGATTCGGACTTCGGCCGGGATCGAATGGGTGGTCAACCTCCCCATCGTGAACGCTCCCTTCCGGATCTACTGGGCGTACAACCTCAACCGGCTCACCCAAGACATCACCTCGCCCCCGGCGGCTTTCCGGCTGGCCCCGGGGTCCCGGGTGCCCCCGGGGGTGTTTGAGGAACAGATCGTGCCCCAACTGGAAAGGAGCTTCGCGCCGCGCACCTTCCGTCTCGCCGAGCCCGTCAAAACCGTCCGCTTTACCATCAGCCGTACTTTCTAGGCCAGGCGGGAAAACCGTTGACCCCTTTTCGGCGTCCAACCTATAATTGATGGCTTTGAGCTTACGAGAAAGAAGGAGCAAAGGGATGCGTACTCATCGGATGGCGATTCTGGTTGTGGCGGGGTTGCTGCTGGCCGGCCCGGTAGCCGCCCAGCAGTTTGAGAACGTCCCGGAGGCGAAGCCCGCCCAGGCCGCGGCCCCCCCGGCCGGGGCCAACATCGCCGTGGTGGACTTCCAGGGCGTGATGGTCAACACGCAGGAAGGGCGGAAAGCAGCCGAAGACCTCCGGGCACAGTTCAATCCCCGCAACGCCGAGCTCGAGAAAATCCGCAACGAAATCCGCGACCTGGAGAACCAGGCTCGCGCCCAGGAGCGCACCCTGAGCGACGAGGCCCGGATGCAACTGGTCCGGCAGATGGAGCAAAAGCGGAAGATGGCGACCCGCATGGAGCAAGACCTACGCGACGACTTCGAGGCGGCCCAAAACGAGATCATCAGCCGCCTTGGCGAGAAGGTGCAGCGGGTGATTGACCAGTACGCCCAGGAAAAAGGCCTCAACCTGGTGCTAAGCATCTCTCAGGGCAGCCCGATCGTTTTCGCCACCCGGTCGGTCGACATCACGCCCGAGATCATCCAGCTCTACGACAAGAACTTCCCCGTGCAGGCGGCCACCGGGGCCACCCAACAGCCCGCACGTCCCGCTCCGCCGCCCCGCTCCAACCGGCCCCAGTAGCCCGATTCCGGCGGCGGGCCGCAGGGCAAGTTTTTCCTTGCCCCCAGCCCGGCCGGGCTGCTATACTTAATGTCCAATTGGCGACCGACTCCAGTGGGCGCGAGCCCACTTTTTTGTTGGGGAGCTATGGATCTGGAGCGGATTCGCGGCATAGCCGAGCGGGTAGCGGTATCGGAGGGCTTGGAGCTGGTGGCGGTGGAATGGGCCGGCTCTCCCGCCCAGGGAATTCTGCGCATCATCTTGGACCGCCCGGAGGGGGCCATCAGCCACCGGGACTGCGGAGTGGTCAGCGAGCAGGTGGGGGCCATCCTGGACGTCGAGGACCTGATTCCCGGCCGCTACGTCCTGGAAGTGGCGTCTCCCGGCCTCGACCGCAAGCTCTACCGGCCGGCTGACTACGAGCGCTTCCGGGGACGCCGGGTGAAGGTCCGCCTGAAGCATAGGCGGCCGGAGCTGCCCGGCCGGCGCTTCCAGGCCGAACTTGCCGGCCTGGCGGAGGGCGTGGTCAGCTTCGTGGTGGACGGCCAGACGGTGCGAATTCCCTACGACGACATTGCCGCGGTCAATTTGGTGATTGAGTTCTAAGGCGACAACGATTATGGCGATAAGTTTGTTGGCACAAACCATTGACCAATTGAGCCGGGAGAAGGGCATCGACCCGGAAATCGTCATCGCCGCCCTGGAAGACGCCATGGTGGTGGCGGCCCGGAAGTACTACAAGACCGCCGAAGAGCTGCGCTCTCAGTTCGACCGGGAGAGCGGCAATTTGAACGTGTATGCGGTGAGAAAGGTGGCCGAGCCAGTCACCGACTCACTGCTCGAGATCAGCCTGGGGGATGCCCGCCGCCTCGATCCCAAGGCTGAGATTGGCGGCGAAGTCCACATCCCCAAGCCCACCGAGGTGCTGGGGCGCATCGCTGCGCAGACGGCCAAGCAGGTGATCTTCCAGAAGGTGCGCGAGGCGGAGCGCGACATCGTCTATGCCGAGTACAACGGGCGGGTGGGCGAGCTGGTGCACTGCGTGGTCAAGCGCCTGGAGGGCCCGGAAGTGATCGTGGAGCTGGGCCGCCACGAAGCCCGCATGCCCAGGCGCGAGCAGTCGCGCTTGGAGACTTACCACATCGGCGACCGGGTGCGCGGCGTCATCAAGGAAGTGGACCGCGCCGCCAAAGGGCCCCAGGTGGTGGTCTCCCGGGCTGACCCGCTGCTTGTGCAGCGCCTGTTCGAAATGGAAGTTCCGGAAATTTACGACGGCACGGTGCAGACCAAGGCCATCGCCCGCGAAGCCGGGGAGCGCACCAAGATCGCCGTGCAGTCGAAGGACCGCGACGTTGACGCCGTGGGGGCTTGCGTGGGCATGAAGGGCATGCGGGTGCAATCCATCATCCGCGAGCTGCGCGGGGAGAAGATCGACATCATCGAGTGGAACGAAGACCCGGTCGGGTTCGCCACCAATGCCCTCAGCCCCGCCAAGGTCTCCCGGGTCAGCATCGTTGACCTCCAGGAACGCCACTTAGAGGTGGTGGTCGAAGACAGCCAGCTCTCGCTCGCCATCGGCAAGAAAGGACAGAACGTGCGGCTGGCCTCGAAGCTCTTGGACTGGCGCATCGACATCAAGAGCGAGGAGGAGAAACGCCGCGAGGTCGAGGCCCAGATGGCCGGCCTGCTCCCCGCCACGCCGCGCACCCCGCTCGAGGAGTTGGCTGGCTTGGGCGCCAAGACCAAGGAGAAACTGGGGGCCCACGGGGTTTCCAGCGTCGAGGAGCTGGCCGGGATGACGCCGGAGCAGTTAATGGAAATCCCCGGCATCGGAGAGAAGATGGTGCAGAAGATCGCCGCCGCCGTGAAGGAACACTTCGAGCCTGCGGTGGCAGCCGCCCCGGCGGGTAAGCCGGAAGCGGCCGGGATCGAAGTCGGGGCCGAGCCGCCTGGTCCTGCTCGGGAAACAGCCCCCGACAAGGCAGCGGCGGAGGAAGCCCCGGAAGAGACTGAAGTGGCGGCTGAGACGGCCGAACCCGACTCCGGAAAGGCGGACTAGCAAGCGGGCGAACGATGGGACAGATCCGCATCAACGAGCTGGCGCGCGAACTCGAGGTGAAGAGCAAGCGCATCCTCGACTACCTGGCGGAGATTGGCCTCCCCGAGAAGAAGAGCCACTCCAGCTCCATCGAGGATGAGGTGGCCGACAAGGTCCGCGCTTACTTCCGGGCTTTGGAGCAGGCCGAGCAGGAGGCCGAGCGGCGGGAAGCTGAAGCCAAAGCCGCTGCCGAACGTGCGGCGGCCGAGCGGGCCGCCGTTGAGCGGGCTGCCGCCGAACAGGCGGCGGCAGCGGCTCGGGAAGCCGAAGCCACAGCGGCCCCGGCCGCGCGTTTGGCTGCGGCAGCCCCGCCGACGGCTGCAGTGACGCGCCCCGCGGCCCGCCCGGCCGCTCCGGGCGAAGCGCGGCCTCAACCCCTGCGCCCGGCGGCTGCGGGTGAAGGAGCTGCCCGGCTACGACCGCGGGCGGCGGCCGGGGCTCCGGCCATGCCCGCTCCGGGCAAACCCATCTATGAACCCAAGCCGGCCGTGCGGCCCCGCCCGGCTGCCAAGACCCATTTGGAGAAGCGGTTCGAGGAGGGCGAACGCAAGCTGATGCACCCGGTGCGGGCGCGGGTGCGGCCCGAGCCGGGGGAGCGGAAGATCGCTCCGGTCAAGGAAGCCCCGCCCGTCCGGCGGGAGCCCATCGAGATCACCATCACCGAGGGCATCACCGTCAAAGAGCTGGCCGAGAAGCTGGAGGTGCGCGCCAAGGACGTCATCAAAGTTCTGCTTGATCGTGGCATGCTGGCCACCATCAACCAGTCGCTCGATACGGAGCTGGCCGGCGAAGCGGCGAAGGCCTTCAACGCCACGGTCTCGGTAATTTCCTTCGAGGAGCATACCCTGGAGGTGGCCCCGGCCGAGGGGAAGGGCGAGCGGGCCCTGCGGGCCCCGGTGGTCACGGTGATGGGCCACGTGGACCACGGCAAGACCTCGCTGCTGGATGCCATCCGCGAGACCAACACCGCGGCCGGCGAGGCCGGAGGCATCACCCAGCACATCGGGGCCTATCAGGTCGAGGTCCACGGGCGCAAGATCGTCTTCATCGACACCCCCGGCCACGAAGCCTTCACCCGCATGCGCGCCCGCGGCGCCAAGGTGACGGACGTGGTGGTTTTGGTCGTGGCCGCCGACGACGGGGTGATGCCGCAGACCCTGGAGGCCATTGACCACGCCCGCGCCGCCAAGGTCCCCCTGGTGGTGGCCGTCAACAAGATCGACAAGCCCGGGGCTCTGCCCGACCGGGTGAAGAAGCAGCTGGCCGACCGCGGCCTGGTCCCCGAAGACTGGGGCGGCGACACGGTGATGGTGGATGTCTCCGCCAAGCAGAAGACCAATCTGAACCTGCTCCTGGAGATGATTTTGCTGGTCTCGGACCTGCAGGAGCTCAAGGCCAACCCGGCCCTGCCCTCTAGGGGGACGGTGTTGGAAGCCCAACTGGATCGGGGCCGCGGGCCGGTGGCCACCGTCCTGGTGCAGGACGGCACCTTGCGGGTGGGCGACCCCTTCATCGTCGGCACGGTGTTCGGCAAGGTGCGAGCCATGTTCGACGACCGGGGCCGGTCGGTGGAGGAGGCTGCTCCGTCCACGCCGGTGGCAGTCCTGGGCCTGACCGCGCTGCCGGAAGCCGGCGACCGCTTTCAGGTGGTGAGCGATGAGGTGAAGGCCAAGCAAGTCGCCTCCTACCGCGAGCAGAAGCTGCGGGAGGCGGCCCTGGTGGCCAGCTCCCGGCTGACGCTCGACCAGCTGCACGAGCAGCTGCAGGCGGGCGCGGTCAAGGAGCTGCCGCTCATCCTCAAGGCGGACGTGCAGGGTTCGGTGGAGGCCCTGAGCGAGCAGCTGGAGAAGCTGAGCACCGAGAAGGTGAAGGTCAAGATCGTGCACGCCGGGGTGGGTGGGATCAGCGAGACCGACGTGCTGCTGGCCTCGGCCTCGAACGCCGTCATCATTGCCTTCAACGTCCGCCCCGACCCCAAGGCCGGCGACCTGGCCGAGCAGGAGGGCGTGGACGTCCGCCTCCACGGCGTCATCTACGAAGTGCTCGAGGAAATCCGCAAGGCGGCCGCCGGCCTGCTCGAGCCCACCCTGAAGGAAACCCTCGTGGGGCGCGCCGAAGTGCGCGAGACCTTCCGCATCCCCCGGGTGGGGATGGTGGCCGGCTGCTATGTCCTGGACGGCAAGATTCTGCGCGACGCCGACGTGCGGGTGCTGCGCGACAACGTCGTCATCTACCAGAGCAAGGTGGCCTCGCTGCGGCGCTTCAAGGATGACGTCAAGGAAGTGCAGTCGGGCTACGAGTGCGGGGTCAGCATCAGCAATTTTTCCGACATCAAGGTGGGCGACGTGCTGGAGATCTTTGCGGTCGAGAAAGTGCCCAGCGAAGTCTCTGCCTAGCCCGGTAGCCGAGCGCTCATGGTCGTTGGCCTCCTCACCCTGGAGCTTCACCTCCCCTATGCGCATTCGCTCAAGGACAAGCGCCAGGCCCTGCGCAAGCTCAAGGAGCGCCTGCGGGCCCGCTTCAACGTGGCCGTGGCCGAGCTCGACCACCAGGACCTCTGGCAGCGGGCCACGGTGGGCGTGGTCTCGCTCAGCAACGACAGCGTCTATCTGGCCCAGTTGTTCGAGGCGGTTTCGGCCGAATCTCAGAAGATCCTCGGCGACGACCTGGTGGAGAGCCACCTCGAATACCTCTAGCTGCTTTCCGGGAGGTGCGCGATGACCGTTCCCGGACGCCGTCCCCAGCGCCTGGGGGAGCAGATCCGCGAGGAGATTAGCGCCCTGCTGGTGAGCGGGCTGAAGGACCCGCGCATCGGCTTCGCCACCATTACCGGAGTGCGGCTGACGGCGGACCTGCGCCAGGCCTGGGTGTACGTGAGCGTGATGGGCAGCGCCGAGGAGCAGCGGCAGTCGCTCCAAGGCTTCCGGGCGGCGACCTCCTATATCCGTCGCGAGCTCGCCCACCGGCTGCACATTCGTCGCATCCCGGAGTTGGCCTTCGAGCTCGACACTTCCGCCGAGTATGGCGCCCACATCGAAGAGCTGCTGCGCGAGGCCAAAAGAAAGAATGAATCCCCGGATGAAGACTGAAGAGCGGCTGGCCGTCAGCGGCGCTCTGGTCATCAACAAGGCCCGCGGCCTCACTTCGCACGGCGTGGTGCTGCGCGTGCGCCGTCTGTTGCGGGTGCGCTCCGTGGGCCATCTGGGGACGCTCGACCCCATCGCCACCGGGGTGCTGCCCCTGCTCGTCGGCGCCGCCACCCGCCTGCAGCAGTTCTATGGCGCCCGCCGCAAGGGCTACCAGGGCCGCATCCGCTTTGGCTTCGCCACCGACACCTACGACGCCGAGGGCCACCCCCTGGGCGAGGATACCGCGCCCGCGCTCACCCAAGCCGAACTCGTGCCGCACCTGCGCGCCTTGACCGGGAAGCTCGAGCAGATTCCGCCTCCGTACTCGGCCAAGAAGGTGGAAGGCGTGGCCGCCTACGAGCGCGCCCGGCGGCGCGAGAAGTTCACCCTGAAGCCGGTGAGCGTCGAGGTGTACCGTTTCGAGGTCAGCCGCGTGGAGGGCGTCTACGCCGATTGCGTCATCGAGTGCGCGGCCGGCACCTACATCCGCAGCTTGGTGCACGACCTCGGGCAGCAGGTCGGCGGCGGGGCCCACCTGGTCGAGATCTGCCGCCAGACTTCGGGCGAGTTCCGGTTGGAAGAGGCCTTGACGCTGGAGGAGCTCGAGGCCGCGGTGCGCGAAGAGCGCCTCCCCCAGGTGCTCATCCCGCTCGCCCAGCTTCTCCCCGACCTTCCCCAGGCTGAGGTCAACCCTGCCCAGGAGCGCCGCATCCGGCACGGGGGAAAGATCGAGCTAACTGATTCGCAGATCCGCCCCGGCCAGATGGACACTCCCATTGACAGCGACGCCTGGAAGCCGTTCCGCCTGCGGGTGTTCAACCAGCAGCGGCAGCTTGTGGCCATCGCCCAGGCCGTCGTCCCCCGCGTCTTCCACCCGATTGTGGTCTTGTCCGCCTCCGAGTCAGGCTAGTTCTTCGGTTCCGGCTGCGGGGGCGGCGGTTGCGGAGAGGGTGGCTGCTTCTCGATGGGTGGTTGAGCCGGCTGGACGGGTTGTGCCGGCTCCTTCGGCCCCAAACTTGCGGGAGCGAACTCGCTTTCTGTGCCCACGTAAAACGTGCGCGGGGCGAAGCGCTCCGCGGCCGGCAGCCGCAGGAGGCGCGGGGTCACCAGCACGAGCAGCTCGGTCGTCCGCGCTGTTGATTCACGCCGGAAGAGCCGGCCGATGAGGGGGAGCGCGCCCAGCAGAGGCGAGGTGGTGGTGGCGGCTTCCCGACTCTGGCTGCGGAGACCGCCGAGCAGCAACGTCTCGCCGTTCCGCAGGCGCACCTGTTGTTCCAGTTGGCGGTTGGAGAGGATGGGGATGCCGTTGATTTGCTGGCCGGTAAGGGTTTTCTGGTCGAGCTTGAGCTCCAAGCTGATCTCACCGGCCGAATGCACCCGCGGGCGCACCTTCAGCTGAAGCCCCAGCTTCTCATAGCGGACCGCCGGCACCGGGGGAACAAACTCGCCCTGGTCGCGCAGTTCCTGCTCGACCGGGGAGATGAAGCTCGAAGAAAACGTGGCCAGGATAAGGGGAAACTCCTCGCCCACAAAGAGGGAGGCCTCTTCGCCCTGGCGGGCCCGCAGGTTGAGGGTTCGGGTCG
This sequence comes from Acidobacteriota bacterium, assembly GCA_016210855.1. GTDB lineage: Bacteria > Acidobacteriota > Terriglobia > Acidiferrales > 2-02-FULL-67-57 > 2-02-FULL-67-57. The sequence continues at coordinate 21,358 of JACQTJ010000022.1, read as the reverse complement.
AGCGGGTAACCCGCGCCAGCGCGTCCAGTTTCAGTTCCGTCCCGGGAAGAACCGCAGCGTACGTGGTCGCGGCGCCCCCGAGTAGGATGAAGGGCGGGGACTCGCCCGTAGGGGCCAGCAGCCCGCGCTCACTGAGGAACTCCAGGCTCTCGCGCAGGGAGGCGGCGTCGGTCGGCTCGAGCGCTCCCGCCCCCAGGTGTTGGAGCACGACCGAGTCGGGAGGCACGAATCCTAGTTCGCGGGCGCGCTCGCGGTCAACCTCGACGAGCCGCACGTCCAGCCAGACTTCGCCGGGTGCGGCTTTGAGCTGCTCAAGGAGCTGCTCGGCCACTGCCAGCCGCGGCCGGGTATCGCGCACGGTGACGGTGTTGCTGCGGGGCTCCGGGTAAAGCCGGGGCATATCGAGCACTTCCCGGAGCAGCCGAACGGCCTCGGCCAGCTCTTCCGGGGTGCGCCCCGGCAGCACCATGGTCTTCAATTCCTGAGGCAGGTAGCGGGCTCGGTTTTCTGGGGTATCGACGGCCACCAGCACGGCGCCGTCCGCCTGCTCGACCCAGAAGGCCCCCGTCGCCAGGGTGGCTACCCGCAAGGCTGAGGCCAAGTCGGCCGGGCCAAGCCGCAGTCGAAGCGGGCGTGGGGAGAGTTCGGCATCCACGCGCACCAGCACTCCGTAGAGCCTGCCCAGCTGCTCGAGCACCACGGGCGCCGGACCGGCCAGCCGCACCTCTCTCTGGGCCGGGGCGGGCGCCGTGGCGGTGAGCGGCACGGCCAGCGCCGTCGCCAGCAGGACAGCCAGGCACAGGCGGGTCAGCGTGCGCATGGGGGTCCCTATTCTAGACACCTGCGCCAGTCCCGGCAAGCTGGTTCGGTTGACGCCGGGGGCTGCGGCGGCTAGGATGCCGGGGCTAGGGGAGGCGCGATGAGCAAGAAGAGCAAGGCGGTCTGCATGCTGTGCGGGAAGCCTTCGGGAAAGAGCATCTGCGACGCCTGCGCGCAGCGGGTCCAGGGCGAGCAACTGGGCAAGAAGAGCAAGGAGCAGAAAGGGAAGGGCTAGCCGGGCGCCCTACTTGGCTTTGCTGGCGGGCTGCGGGGGCGACGCGGGCTTGACCCGAAAGGTCGGGGTGTTGAGCCAGCGGGCCAGGTCGGCGTGCTTTTCCTCCAGAGCCTTCATATCCAGCCTCATCAGCTCTTTTTCCTGTTCGGGCGTCCCCACCCACCAATAGCGCACATAGATGCGGTACTTGGCGGGCTGGGCAATGCGGGTGTCAAAGCTGATGGCATCGCCCGATTTGAGCAGGGCTCCCACAAAGCGTGCCTGGCCGCCCGTGAGGTAGACCCAGCGGTCGGAGCGGAAGAAGAACTTCCGCTTCCGCCGCTCGTGTACGGGTACCCCGGGGAAGCGCTCCTTCTTCTCGGTGCGGACGTTGGGTAAGCGCTCGACGATGAGAAACAAGGGCCGGGAGGAGCCGTTCCGCAGTTGCAGCCGGACGGGCTCGTCGGGGGTGAATTCGCGCTTCGACACGGTAAGCGCCAGCTCCACCCTGCCCGTTTGGGCAGGCGCCGCTACGGCCACAAGCAGCAGCCCAAGAGGAAGCAGATGGCGAGGCTGAAAACGCATTCCGCCTCAGGATAGCACAACCGGAGACCGCATTGACGCCGCGCGGCAAAGGCGCCTAGAATGGCCTGTTCGGGTTTTGGAAGGAGATCCCGCCGATGCTGGAAGGGCTCCCGCCGGAAGGGCTGACGTTCGACGATGTCCTGCTGGTGCCGGCGCGCTCGGCTGTCCTGCCGGCGGAAGCCGACACCACCACCTGGTTCACCCGGCGCATCCGCCTGAACATTCCCGTGGTCAGCGCCGCCATGGACACGGTGACCGAATCCCGCTTGGCGATTGCCCTGGCGCGGCAGGGCGGACTCGGCATCGTCCACCGCAATCTGTCCGTGGAGAGGCAAGCGGAGGAAGTCGACAAGGTGAAGCGCTCGGAAAGCGGGATGATCGTGGATCCGGTCACCATTCGCCCGGAGTCCACGATTGGCGAGGCGCAGGCTTTGATGGCCAAGTACCACATCAGCGGCCTGCCGGTGACGAATGGAGCAAGGCTGGTGGGCATCGTCACCAACCGCGACCTCCGCTTCCAGAAGGACACCTCTCGGCCGGTGGCGGAGGTGATGACCAAGGAAAACCTGATCACTGTCCCGGTGGGGACGCGCCTGGAGGACGCCGAGCGCATGCTGCAGCAGCACCGGGTGGAAAAGCTGCTGGTGGTGGACGGCGGCTACGTGTTGAAAGGACTGATTACCGTCAAAGACATTCAAAAGAAGCTCCAATACCCGCAGGCAGCCAAGGACGAGCACGGGCGGCTGCGGGTGGGGGCGGCCATCGGGGCCACGGGAGATTTCCTGGAGCGGGCGGTGGAGCTCAAGAAGCGGAACGTGGACGTGTTGATCATCGACACCGCCCATGGCCATTCCGAGCGGGTGCTGGAGGCAGTGAAGGCGGTGAAGAAGCGGCTGCCGGGGGCGGAGGTAGTGGCCGGCAACGTTGCCACGTACGATGGCGCCCGCGACCTAGCCCGCCTGGAAGTGGATGCCGTTAAGGTGGGCATCGGGCCGGGCTCGATTTGCACGACCCGGGTGGTGACCGGCGCCGGCGTTCCGCAGCTTTCCGCCATCGCCGATTGCAGCCAGGCGGTGCGCGAGTTCAGCATCCCCGTCATCGCCGACGGCGGCATCAAGTATTCCGGCGATATCGCCAAGGCCGTTGCCGCCGGCGCCTCCACGGTGATGATCGGGTCGCTCTTTGCCGGCACCGACGAGAGCCCCGGAGAAACCGTCCTCTACCAGGGCCGCAGCTTCAAGTCCTACCGCGGCATGGGCTCGCTCGGAGCGATGGGCGCGGGATCGGCCGACCGCTACGCGCAAGACACGGTCCAGCCCAGCGCCGCCGGCGAAGAAGGCAGCGCCCGCGACGGAGCGGGCCCCGCCAAGCTGGTGCCGGAGGGGGTCGAGGGCCGGGTGCCGGTGAAGGGGCCGCTGGCGCAGCTGGTTGAGCAGCTGGTGGGCGGGTTGCGCAGCGGCATGGGCTACTGCGGCTGCCGCACTATCGAGGAGCTCCAGCAGAAAGCCCGCTTCCTGCGCGTGACTGCCGCCGGCCTGCGCGAGAGCCACGTCCACGACGTCATCATCACCCGCGAAGCCCCCAACTACCGGCTGGAGTAGATCCGCTATCCTTGCCTGAGCGGCCCCACTCGCCGCACCCTCGCGGCCGCCACAGCTCGCCCCTGGACGTTGCCTACGATACCCTCGGTGTGTGCTTGGCTTTGCTGTGGGTCTATGCCTGGAGGCGACGGGCAAGAGCATTGCCCATCGAGTCTTGGCCGCGCCGAGAGATTAACCGGTGGCCTCGGCTCCAGGAGCGGCTTCCGGCTGAGGCTCCGCCGCGCGGGGCTTCTTTTCTTTCTTGGGCTTCGGCTTGAGCTCGGAGCCGATGAGCTCGACAATGGCTACCTCGCCGCCATCCCCGCGGCGCCAGCCACCCCGTACGATGCGGACGTAGCCGCCGGGGCGCTCCGCGAAGCGCGGGGCCAGTGTCGAAAACAGCTTCTTCACCACCGGCGGGTGCAGCAGGAAGGCAGCCGCCTGGCGGCGAGCGTGCAGGGTGTCGCGCTTGCCCAGGGTGATCATCTTTTCGGCCAGCGGGCGCAGGGCCTTGGCCTTGGGCAGGGTGGTGGTGATGCGCTCCCGCTCCAGCAGGTTTGTCACCAGGTTGCGCAGCGTGGCCCGCCGGTGTGCCGGCGAGCGGCCCAGCTTCTTGTATCCCCAACGGTGGCGCATCGAGTGGTCTCAGGGCTAGAGTGACGGAGCCGGGGTTTCCTCGCCCGCGGGCTTGGCCGTCTCCGCCGGCGGCCAGACGATGCGGCCGTGCTCGTCGAGTCGCATCCCCAGGGTCAGGTTCATGCTGGCCAGGATGGCCTTGATCTCGGCCAGCGACTTGCGGCCGAAGTTCTTGGTGCGCAACATGTCCTGCTCGGTGCGCTGCACGAGCTCACCGATGGTGTGGATGTTGGCGTTCTTCAGGCAGTTATAGGCGCGCACGGAGAGCTCCAGCTCGTCCACGGACCGGCTGAGGTACTCTTGGCGGGGGTCGAAGGCGCGCTCGATGGTCTCCGCCTCCGCGGGCGCTTCCTCCTCGAAGGCAATGAAGATGGTCATATGGTCTTTGAGCAGCTTGGCGGCCAGCCCGACGGCGTCGTGGGGCTTGACCGCCCCGTTCGTCCAGACCTCCACGGTCAGCTTTTCGTAGTCGGTCATCTGGCCCAGACGGGCGGCTTCCACGGTGTAGTCGACCTTGCGAACGGGCGAATGGACCGAGTCGATGGGGATGTAGCCAATGGGCAGGTCTTCATCGAAGTTGCGGTCGGCGCCGACGTAGCCGCGGCTGTTCTTGACCCGCATCTCGATGGAGAGCTTCCCGCCTTCGCCGACCGTGGCCAGGTAGACGGTCTTATCCAGGACCTCGACGTCGGCGTCCTCTTCGATCATCGCCGAAGTGACCTCGCCCGGCTTGTCGGCGAACAAGGTGAGCGTCTTCACCGCGTCGGGGTTGTGCAGGCGCAGGGGCACATGCTTCAGGTTGAGGATGATGTCGGTGGCGTCTTCCACCACCCCGGGGATGGACTGGAACTCGTGCAGCACCCCTTCGATCTTGACCGCGGTGATGGCGGCGCCCTCAATCGAGCTCAGCAGCACCCGCCGCAGGGCGTTGCCGATGGTGGTGCCGAACCCACGCTCGAAGGGCTGGGCGTGGAACTTTCCGTAGCGGTCGGTGAGGGTCTCGACCTCCGAGGCCAACCGTTTGGGCTTCTGAAAACCTTTCCACATAAGGGCTTGTCTCCTTCTATTTCGAATATAATTCGACGACGAGTTGCTCGCTCATCGGGGGCGTTGTCAATTCCTCGCGCTTGGGCAGGGCAGTCAGCCGGGCGCGGACGGCCTCGCGGTCCACTTCGAGCCAGCTGGGGATGGACTGGCGGCTGGCCAGTTCCCGCGCCTGCAGGACCATGGCGTTTTCCTTCATCTTGTCCTTCAGGGTGATTTCTTCGTTCACGTTCACGAGATAGGAGGGGATGTTGACCTTGCGGCCGTTCACCCGCACGTGGCCGTGGAGCACCAGCTGGCGGGCCTGGGGGCGGGAACTGGCCAGTCCAGCGCGGTGCAGCACAGTGTCCAAGCGCCGCTCGAGCAGCACCAGCAGGTTTTCGCCGGTCTTCCCCGGTTGCCGCTCCGCCTTCTCGAAGGTGTTGCGGAACTGCCGCTCCAGCACGCCGTACACGCGGCGCATGCGCTGCTTGCCGCGGAGCTGCTCGCCGTAGGCGCCGAGCTTCCGCCGCCGCTCCCGGCCGTGCGTGCCCGGGGGGGTGTTGCGCTTTTCGATGGCGCACTTTTCGGTGAAGCAGCGCTCTCCCTTCAGGTAGAGCTTCATGCCTTCCCGCCGGCACAGCCGGCAAACCGCTTCTCGGTATCGGGCCAAGTTGTCCTTACCTCCGCAGCAAACTCGTGGCTACACCCGGCGGCGCTTGGGCGGCCGGCAACCGTTGTGGGGGATGGGGGTGACGTCCTTCAGGGTCGTCACCTGCAAACCGGCCGAGGCCAGGGCTCGGATGGCTGACTCCCGTCCAGACCCCGGACCTTTCACCCGCACCTCCACCGTGCGCATCCCCATCTCCCGGGCGCGGGCCGCGGCCACCCCGGCCGCCTGGCCGGCCGCAAAGGGTGTGCCCTTGCGCGACCCCTTGAAGCCAATCGAGCCGGCGCTTGACCACGCCACCACGTTTCCGTTTGGGTCGGTCACTGTCACCAGGGTGTTGTTGAAAGTCGCCTGGATGTAAACGATGCCGATGGGCACGTGCTTCTTTTCCCGCTTCTTGCGGAACTCTTTTTTGCGGGTGGGCTTGGCCGCGGGGGCGGCAGCAGCCGTCGGGGCTTTTTCTTCCTTGGGGGCTTTCGCCACGGGTGGTCTCCTTTACCCCTTCTTCCCGGGGGCTTTCTTCCTCAAGGCCACGGTCTGGCGCCGCGGACCCTTGCGGGTGCGGGCGTTGGTGTGGGTGCGCTGGCCGCGCACGGGCAAGCCGCGGCGGTGGCGCAAGCCCCGGTAGCAGCCGATCTCGAGCAGCCGCTTGATGTTCATGGCGATTTCTTTGCGGAGGTCGCCTTCCACTCCGCCCTGCTCTTCGATGGTCTGGCGGATGCGGGTCACTTCGTCTTCGGTCAGGTCCTTCACCTTCTTGAAGGGCTCCACCGCCGCCCGCTCCAGGATGTCCCGGGAGCGCGACTGGCCGATGCCATAGATGCGGGTCAGCCCGATCCAGACATTCTTTTGCGGAGGCAAATCCACGCCGGCAATGCGCGCCATTCCCTCCTCCTATCCCTGCCGCTGGCGGTGCTTGGGGTTCACACAGATGACCCGCACCACGCCCCGGCGGCGGATGATCTTGCACTTGTCACAAATTTTCTTCACCGAAGCTCGCACTTTCATCGTCTTCCCCTACTTGAACCGATAGGTGATGCGGCCTCGGCTGAGGTCATAGGGCGACAACTCCACCTGCACGCGGTCGCCCGGCAGGATGCGAATGAAGTGCTTCCGCATCCGCCCGGAGATGTGGGCCAGGATCTTGTGCTTGTTCTCCAGCTCGACGCGAAACATAGCGTTGGGCAGGGTCTCGAGCACCGTGCCCACCACTTCAATCGCGTCTTCCTTGGCCATCGTCTCCGGGGTCCTCGCTCAGGGCTCGGTCAAAATCCAGGGGCCGTTCGGTGTCACCGCCACGCAGTGCTCGAAGTGGGCGGCGTAGCTGCCGTCGGCCGTCACCGCCGTCCAGCGGTCCGGCCGGATCTTCACGGCCGGGGAGCCATTCGTGACCATAGGCTCGATCGCCAGCACCATCCCCACCTCGAGCTTCGGGCCCCGCCCCTTGGTCGGGGTGGCGTAGTTCGGCACTGGGGGCTCCTCGTGCAGGGCGGCCCCGATGCCGTGGCCCACGAACTCCCGCACCACGCTGAACCCGGCGGCTTCGACGTATTCCTGGACGGCGGCAGAGATATCGCCGAGGTAGCGGTCCGGGCGCGCTTGCCCCATGGCGCGATCGAGCGCCTGGCGCGTCACCCGCAACAGCCGCGCCACCTCCGGGCTTACCGGCTCCAGGGCCACCGTGGTGGCCGCGTCCGCGAAAAAGCCGTCCAGCTTCACGCCCACGTCAATCGAAACAATGTCGCCCCGCTCGAGCTTGCGCTCCGAAGGGATGCCGTGCACGACCTCGTCGTTCACCGAGGTGCAGAGCACGCAGGGGTAACCGTGGTAGCCCTTGAAGGCCGCCTCGGCGCCGGCGGCGGCGATCTGCCGCTCGGCCACTTCCTCTAGCTCCAGGGTGGTCACGCCCGGGGCCACCCGGGCCACCACCGTCTCCAAAACCTTCGCCACCACGCGGCCGGCGGCGCGCATCTTCTCCAGCTCCACCGCGGACTTGCACACGATCATGGCTTCCGTCCCGCCGCCGGGGCACCGGCGGGCACGGCGGTCTCTAAAAGCTGAATGAGTCGCAGGGTCAATCTCTCCGGCGACTCATCGCCCTTGACGTCCAGCAAGGCCGCCCGCTGGCGATAGAAGTCAACCAGCGGCTTGGTCTCGCGCTCGTAGGCGTTCAGGCGCTCCCGAATCACCTCTTCGCGGTCATCGGCGCGCTGCTTGAGCTGGCCGCCGTCCCGGTCGCAGCGGCCTTCCTGCTTCGGCGGGCGGTCGTAGACGTTGTAAATCTCGCCGCAGACGGCACACGTGCGGCGTCCCGTCAGCCGCCGAATCAAACTAGTATAGCTGACTTCGAGGTTCACCGCAAGCGCCCCCGGCCAGCCCGCTTCCGCCAGCAGCGTCTCCAACCGCTCCGCCTGGGCGCGGGTGCGCGGGAAGCCATCCAGGATGAATCCCCGGGCGCAATCGGCCGGGTGGATGCGCTCCGCCACCATCGCGGAAACGATGTCGTCGCTCACCAACTCGCCGCGCTCCATCACCGCCTTGGCCTGGCGGCCGAGCTCGGTGCCGCGGGTCACGTGGTCGCGGAACATGTCCCCGGTCGAGATCTGCGGGACGCCGAAGTGCTGGGCAATCTGGCGGGCTTGGGTGCCTTTGCCGGCTCCCGGCGGTCCCAGGAAGATGAGGGGGCGGGCCAGTCTGGTGGCGGCCATGCGGCTAGGTTCTCCGTCCGCGGATGCGGCCGCGGGTGGTAAAACCTTCGTAGTGGCGCATGGTCAGCTGGGCTTCGATCTGGTTCACCGTGTCCATGGCCACCCCCACCACGATGAGCAGGGAGGTGCCGCCAAAGTAGAACTGCACCCCCAGGCCTTCGAGCAGCCAGCGGGGGAAGGTCGAGTCCACGAACTGGCCCGCGGCGCCCGGGAGGTGATGGAGGTGGATGCCCGAAATCATCCATTCGGGGATGATGGAAATCAACGCCAGATAAGCGCCGCCGACGAAGGTGAGCCGGGTCAGAATCTGGTTCACGTACTCGGAGGTGTGCCGGCCCGGGCGAATCCCAGGGATGAAGCCGCCCCACCTGCGCATGTTGTCGGCCAGCTCGTCGGGGTTGAAGATGATGGAGACGTAGAAATAGCAGAAGAAGACGATGCCCACGATGTAGAGCAGGGTGTAGAGGGGCTCGCCCCAGGCCAGGGCCTGGATGAAGTCGCGCAGGTAGCGGTTCTGGGGGACAACGGCGGCGATGGTCTGCGGAACGGTGAGCACGGAGCTGGCGAAGATGACGGGGATGACGCCGCCGGTATTGACCCGGATGGGTAGGTAGGTCATGGCCCCGCCCATCATCCGCCGCCCCACCACCCGCTTGGCGTACTGCACGGGGATGCGCCGCTGGGCGCCCTCCACCCAGACGATGAGGCCGACCACTACCAGCATCAGCGCCACCAGGGCCAGCAGGTGGTGCAGCTGCCATTCGCCGGTCTCGAAGCCCTTGGCATAGACCTCGCGGATGGCCCGCGGCAGGCCCACCACGATGCCGGCGAAGATGATGAGCGACATGCCGTTGCCGATGCCGCGGTCGGAAATCTGCTCGCCCAGCCACATGATGAAGATGGTGCCGGTGGTGAGGGTGAGCACCGTCATCAGCACAAAGCCGAAGCCCGGGTTCAAAACCAGTTGCACGCCACCCTGAGCAGAAGAGCGCATCAGGGTCAAGGAAATCATCATCGCCTGGATGGCGGCGAGCAGCACGGTCAGGTAGCGGGTGTACTGAGTGATCTTGCGCCGGCCGAGCTCCCCCTCTTTTTGCAGGCGCTCCAGAAACGGCCACACCACTGTCAGCAGCTGCAGGATGATGGAGGCGGTGATGTAGGGCATGATGCCCAGGGCGAAAACGGTCAGGTTGCGGAAGTTCCCGCCGGAGAAGATGTCAATCAGCCCCAGCCAGGTGCCGCGGTACTGCTCGAAGAGCTGGGCGAGCGCCTCGGCGTTGATACCCGGGGTGGGCACGTGCGCCCCCAGGCGGTACACGGCCAGCAGGAACAGGGTGAACAGCACCCGCTTGCGCAGGTCCGGGATGCGGAAGATGTTGCGGATGGCTTCGAGAATCTTCATGGTTCGGCGAGGCTCACCATAGATCGGGGACTACGCGCTGGCGGGGGCGCCGGCCGAAGACTCCTTCACGGGCGCGACCGGGAGAACCTCCACTTGACCCCCCGCCTGTTCGATCTTCTGGCGGGCACTGGCACTGAAGGCGTGCGCGGCCACGGTGAGCTTCACCTTCAGCTCCCCCTCGCCCAGGATCTTCACCGGCCGGGGACGGCGCACCAGGCCGCGGGCCCGCAGGTTCTCCGGGGTCACCCGCTCACCGGCGGCGAAGGCGTTCAGGGCCGCCACGTTCACGATGGCGTGCTCGCTGCGGAAGATGTTGGTAAAGCCGCGCTTGGGCAGGCGGCGGTGCAAGGGCATCTGACCGCCTTCAAAGCCGGGCCGGCGGCGCCGGCCGGTGCGGGAGAGCTGTCCCTTGTTGCCGCGCCCGGCGGTCTTCGACTTCCGGGCCCCGATGCCGCGCCCCACGCGCATGGGCTTCTTGCGGGCTCCGCGGGGCGGTCGCAACTGGTTCAGTTCCGCCATGCTAATCCTCCACCACCGTAACCAGGTGGGAAATCTTTTTGACCATGCCGCGGATGGCGGCCGTGTCCGCCCGCTCCACCACTTGGTGGAGCCGGCGCAGCCCGAGGCCCCGCACCGTGGCCCGCTGGTCTTCGGTGCACCCGATCCAGCTCTTCACCCACTTGATTCGCAACCGGCCGCTCTTCTTCTTCGCCATCTTAGTCGCGCCCGCCGGAACCGGGTTTGTCATTCTGAGGCCGAAGGCCGAAGAATCTCAATCTTCCCGGTATTCTGCGTTTGAGATTCTTCGCTTCGCTCAGAATGACACCAAGAGAGAACCGCACCATCGCTTAAAGCTCCTGGGGTTCCTTGCCGCGCAGGGCGGCCACGGCTGCCCTGTCCTTCAGCTGCAGCAGGGCGTCGAGCGTGGCCTTGACCACGTTGTGCGGGTTGGTGTTGCCGATGGCCTTCGTGAAGACATTCTGGATGCCGGCCGCCTCCATCACCGGGCGCACCGGCCCGCCCGCGATGACCCCGGTGCCTTCTGGGGCAGGCTTCAAGAGCACCTGGCTGGCGGCGTACTTGCCGAGCACCGTGTGGGGGATGCTGGGCGGGGTGACGTTCACCTTGAGCAGGTTCTTCTTGGCGAGCTCGATCCCCTTGCGGATGGCCATCGGCACTTCGCGGGCCTTGCCCAGGCCGTAGCCCACGATGCCCTGGCCGTCGCCCACCACCACCAGCGCCGAAAAGCTCAGGTTCTTGCCGCCCTTCACCACTTTGGTGACCCGGTTTACCGACACCACGTGCTCTTTCAGCTGCAGCGCGCTGGCGTCAATCGGTTTTTGTTGGAGCACTTTCTCCTCGAAGCTGGCTTTGCTCATGGTTAGAACCGCAGTCCGGCCTCCCGGGCGGAATCGGCCAGCGCCTTGACCCGCCCGTGGTATTTGTAGCCGCCACGGTCGAAAACCACCTGGTTGACGCCGGCCTGGCGGGCGCGCTCGCCCAGAATCTTCCCAATCAGTTTGGCGGCGGCCACGTTGCCGCCGGTGCGCAGCTCGGAGCGCACCTGCTTGTCGCGCGAAGAGGCCGAGACCAAGGTCCGCCCCTGGGAGTCGTCCACCACCTGGGCGTAGATGTGCTTGTGGGAGCGGAAGACGGAGAGGCGCGGCCGCTCCGGCGTCCCCACCACCTGGAGCCGCACCCGGCGGTGAACCCGCTGCCGGTGCTCCACCCGGGTGATCTTGGCTACGGGTTTGCGGGCGGTTCCGAATCGCATGGCTACTTGGTGGTGGTGGCCGCCGCCTTGCCGGCCTTCTTGCGCAGCAGCTCGCCCACGAACCGGATGCCTTTCTGCTTGTACGGGTCGGGCGGCCGAAGCGAGCGAATCTCCTTGGCCACCTGCCCGACCAGCTGTTTGTCAATCCCGCTGACGGTGATGCGGGTTTGCTTGTCCACGCTGATCTGGATGCCGTCGGGGATGGGGAACTGGACCGGCTGAGAGTAACCCAGCGAAAAGACCGCTTTCTTGCCCTGCACCTCGGCCTTGTAGCCGACGCCCACGATTTCGAGCTCCTTCGCGAAGCCTTTGGTGACGCCCAGGATGGCGTTGGCGGCCAGGGCCCGGGCCAGGCCCCAGGCGGCTTTCTGCTGGCGGGGGAGGTGGTCGAGGGCTTCCCTGCGGACCTCGATCTCCGGCATGGCCACCGGCCGCACCATCAACGTGCTGGCCTGCTGCTGGAAGCGCATACCGAAGGGCACCGGGGTGGAGAGCTTCCCCTTGGGGCCCTGCACTTCCACGGCCTGCTCGGTGATCTTCACCGTCACCCCCGCGGGAACCTCGATCGGCTTTCGACCAATGCGCGACATCGTTGCCTTCAACCTCACCCGTAGTGGCGGGTCAGGGCCTCAGCCCTGACATTCACGCCTAGCTTGTCCACCGGCTTCAGCCGCTGAGGTCAATCCCCCCGGGGCCAAAGCCCAAACTCTTTTGCACTCCTTTGGCGGGGTTGAAACCCCGCCCCGCCGAAAACTTGGCTACCACACCTCGCAGAGAACTTCGCCGCCCACGCCCTGCCGCCGGGCCTGGCGGCCGCTCATGATGCCCTGCGGGGTGGTGAGGATGTTCAAGCCCAGGCCGCCAAAAACCGGCTTAATCCCGACTCGGGCGCGGTAGACCCGCCGGCCGGGTTTCGAGACCCGGCGCAGGCCGCTGATGACGCTCTGCTTGTTCGGCCCGTACTTCAGATAGAGGCGCAGGGTCTTCTTCTTGTTCTCCTCGATCATCTTGTAGGCGGCCAAAAACCCTTCTTCCTTCATCACCCGGGCAATCTCGCCCTTGATTTTGGACGCCGGCACGTCCGCCTTCTGATGGCGCGCCCGCAGGGCGTTGCGCATCGAGGTCAGCATGTCGGCAATCGGATCGGTCGGCGCTCCCATGACTCTCCCTTTACCAGCTGGCTTTCACCACCCCGGGAATCTCCCCGCGCAGGGCCCGTTGCCGAAAGCAGATGCGGCAGAGCTGGAACTTGCGCAGGTAGCCCCGCGGCCGCCCGCACAGCCGGCAGCGGTGGCGGTGGCGGATCGAGTACTTGCGCTTCCGCCGGGTTTTGACTTCCTGGGCTGTGGTGGCCACCGGTCCTCCTTCTCTCCTAGTCGCGCAGGGGCACGCCCAGCTGCTTGAGCAGGGTGCGGCCCTCTTCGTCGGTCTTGGCGGTAGTGACCAGGGTGATATTCATTCCCCGCACCTTATCCACCCGGGCGTAATCCACTTCGGGGAAGACCAGCTGGTCGCGCAGCCCCAGGGTGTAGTTGCCCCGGCCGTCAAAGGCCTTGCTGGGCAAGCCCTTGAAGTCGCGCACCCGGGGGAGCACGATGTTCACCAGCCGATCCAGAAACTCGTACATGCGCTCGCCGCGCAGAGTGACCGCCGCCCCGATGGCCATGTTTTTGCGCAGCTTGAAATTGGCGATGGACTTGCGGGCCCGGGTGACCACCGGCTTCTGCCCGGTGATCTGGGCGAGTTCCGCCACGGCGGCGTCCAGGGCCTTGATGTTCTCCCGGGCCTCTCCGATGCCCATGTTCAGCACAATCTTTTTCAGACGCGGCGCCGCCAGCGGGTTCGGGTAGCCCATCTCTTGCCTCAACCAGGGCAAGACTTCCCGTTGGTAGCGCTCGTGCAAGCGGCTCATCGGCATCGCGTCGCTTCCTCCTCTAATGCCCGAGCGTGGCCCCGCAGCGGGCGCAGGCGCGCATCTTGCTGCCGTCGTCCAGGAACTGGTGCCGGACCCGGGTGGCCTTGCTGCAGCTCGGGCAAACCACCATGAGGTTCGAGATGTGGATGCGGCCTTCCCGCTCCACGATCCCGCCCTTGATCTGCTTGGCCGGGTTGGGGCGGGTGTGCCGCTTCACCAGGTTGACGTGCTCCACCGTGCAGATGCGCTTGTCCTGGTCCACCGAGAGCACGCGCCCGGTCTTGCCCTTGTCGCGCCCGGCGATCACCTTCACCTGATCGCCCTTGCGGAGGCTCACCGTCCAGGCCATCACCACACCTCAGGAGCCAGAGAGACAATCTTCAAGAACTTGCGCTCGCGCAGCTCGCGGGCCACCGGCCCGAAGACGCGGGTGCCGACGGGCTCGCCGGCTTCGTTGATGAGCACGGCGGCGTTGTCGTCGAAGCGGATGTAGCTGCCGTCCCGGCGGCGGTGCTCCTTGCGCATCCGCACGATCACGGCCTTCACCACCTTGCCCTTCTTGATGGGACTGTCGGGGGCGGCCTCCTTGACCGCGGCCGTGACCACATCGCCCAGGCCAGCTTTCAGGCCCACGTGCCCCCCCAGAGGCAGGATGGTGGCCAGACGCTTGGCGCCGGAGTTATCGGCCACGGTCAAGCGGGTTCGCATCATGATCATGGTCGTCCGCTCCTAGGCGCGGGCCTTCTCGAGCACTTCCACCAGCCGCCAGCGCTTCAGCTTCGAGAGCGGGCGAGTTTCCTCGATCCGCACCCAGTCGCCTTCGCGGCACTGGTTGTGCTCGTCGTGGGCGTAGAACTTCTTGCGCATTTGCACGACCCGCTTGTAGAGCGGGTGCTGGATGCGCCGAGTGACCTTGACCACAATGGTCTTGTCCATCTTGGCGCTCACCACCTCCCCGACGCGCCGCTGGCGCTTGCGGGGCTGGACCGCCGTGCTAGTGGCTTCCGCCACGCGTTCCTCCGAGCTCGTGTTCCCGCCGCACACCGAGCAGGCGGGCAATGTCTTTGCGCAGCATGCGGATCTTCTTGAGGCTCTCGGCCTGCCCGCCGGCCAGTTGAAAGCGCAGCCGGGTGAGCTGCTCCCGCATCTCCTTTTCCTTCACCTGCAGCTCGTCCGGGCTCAGTTGTCGCAACTCGTCCGCGGTCATAACCCCTCTAGTCTCCCAGGGTGGTGCGGGTGACGAAGGTGGTGCGCACCGGCAGCTTGTGGGCCGCCAGGCGCAGAGCCTCTTCGGCCTCGGCCGGGGGCATCCCCTCCACCTCGAAGAGAATCCGCCCGGGGCGGACCACTGCCACCCAGCCTTCGACCGGCCCCTTGCCCTTGCCCATGCGGGTCTCGGCCGGCTTCTTCGTGTAGGGCTTGTCGGGGAAGACGCGAATCCACATCTTCCCGCCGCGCTTCATGAAGCGGGTGATGGCAACCCGCGCCGCCTCGATCTGCCGGGCCGTGACCCAGCCGGGGCTGAGCGCCTTCAGGCCCTGCTCGCCGAACGCCAGCTGGCTGCCGCGCCAGGCCTTGCCTTTCATCCGGCCGCGGTGCTGCTTGCGGTACTTGACCTTTTTGGGCATCAACATGGCGGCAGTCCCTTACACCCCGGCGAAGGCCGGCACCCCCACTTCCTCGCGGTGCACCTTGCTCTTCGCTACCTCGCCCTTGTAGACCCAGCACTTCACCCCGATGACCCCGTAGGTGGTGTAGGCCTGGGCAAAGCCGTAATCGATGTCGGCCCGGAGCGTCTGCAAGGGCAGCCGCCCCTGCAGGTACCACTCCTTGCGGGCAATGTCAGCCCCGTTCAGGCGTCCGGCGCAGCGCACCTTGATGCCCAGGCAGCCGAAGCGCAGCGCCGAGTCCACGGCCTTCCGCATGGCGCGGCGGAAGGCAACGCGCTTCTCGAGTTGCAAGGCGATGGATTCGGCCACGAGCTGCGCGTCCATCTCCGGGCGGTGCACTTCGCTGATGTCAATGTGCACCTCCCGCCCGGTGCGCTGCTGGATGTCAGCCCGGAGCTTGTCAATCTCCGCCCCCTTGCGCCCGATGACGATGCCCGGCCGGGCGGCGTAAATGCGGATCATCAACTTGTTCGCCGCCCGCTCGATCTCGATGGAGCTGATGCCGGCCCCGCGCAGCTTGTCTTTCAGCTGCGCGCGCAGTTTCAAGTCTTCGTAGAGCAGACCGGCGTAGCCCTTCCGGGCGAACCAGCGCGACTTCCAGGTCTTGTTGATGCCCAGCCGGAAACCGTAGGGATGCGTTTTCTGTCCCACTCCGTCTCCTCCTCTAAGCCGTGGCTGCCTTCGCCGGGGCCGGGGCGCCGCCGGTCGAGCGCTCCGCCACCGCAATCTCGATGTGACTGGTGCGCCGCTGCACCTGGTAGGCGCGCCCGAACGGTGCCGGGCGGACTCGCTTCCAGCGCGGCCCTTCGTTCACCACCGCGTACTTGACGTAGAGCCGATCCACGTCCACGGTCTCCGACTTCTGCTCGGCGTTGGCGATGGCCGAGCGCAACACCTTGGCGATGGGCCGGGCTGCCCGCTGCTTGGTGAACTGCAACTGGTCGAGGGCCGGGCCCACGCCCTGTCCGCGAATCAAATCCATCACCAGGCGCGCCTTCTGGGGCGAGAGCCGAACATAGCGGGCGACGGCGCGGGCTTCGACCGGAGCCGCGCCTGCCGGTTCCGGCTTGCGCCGCCGGAGCAAGCGGGCCGCCACACCGGGTTTGGCCCGCGTCTCGGCTGCCGGCTTGCGCGCGGCGCGCTTGCCCGCCGCGGCGGGCTTGCCGCCCTCGGGCTTTTTCTTTTCTGCCATCGCTTAGCCTTCCTTCTTTGCCGCTGGGGCTGCGCCGCCCGCGGGGGCGGGAGCCGCGCCACCGGCTGGAGCCGCGGGAGCTGCGCCCGGCATCGGAGCTGGCCCGGCCGCCTTTTCCATGGCTCCCTTGACGCCGTGGGCCCTGAAGATGCGGGTGGGGGCGAATTCCCCCAGCTTGTGGCCCACCATGTTCTCGGTGATGTAGACCGGGATGAACTTCTTGCCGTTGTGCACGGCGATGGTGTGGCCGACCATCTCCGGCACGACCGTCGAGCGGCGCGACCAGGTGCGGAGGACCTTCTTTTCGTTGCGCCGGTTCATCCCCTGCACCTTGTCCATCAGGTGCGCATCAATGAACGGCCCTTTTTTCAGTGAACGCGGCATCTACGAGCTCCGTCGCTCGACAATGTAGCGGTCCGTGCGCGGGTTGCGGCGGGTGCGGTAGCCGCGGGTGGGCTTGCCCCAGGGGGTCTGGGGCGTGCCGCCGGTGCCGGTCTTGCCTTCGCCGCCCCCGTGGGGGTGATCGATCGGGTTCATGGCCACGCCGCGCACTGTTGGCCGGCGGCCCAGCCAGCGGGTGCGGCCGGCCTTGCCGGAGGTCACGTTCTCGTGGTCGAGGTTGCCGATCTGCCCGATGGTGGCCCGGCAGTCGGTGAGCACTTTGCGGGTTTCGCCCGAAGGCAGCTTCACCAGGGAGTAGTCGTCTTCCTTCGAGAGCAGTTGCGCGGAGGTGCCAGCGGCGCGCACCAGCTGGCCGCCCTTGCCGGGGCGCAGCTCCAGGTTGTGAATCATGGTGCCGGGGGGAATGGCCCGCAGGGGCAGGGTATTGCCCGGCAGGATGTCGGCGGTGGCTCCGGCGATGACGGTGTCGCCCACATTCAGCCCGAGTGGGTGGAGGATGTAGCGCTTCTCGCCATCGGCGTAGTGCAACAAGGCGATGTTGGCCGAGCGGTTGGGGTCGTACTCGATGGCGGCGACGCGCGCCGGGATGCCCTGTTTGTCGCGGCGGAAGTCGATCTGTCGGTACAGGCGCTTGTGGCCGCCGCCGCGGTGCCAGGCGCTGACCCGGCCCAGGCTGTTGCGGCCCCCGGTCTTCGGCAGCGGTTCGAGCAGGCTCTTTTCGGGCTGCTCGCGCGTGACCTCGACCCGGTCGAGGCGGGCCATTCCCCGCTGGCCCGGCGTAGTGGGACGATAAGTTTTCAGCGGCATATCAAGCAGGCTCCAGATATTCGACCATCTTCTCGCCGGGCTTCAGGCGCACGTAGGCCTTCTTCCAGTCGGCCCGGTAGCCGCCCTTCAGTCCCCGGCGACGAAACTTCCCCGGCAGCAGAACCGTGCGCACCTGCTCCACCTTGACGTTGAACATCGCCTCCACCGCCCGCTTGATTTCGGGCTTGGTGGCTTGCGGGGCCACCTCGAACACCAGGGTGCGCTGCAGGTCTTTGATCTGCACGCCCTTCTCGGTGATGATGGGGCGCCGGATGATGTCGGTGAGGGCCTTCATGCCGCTTTGGTCCGGAGGGCAATCGCCCGCTGCAATTTCTCCACTGCGCCTTGGGAGAACAGCACCCGGTCGTGCGCCAGCACGTCGTATGGGTGCACCTGGCGGGTGGCGACCAGCTTGACGCCGGCCAAGTTGCGGCTGGCGCGCTCGAGGTTGGTGTTGCTGTTGCCGTCCACGATGAGCAAGGTCTTGTCGATGCCCAGGCGGGCGAGGATTTCCCGCAACGCTTTGGTCTTGTGGGTCTCAAGTTCGAGCTTGTCCACCACCAGCAACCTCTCCGCTTGGAGCTTGGCGGTCAGGGCGCCGCGCAGCGCTCCGAGCAGCACCTTGCGGGGCAGGGCGTAGCTGTAGTCGCGCGGCTGCGGGCCGTGCACGGTGCCGCCGTGGCGCCAGAGCGGGGAGCGAATGGAGCCGTGGCGGGCCCGCCCCGTCCCCTTCTGCCGCCAGGGTTTGCGGCCGCCGCCGCTCACTTCGCCGCGGGTCTTGGTCTGGTGCGTGCCCCGGCGCAGGGAGGCCAGATAGTGCCGCACCGCCTCGTAGAGCACGGACTGGTTCACCCGGGCGGCGAAGACGTCGTCGCGCAACTCGAGCGTCCCCACCTTGCGGTTCGCCAGGTTTTTCACGTCCACTGTCGGCATGGCGTCCAAATCCTTCAGCGCTTGCTGCGCTTGGCTGCCTTCTTGGTACGGCGGATGATGACGTAGCCACCGTTCGCTCCCGGAACCGCGCCTTTGACGAGCAGCAAGTGCTCGTCGGCATCCACTTGCACGACTTTCACGTTTCGGGCTGTGACGCGGTCCGTGCCCATCTGCCCGGCCATGCGCTGGCCCGGCCAGACGCGCGAGGGGAACGAGCTCGCCCCGATCGAGCCCGGAGCGCGGTGGAACATCGAACCGTGGCTGGCGGCGCCGCCGCGGAAATGGTGGCGGCGGACGAAGCCCGCCCAGCCGCGGCCTTTGCTCGTGCCGATGACGTCCACGCGGTCGTTGGCCTTGAAAAGTTGCTCAACCAGAACTTTGTCGCCCGCTTTGGCTTCCTCTTTTGCGTCCGCCAGGCAGATTTCCCGCAGGAAGCGCAGCGGCGGGATATTGTTCTTCTTGAGGTGGCCAGTCTCGGGCTTGTTCACCCGCTTGGGCTTGATGAACTCGACCAGGCCCAACTGCACGGCCTCGTAGCCGTCGTTGTCTTTGGTCTTGCGCTGCACCACTACGCAGGGGCCGGCCTTGAGCACCGTAACCGGGATGACGCTCCCGTCTTCGGCGAACACCTGGGTCATCCCCAGCTTTTTTCCTAGCAGGCCCGGCACCGCCATGGCTATTTCCCGTGCTCCTTGCCGAAGGCTTTGATTTCGACGTCCACGCCGGCCGGGAGATCGAGTTTCATCAGCGCGTCCACTGTCTGCGTGGTCGGCTCCAGGATGTCGATCAAGCGCTTGTGGGTGCGAATCTCGAACTGCTCCCGCGATTTCTTGTCCACGTGGGGCGAGCGCAGCACGGTGAAGCGGTTGATGTCGGTCGGCAAGGGAATGGGGCCGGCCACGAGTGCTCCCGTTCGTTTCGCTGTCTGCACAATCTCCCAAGTGGACTGGTCGAGCAGCCGGTGGTCGTAACCCTTCAAGCGAATCCGAATTTTTTCCTGCGTCTGCATCGCGCTACTCGGTGATCTCGGTGACGGCGCCCTTCGCCCTTCGACTTCGCTCAGGGCTCAGGGTAAACCGGCGCCGACTAGGCCAGGATTTCAGTGACCGCACCCGCACCAACGGTGTGTCCTCCTTCACGAATGGCGAACCGCAGCCCCTTCTCAATCGCTACCGGGGTGATCAGCTCCACGGTCAGGTTGACGTTGTCGCCCGGCATCACCATCTCTGTCCCCCCGGGCAGCTCCACCGACCCGGTCACGTCCGTGGTGCGGAAGTAGAACTGCGGCCGGTAGCCGTTGAAGAAGGGGGTGTGGCGCCCGCCCTCCTCCTTCTTCAGCACGTAGACCTCGGCCTTGACCTTCTTGTGGGGGGTGATGGAAGCGGGCTTGGCGATCACCTGCCCGCGCTCCACCTCCTCCTTCTCCACCCCGCGCAACAGCAACCCCACGTTGTCCCCGGCGATGCCTTCATCCAGGAGCTTGCGGAACATCTCCACCCCGGTGACCACGGTCTTCGAGGTCTCCCGGAAGCCCACAATCTCCATCTCTTCGCCCACCTTCACCTTGCCGCGCTCCACCCGCCCGGTCACCACCGTGCCGCGCCCCGTGATCGAGAAGATGTCTTCGATCGGCATCAGGAAGGGCTTGTCCAGCTCCCGGGTGGGCTCGGGCACGTACTTATCGACCGCCTCCATCAGCTCCAGAATGGTCTTCTCCCACTTGGCATCGCCCTCGCCCGCCTTGAGCGCCGAGCCGCGGATGACCGGCACCTGGTCGCCGGGAAAGCCGTAGGACTTCAGGAGGTCGCGGACTTCCAGTTCCACCAGGTCGAGCAGCTCGGGGTCGTCCACCATGTCGCACTTGTTCAGGAAGACCACGATGTAGGGCACCCCCACCTGGCGGGCCAGCAGGATGTGCTCCCGGGTCTGGGGCATGGGGCCATCGGGGGCGGCCACCACCAGGATGGCTCCGTCCATCTGGGCCGCCCCGGTGATCATGTTCTTGATGTAGTCGGCGTGGCCGGGGCAGTCGATGTGGGCGTAGTGGCGCTTCCCGGTCTCGTACTCGACGTGGGCCACGGCGATGGTGATGCCGCGGGCCTTCTCCTCGGGGGCGTTGTCGATGGAATCAAACGACCGGAAAGCCACCTTGGGGTTGGACTTGGCCAGGACTTTGGTGATGGCGCTGGTCAAGGTGGTCTTGCCGTGGTCGATGTGCCCGATGGTGCCCACGTTCATGTGGGGCTTCACCCGCTCGAATTTCTCTTTCGCCATTGTCTGCTTCTCCGTCTCTCTTTTTTGCTCAGCCCAGTGGCCCCTGCCACTGGGTCTGCCCTCAGGGGCTTCCCGCGAAGGCGGGATCTCTGCTCGCCCGCCCCGACTTTGTCGGGACGACCTCGCTTCGAAAAGCCTCAAATTCTTTCGACTCCTTTTCGGCACGGCAAGAGCCGTGCCCTGACGCCCCGCCGACGGCAGGGGACAACTGCTATCAACCAGCCCCTGTGATGGCCGAGAAGGCCAGAATTAAACCGGCCCCGCCGGCCATCATGGCCTTCAGGCTGAAACCTGCCAGGACGAGCTCCCGGCCGCCCACGAAAAGAAAGCCCACAGCCAGCAGCCCGAACAGAATCCGCTTAATCGTTTTCTTGTCCATTTACTTGACCAGACGCCCGGTGGCGCGGGCGATGACTTCCTCGGCGATCTCGCCTGGCACTTGGGCGTACTCCTTGAAGTGCAGGGTGAAGGTGCCCCGGCCCTGGGTGCGGGAACGCAAGTCGGTGGCGTAGCCGAACATAGTGGCCAGCGGCACGGTGGCGCGGATGACTTGGGAGCCGGCGACGCGCTCCATCCCGCCCACGTGGCCGCGGCGGGCGCTGATGTCGCCGATGACGTCGCCCATGTACTCTTCGGGCACCACCACTTCGAGCGCCATCATGGGCTCGAGCAGGACCGGCTGGGCCTTAGCGGCAGCCTCTTTGAAGGCCAAGGAGCCGGCAATTTTGAAGGCTATCTCGGAGCTGTCCACTTC
>JACQTJ010000021.1 GCA_016210855.1 Acidobacteriota bacterium | reverse complement strand
TGGAACTCGAGCAGAAGGTCCGCCACGACGTGATCGCCTTCACCCTGGCCGTGGTGGAAAACCTGGGCCCGGAGGCCGCCGGGGCGGGGCGCTACTTCCATTACGGGCTCACGAGCTCCGACGTGCTCGACACCGCCCAGGCCCTGCTGCTCGTGGAGGCGAACGCCCTGCTGCGCGACGGGCTCGAGCGACTGGCCGGCGTCCTCAAGAAGCGCGCCTACGAGTTCAAGGACACGCCCATGGTGGGCCGGACTCATGGCGTCCACGCCGAGCCCACCACCTTCGGGTTGAAGCTCGCCACCTGGTACAGCGAGAACCAGCGCAACCGGGAGCGCTTCGGGCGGGCGGCCGAGGAGCTGCGGGTGGGGAAGATCTCAGGCGCCGTGGGCACCTTCGCGCACTTGGCCCCGCCAATCGAACAGCGCATCTGCGGACAGCTGGGACTCGTGCCGGCGGCCATCAGCTCGCAGATCATCCAGCGCGATCGCTACGCGTACTACCTGGCGACGCTGGCGGTCATCGCCACCTCGCTCGAGAAGATGGCCCTGGAGATTCGCCATCTGCAGCGCACCGAGGTGCGCGAAGCGGAGGAGCACTTCGGGGCCGGGCAGCGCGGCAGCTCCGCCATGCCCCACAAGCGCAACCCCATCGTCGCCGAGCAGATTTGCGGGCTGGCCCGCCTGGTGCGGGCGAACGCCCAGGCGGGGCTGGAAAACGTGCCCCTCTGGCACGAGCGCGACATCTCCCACAGCTCCGTCGAGCGCGTCATCCTGCCGGATTCGACCATCCTGGCGGACTACCTCCTCGACAAAACCGCCACCCTCATCGAACAGCTCCGCGTCTACCCCGAGCGCATGCGGCAGAACCTGGAGCTGACCCGGGGGCTGGTCTTCTCCGAGGCGCTGCTGCTCGAGCTGGTGAAGAAAGGTGCCCCCCGCGAGGAAGCCTACGCCTGGGTGCAGGAGGCCGCCGCTCAGGTCTGGGAGTCGAACCAAAACTTCAAGCAGGCAGTGCTCGCCGAGCCGCGCATTACGGCCAAACTCTCCCCGCAGGAAATCGAGGCCGCTTTCGATCTGGGCCACGCCCTCCGCCACGTGGACGAAATCTTCCGGCGGGTGTTTGCCTGAGCGTCCGTGTCCCGGCTCCGTCCTTTCCTGCTGGCGGCGGCTCTGAGCCTGCTGCCGCCGCTCGGGGCCGCGGCTGAGACACCCGCAGAACTCATCGGGCGCGAGTCAGTGCTTCTGGCGCGGCTCGAACAGTTGCGCGAAATCGGACGTCTCTACGGGAAAGACTTCTGGCCGGGCTGGGACCTGCTCTCCACGCCGATTGCGGTGCACGACCAGGGGCGCCTGGCCGTCCTCATCCAGCACCCGGATCCTCCGGCGCACTTCGTGCGTGTCCAGACCCCGCTGGTCTCGACCCCGGTCTACGTCTCGACGAACACCGCGGGGCTGATGGCAAACACCGCTCTGCCCTTGAACGGCGTCGTCACCTCCATGGTCACCTACCAGACCTTGATGGCCACGCCCGCCGAGGACGCCCTGGCCGTTTGCCTGCACGAGCTCTTCCACGCCTACCGGCAGCGGGTGGCCCCGGAGAAATTCGGCGACATCCTGGTGGTGCTGTTCGGGCGCTACCCGGAGTTCTCCTTCGACAACAACGCCTGGCTCTCCCTCGAAGCCGCCCTGCTGGACCAAGCCCTGGAGGTCAGAGAACTGCGCAAGGCGCGGGCTTTCCTGCTGCGCTTCCTGGCCGTGCGGGCGGTGCGCCGCCGGCTGCTCAACCCCGAGCAGATCCGTTTCGAGCGCGGCGAGGAGGTCAACGAAGGCCTCTCCCAGTACATCGAGTACCGCTTCCTGAGCCGGCCGCTCAAGGGCTACCACGGGCTGCCGGCGCTCGTGCGGCTCGACCCGAACTTTTCGGGCTTCCGTCGCAACCGGCAGCTGCTCCGCCGCCGGCTCAACCCCCTCACCGACCTGGCAGCAGCCGGCGACACCCTCCGCCAACGGCTCTACCCCTTGGGGATGGCCCAAGCGGTCCTCCTCGACCGCCTGCGTCCCCGCTGGAAAGAAGAGTTCGAGCGCACCCCGAAGTTCCTCGACGAGCTGCTCGCCGAGGCCGTCAGCTTCCCCGCCGACAACGTTTCCATCCAGGCTTACTACCAGCGGTCGCTCCAGGCTCTGGGCATCAACTGGGACCGGATTCAAGAGTTGGTGCGAAAGGAAATGGCTGCCCGCACTGCGGCCCGGAAAGCGCTCCTGGAGGGGCTTTTTCCGCCGGGCACCGGAGAACTGGAAGTGGACATCAGTGCAGTGCGACCGCGGGGCTTCCACCTCCACGGGGTCAATCCCGTCAGCTTGCTGCAGTTGCCGGACGGGCGGGTGCTGGCCCGCTTCCTGGTGATTGATTTCGGCGTGGCCGAAGAGTGCGCTTTGCGGGTGGTGAATGGAGCCACCCTGTACGACCCCGCCCGCACGACTTACCTGCTGTCCCTCCCGGCGGAGCAGCTGCCCGGGCCCGATTCGAGCTTTCCCCTGGAAGTGCAGACCCGGACCTTCAACGTCCACGTCGAGAAGGGGACTCTCGAAGCCGGACCCAACCGCCGCTTGATCCGCTGCCAGCCGGTCAGCGGCCCGCCGGGCACCTAGCCCTGGTCTAACGCCGTAGCTCCACTGGGAGCAGCCTATCCCTTCACCTGCATTTCGGGGTTGATGAGCCGCGCGACCGGCCTGCCGCCCACCAGGTGCTGCTCGATGATTTCTGCGACGTCGGTCGGAGTGACCCGCTGGTACCAAAGCCCGTCTGGGTGGACGATGACTGTGGGGCCGGTGGCGTGCTGCCCGGTGCAGCCCACGC
This sequence comes from Acidobacteriota bacterium, assembly GCA_016210855.1. Taxonomy (GTDB): domain Bacteria; phylum Acidobacteriota; class Terriglobia; order Acidiferrales; family 2-02-FULL-67-57; genus 2-02-FULL-67-57. The sequence continues at coordinate 52,858 of JACQTJ010000021.1, read as the reverse complement.
GGGTGACGATGATGTCGGTCAGGTTGCGCGCCTTCACCTCGTCGCGAAACTTCTGGAAAACCTCCAGCGACCCCTTGGTCGCGCACTTCCCTTCGCCTTCGGTGGTGCAGACGAACACCTGCTTGCGGAAGACTCTAGGCATCGTGTCCCAGCTCCTTGTTCGGAGATGTCACCCCGAGCGCAGTCGAGAGGTCTGTTTGTGTTGTCTGACTGCGCCGGCGGCAAGCAGATTCCTCGCTTCGCTCGGAATAACCGGCCATAAACACGGTCACAGCCGGTTAATCACGCTCGCCAAACAGCCGGCTCCGAAGCCGTTGTCGATGTTGACCACGGCCACATTCGACACGCAACTATTGAGCATAGCCAGCAGCGCCGCCACGCCGGACATGCTCGCGCCGTAGCCAACGCTCGTAGGCACGGCAATCACCGGCACCCGCACCAGCCCGCCCACCACGCTCGGCAGCGCTCCCTCCATTCCCGCTACACAAATGATGACGCGGGCGGCGGAAAGTTTCTGCTGGTGGCCCATCAGCCGGTGCAGCCCCGCCACCCCCACGTCGTAGAGAGATTCGGCGCGATTGCCCAGAACTTCGGCAGTCACCAGGGCCTCTTCGGCCACGGGGATGTCCGAGGTGCCGGCGGAAATGACCAGAATCAGGCCCTTGCCGACGACCTTGCTGTTCTTGCGGATGCTGATGGCCCCGGAAAGCTCGTGGAAGCGGGCGCTGCGGGCGACGCGCTTGACCCGCCGGTAGAGGGCGCGGGTGCCGCGGGTGATGAGGATGTTGTGCTCGTTCCTCATCATCCGCCGGACCACGCTCACCACCTGCTCAGGGCGCTTGCCCGGGGCGTAGATGACTTCGGCGTAGCCCTGGCGCAGCGAGCGGTGGTGGTCAATCTTGGCGAAGCCCAGGTCTTCAAAAGGCAGCCGCCGCAGCCGCTCCAGCGCCCTCCCGAGCGGCAAGTTTCCCCGTCGCACATCAATCAGGAGTCTTTGAATCTCTTTCTCAGTCATTGGCGTACCTTGAGGGCAAGAGCATTCTACACGAGGCCACCGCAACCGCGCACGACCCTCATTCCGAGGAATCTGCTTTTCGCATCGCTTCCAGCCTCACCAGCAGACCCCTCGCTTCGCTCGGGGTGACAGCCAAAAGGGTGCGGCCGGGGTTTTCTTGACTGGGACGCAGGCGCGTCCTAGACTCCCGCCTATGCGCAAGGCTCCGGAGGCCGAGCGCATTCCCCCATGGGCGGCAAGACCATCGTCGTGGGCATCAGCGGGGCCTCGGGCGCCCTCTATGCCCGCCGGCTGTTGGAACTCCTGGCGGCGGACAAGCGCGTCGCCGGCGTGCCTCTGGTCGTATCCAGTGGCGGGATGCGCCTGCTCAAGGAAGAGCTCCACATCGCTCCCAAAGACCTGGCCCAGCTGCCAGCGGCGCTGGTGGGCCGGGCAGCGGCGAAAAAGTTCGAGCACCTGCACAACGCCGACATCGGCGCCTCGCTCGCCAGCGGCAGCTACCCGACCGACGGCATGGTCATCATCCCCTGCTCGATGGGGACGCTCGGGGCCATCGCCAACGGCCTGAGCGACAACCTGATGCGCCGGGCCGCGGACGTCCACCTGAAGGAAGGCCGGCCGCTGCTCGTCTGCTGGCGCGACACCCCGCTCAACACCATCCACCTGGCGAACGCCCTGCGGGTGGCCCGCGCCGGCGGGGTCAACTTCCCGATTTCGCCGGGTTACTACTTTGGCGCCAGGAACCTGGACGAGCTGGTGACGCAGTTCTGCTGCCGGGTGCTGGCCCGCCTCGGCCTGCCGCAAGAAAGGCAGCGCCAGTGGAAAGGCGCCGGAGGATGAGCGCCGTGTTCCGTCCGCTGCTGACCACGCTGCGGATGATCAAGTTCGAGCACGCGGTGTTCGCGCTCCCCTTTGCCCTGCTGGGGGCGCTGTTAGCGGCGCGCCCCGCCGGCGGCGGGGCAGGCGGCTGGCCGACCGCGCACCAGATTTTTTGGATTGTCGTGGCTATGGTCGGCGGGCGCAGCGCCGCCATGGCCTTCAACCGCATCGCCGACCTCCGCTACGACGCCCGGAACCCCCGCACCGCCAACCGCGAGCTGCCCACCGGCAAGCTCTCGCTCGGGTTTGCCTGGACCTTCACGCTGGTCTCGGCGGCGGTCCTGGTGCTGGCCGCCGGGCAGTTGAATCCCCTGGCGCTGAAGCTCTCCCCTCTGGTGCTGGCCATCCTGTTCCTCTACTCCTTCACCAAGCGCTTCACCCTCCTCACCCACTGGGTGCTGGGCCTGTGCCTGGGGATGGCCCCCGCCGGGGCCTGGATTGCCGTGCGCGGCCGGCTCGACTGGGAGATTCTGCCCCTCAGCCTGGCCGTGCTCTTCTGGGTGGCCGGCTTCGATATCATCTACGCCTGCCAGGACGTGGACTTCGACCGCCAGGTGGGACTTTTCTCCCTTCCCCGGCGTATAGGGATAGCAGGAGCGCTGTGGGTGTCCCGGCTGCTGCACGTCACCATGCTCGGGCTGCTGGTGTGGCTGGCGCATCTGGCCGGGCTGGGGGCGGTGGCCTACGGGGGACTGGCGGTGGTGGCAGGGCTGCTGGCCTACGAGCACTCGCTCGTCAAGCCGCACGACTTGAGCCAGGTGAATGCTGCATTTTTCACGGTGAATGGGTATATTAGCGTGCTGCTGCTCTTGTTCTGGGGCGTGGATATTTTGTTTTAGGGTGTCATCCCGAGCTTGTCGAGGGATCTGCTTTTCAAAAGCAGGTTCCTCGACTTCGCCCTCTGGGCTCCGCTCGGAATGACAAACTAGGCACAAGTCGAATTCTGGGAGATTGTGATGCCCAGCCGCGGGGACTTTTGGGGCCTGTTACAAAAGTCCGTGACACGCGCAGACAAAGACTGGCTCAAAGTGCGAAGCGAAACAGACCTGAGGAAGTTTGAAAGTAGATGGCTTGACACCCCAGGAGGTATTGTCGCCCGACTCAGAGGAAATCCAATTGTGTCAAAAGCAAGTCCAACAGCTCGCAAAGTTTTGTTGAATCATCTGAGAAATCACGGTCAGAATCTTGCCAGATACTGGCGGTTCGTTGACCGAATTTTCTCGACTCTGTGATTCATGCAACCGAAATGATAAGCCGGCAACTGACTCTCGAAGACAAGCGGCTCGAACCCGTCGCCGAGAAGGTACAGGCAGGCGAGCGGCTCTCGTTTGAAGACGGCGTGGCCCTCTACCATTCGAACGATTTGCTCGCCCTCGGCTGGCTCGCCAACCATGTCCGCGAGCAGAAGCACGGCAACCTCTGCTATTACAACATCAACCGCCACATCAACCCCACGAACACCTGCGTGGCCCACTGCCGCCTGTGCGCTTTCGGGCGTGACGCCAACGCCCCTGGCGCCTACACCATGGCGCTCGAAGAGGTCTTGCGGACGGCCGCCACCGGCTACGATGAAGCCGTCACCGAGTTCCATATCGTCGGCGGGCTGCACCCCGACCTGCCCTTCGAGTACTACCTCGACCTGCTCCGCGGCCTGAAGGAGCGCTTCCCGCACGTCCACCTGAAAGCCTTCACCATGGTGGAAATCCACTACCTGTCGCGGATCTCGAAGCTGCCGGTGCGCGACGTGCTCCTGAAGCTCAAGGAGGCGGGCCTCGGGTCGCTGCCGGGCGGCGGGGCGGAGATTTTCCACCCCCGAGTGCGAAAGGTCATCTGCGACCACAAGACCTCCGGGCAGATGTGGCTCCAGGTGGCGCGCAACGCGCATGAGCTCGGCCTGCACTCGAACGCCACCATGCTCTACGGCCACATTGAGACCGCGGAGGAACGGGTGGACCACCTGCTCCAGTTGCGGGCCCTCCAGGACGAGACCCGCGGCTTTGTCTGCTTCATCCCGCTCGCCTTCCACCCCGACAACACCGCCCTGAGCCACCTGCCCAAGACCACCGGCTTCCTCGACCTCAAGAACATCGCCATCAGCCGCCTGCTGCTCGACAACTTCCCCCACATCAAGGCCTACTGGATCATGCTCACCCCGCCCATCGCCCAGGTGGGGCTGCGCTTCGGCGCCGACGACATTGACGGCACGGTGATCGAAGAAAAGATTTACCACGACGCCGGGGCCAAAACCGCCCAGGCCCTGCGCCGTTCCGAACTGCTGCGGCTGATCCACGAGGCCGGACGCGACCCGGTGGAGCGCGATACGCTCTACCGCCCGGTAACCCGCACCGCCGACGGCCAGCCCCGCGTTGACACCACCCTCGCCGTCAACGTCTAGCTTTTCCCCTCTGTCATTCTGAGGACCCGTACGGGGACGAAGAATCTCACCGTTGCCCGCGCCTTCGGCTGAGATTCTTCGCTGCGCTCAGAATGACAAGCAAACCAATTCAGTTCTTGAGTTGCGCCGCAAACCGGCCGGTCCGCCCCCACCTCCACAGTAAGAGCGTGTAGACGGGGACATACTCCAGCCAGACGAGCCACGGGGTGTAGCGCCAGACGCCCAGGGAAGTGTAGTCAATCAGCACGTGGTAGCTGAGCAGGACGGTGGTGGTGAAAACCAGGAAGCCGGGGTTGGGGAAAAAACAGAGAAACGGCACCAGCCAGGTAACGTACCAGGGAAAGACGCTCGGAGAGAGCAGGAGCACAGCGGCCACCAAGAGGTAGCTTGCCCGCAGCGGGTCGGTGCCGCGGGCAGCAGCGTGGACCGCCAGGCCGGCCCCCACGCCGAGGGCCACGCCCGTGGCCACGGTCTCCTGCCCGGTGGCGGCCAGCAAGAGTGCGTAAAGGCTTTCGTTGTTGCGCCACTCGCCAGCATAGGAGAGGAGACCGCCGAACAGGTTCCAACCGGCGTCCCGGTAAGGCAGCGCCGCCGCCAGCCCCACAGCAAGAAATGCGAGAAGCCCGCGCCAGCCGCTGCGCCAGAGAAACACCGGCGCGGCTACGGCCGCAAACCACTTCGAAAGGGCGGCGGCGGCCAGGGCGGCGTTTGACACCACGGGCCGCTGCCGTATAATCAAAAAGTTGGCGAGCAGAAAACCGAAGAGGGCAACGGAATCGTTGTGCCCGCTGCCGGCAAACTCTACAACCACCAGCGGGCACCAGGCATAGAGGAGGGCTCGTACCGGGGGCTCCCGCCGCGTGCGCAGCAGGCCCAGCAGCACCACGAGCGTTGCCAGGTCGAAGGCGACGCTTAGGAGCTTCAGGCCCGCCTGCCCGTCGAGCCGGGCGGCGAGCCGGAAGAGCAGCTCAGTCAGGGGCCCGTAGGCGGCCGTGTACTCCGCTCCCGGGAGCCGGTTGAATTCAGTGGGACGAAGGTGTGCCAGCTCGGGGTCGGCGGGAGCGGAAAGATAGGGGTTCCGACCGGCCAGCTGGACCTTGCCCTCCCACTGGTAGCGATAGAGGTCATAGGAGAGGGTTGGGGGGAGGGAAAACAGCGTAAGGCGGAAGGCCAGGCTGGCCAGCAGGACGACAAAGAGAGCCGACCGCGTGCATTGATTCCAGGAGAGGACCAAATGGGCAGCTGTCAAATAGACCAGGCCGACTGCCAAGGTGACGGCAATCACTTCGGGGACGTTTTCATCCAGAGGGTGGAGCCCGCGCACGGCCAGGAAGGCGGCTTCCAGCAACCCGGCCAGCAGGGCCAGCATCAAGGGTTGCGAAAGCCGAGGGATCCCAGGCAGCCTCATGAGGGGTGAAGGACTCAACCGCTAGATGACGTTTGCCTTAATAGTGGAAGCCGCAGCCGGCCCCCTGGAGCGCTCCTTGCCCTTCCTCCTGGCCGACGACCCTTTCCGCGGGCTCTACAACCTGAACGCGTTTGATTTGCTGGTGCTCATCCCTTACTTCGCCATCCTGGGCACGCTCAGCTTCTACGGCCTGCACCGCTACCGGATGATCTACCTCTACCGGCGCTACCGGAATCGCCCCCTGCCCCACCCGGAGCCGCTCCACGAGTGGCCGCAGGTTACCATACAGCTTCCGCTCTACAACGAGAAGTACGTGACGGAGCGCCTGCTCGACGCGGTGGCACCCCTGGACTACCCCCGCGAGTCCCTGGAAATCCAGGTGCTCGACGACTCGACCGACGACACCGTCCGAGTAGCCCGCGACGGCGTCGAGCGCTATGCGGCTACGGGCCTCAACATCCATTACCTCCACCGCAGCCACCGCACCGGTTACAAGGCCGGGGCGCTGGCCGAGGGATTGCGGCAGGCACGGGGCGAATTCATCGCCGTGTTTGATGCCGACTTCTTGCCCCCGGCGGACTTCCTGCGCCGAACCCTCCCCTACTTCGCCGATCGGCAGCTGGCCATGGTGCAGACCCGCTGGAGCTACATCAACCGCCACTACTCCCTGCTCACCGAAGTGCAGGCCATCCTGCTCGACGGCCACTTCATCCTCGAGCACGCGGCCCGCTGGCGCGCCGGGTTGTTCTTCAACTTCAACGGCACGGCCGGGGTGTGGCGGCGCGCCGCCATCGAAGACGCTGGCGGCTGGCAGCACGACACCCTGACCGAAGACACCGACCTGAGCTACCGGGCACAACTTCGCGGCTGGAAGTTCCTCTACCTGCCCGAGGTTGAATGCCCCTCGGAGCTGCCCGTGGACATCAACGCCTTCAAGGCCCAGCAGGCCCGTTGGGCGAAGGGCCTGATGCAGACGGCGAAGAAGATCCTGCCCCGCATCGCGGGGGCGCCGGTCCCTGGGCAGGTGAAGCTCGAAGCCTTCTACCATTTGACCGGCTGCCTGAGCTACCCGCTGATGGTGGCCCTCTCGGTGCTGCTGCTGCCGGCCATGATCGTGCGCCTCTATGGGGGCTGGTGGCAGGTGCTGTGGATCGACCTGCCGCTCTTCCTGGCGGCCACCGGCTCGGTCTCGAGCTTCTACCTGCTGGCGCAGAAGCAACGCGACCCGCGCCACTGGAAGCGCACCTTCTTCTTCCTGCCCCTGCTGATGGCCGTGGGGATCGGCGTAGCCCTGCGCAACGCCCGCGCCGTGGTGGAAGCTCTCTGGGGCATCGAGTCACCTTTCGTGCGCACCCCCAAGTACCGCATTGAAGCCCCGCGGGAGCCCTGGTACGCGAAGGTGTACCGCTCCGCGGAGCGCAACTGGCTGCCCTGGGTGGAGCTCGGGCTCGGCGGCTACTTCCTCTGGGCCGCGCTCTACGCCTTCCTGAACGAAAACTACGCCACCGTGCCCTTCCTTTGCCTGTTCGTCTCCGGCTACCTCTACACCGGGTTCCTCTCGCTCACCCAGCCCTTCTGGAACCGCTTCCATTGGCTGCACCTGCCGCCGAATCCCCTCCCCATGCTTCGGGATTCGGGACGGGCCTTGCAGTAGCAGCCGGAACCGGTATAGGGTTTCCCCTTTCTCTCCGTACTCTGTGCCTCTGTGGTGATCCTAGAACAACGGCACTAACGCTCACCACGGGAGGCACAGAGAGCACAGAGGAAAAAAGAGAGGAAGCATGAAAAGGAAAAACCTCGCCTTGGTGGCCTTGCTCGGCCTGGCGGCGGCTTTGTCCATGGCGGCGCGCGAGAAGGAGGCACGAGACGAGTACGCCAGCCGGCGTGCCCGGCTGCTCGAGCGAGTGGCCGGCCCCGTCGTGCTCTTCGCTTATGGCGGCCAGGAGAACGTCTTTCCAGAAGCGACCTTCTGGCAGGAACCCAACTTCTACTACCTGACCGGGCACGACGAGCCGGGCGCGGCGCTGCTGCTGATTCCGCAGACCGAAGCCGCCCAGACGGCCGGGCTGCCCAAGGAAATCCTGTTCCTGCCGCCGCGCGACCTGCAACGCGAGCGCTGGGACGGCCCGCGGGCGGGCCCGGAGGAGGCGGAGGCGCGCCCCCAGACGGGCTTCGAAGAAGTCAAGCCCGTCTCCCTGCTGCGCAGCGAGCTGGAGCGCGCTCTCGAAGTGTTCCCCCGCCTTTACACGCTCTTTCCGTTGGCCAAGCCCGAGTACGGGCCGGAAGGCGAGGCGAGCCACGCCGGACGTTGGCTGGCGTGGCTGCGCCAAGCCACCCCACTGGCCGATTTTCAGGACGTGCGGGGGAGCCTGGGGGCGTTGCGGCAGGTGAAGTCGAAGAGCGAGCAGGAGCTGCTGCGGGTGGCGATCGAACGCTCCCTGGAAGCCCACCGGGAAGCCATGCGGGCCCTGCGGCCGGGACTGCACGAGTATGAAATCGCCGCCCTGATGGAGTACAGCTTCGCGCGGGCGGGCTGCGAGCGGCCCGGCTACGGGCAGATCGTGGGCTCGGGGTTCAACTCCACGGTCCTCCACTACGACTCGAACCGCCGCCAGATGCCGGCGGGCGATGTGGTGGTGATTGACGTGGGGGCCGAGTGCAACGGCTATTCGGCCGACATCACCCGCACCCTGCCCGTGAGCGGGAAGTTCACCGCCCGGCAGAAAGAAATCTACGAGATCGTGCTCGCGGCCCAGAACGCCGCCATCGCCGCGGTCAAACCGGGGATGACGATGGGACGCACCGGAGAGAACTCGCTCTACCGCATCGCCTACGACTACATCAACACCCACGGCAAGGACAAGCAGGGCGAGCCGCTCGGCAAGTACTTCATCCACGGACTGGGCCACCACATCGGCCTGGAAGTGCACGACGCCGGCGATGGCAGCCGCCCGCTCCAGCCCGGCATGATCCTGACCATCGAACCGGGCATCTACATCCCGGAGGAGAACCTCGGCGTGCGCCTGGAAGATATCGTGCTCGTCACCGAGACCGGGGCTGTCCTCCTGACTGCCTCGCTGCCCCGCACCGTCGAAGAGGTGGAGCGTTTCATGGCCGAAGCGCGAGCCGGAAAGAAGTAGGGCGCAGTTCCTGGCGGTCCTCATCGAACAAATCAGCCGTTGCTGTCCTCTCTGCACCTCTGTGGTAGAAGATTGTTCTACCTCCATGTTCCCCAGGGGAGGGACCGCCGGGCTGAGCTCTCTGCTGTCATTCTGAGCGAAGCGAAGAATCTCATGGATGCAACGAGGCAGCTCGCGGCGCTCAACCGACTCATCATCGCTTGCCGGAAGTGTCCGCGCCTTACGCGCTACCGGGAGCAGGTGGCGCGGGAGAAGCGCCGGGCCTACCGCGACTGGGACTACTGGGGCCGGCCCGTGCCGGGCTTCGGCGACCCGCAGGCGGAACTGCTGGTGCTGGGCCTGGCCCCCGCCGCCCATGGCGGCAACCGCACCGGGCGGGTCTTTACCGGCGACCGCTCCGGCGACTTCCTCTTCCGCGCCCTCTACGCGGCGGGCTTCGCCAACCGGCCCACTTCCGTGAGCCGCGATGACGGACTCAGGCTCAGGAACTGCTACATCACCGCCAGCGTGCGCTGCTGCCCGCCCCAGAACAAGCCCACCCCCGAAGAGCAGGCGAACTGCCGGCCGTACCTAGAAGAAGAATTCCGGCTGCTCCAGAACGTGCGGGCGGTGCTGGCGCTGGGGCGCATTGCGCACGACACCTTCCTCAAGCTGCTCAAAGACCAGGGGCGGGTCAAGCGCCTTGCCGACTTCCCCTTCGCCCACGGCGCAGAGCACGAGCTGCTCCACCCCTATTTCAACCGCGGGATTCAGCTATTCGACGCCTTCCACCCCAGCCAGCAGAACACCCAGACGGGACGGCTGACCCGGGCGATGTTCAACCGGGTCCTGCGGGCCGTGCGGAACTTCATTGGCACCGGTGGACGAATTTGACGGCTAGCGCGCAGGGCCGGTATAATTGAAAGTGAAGGCATCAGGTTCGCCGAGCGTGAGCCACCCATGGAGACGGTTCAAGCCACTCGCCTGCGCCCGGGAATGGTGATCCAGCACCAGGGCAGCCTCTACTCCGTCTTCAGCCTCACCCACCGCACCCCGGGGAACAAGCGCGGCTTCGTCCAGACCAAGCTCCGCGATTTGCGCAGCGGGGCGATGATCGAGCACCGCTTCAGCTCGGAAGAGTTCGTCGAGCGGGCCTTCCTGGACGAAAAGGAGGTGGAGTTCCTCTACCACGAGGACGACGTCTTCACCTTCATGGACACCTCCACCTACGAGCAGTACAGCCTGAGCCGCGAGGTGCTGGGAGATACGGTTGGCTACCTCACCCCCAACTGCCAGCTCAAGGTGGAGTTCTTCGAGGGCAGGCCGATTGGCCTCGAGCTGCCGCCCGCGGTGGAACTGAAAGTCGTCGAGACCGAGCCCGGGATCAAGGGGGCGTCGGCCACCAACGTCATGAAGCCCGCCAAGCTCGAAACCGGCATCACCGTCCAGGTGCCGCCCTTTATCAGCGAAGGCGAAGTCATCCGCGTGGACACGGCCGACGGCACCTACCTCGAGCGGGCCCGCTAGCGCTTCGCGCCGAAGGCCCCGCCGGGTAGCAAATTCTTTTTGCCATCCCGCTGCCCCTGCGGTATCTATGGATGCCAAAGCACATCCTTCGGGGCTTATCGTGGCCGAAGAACGCCGCAAACATTCACGAGTGACACTCGATCAGCAGCTCGAGTTCCTGGTCGGTCAGATGAAAGGCAAGGCCCGCCTCAGGGACCTCAGCCTGGGCGGACTGGGGCTGGAGTCGCCCGACCCGCCCCTGACGCTCGGGGCGAAGACCCGGGTCAGTTTCATGCTTGGGGGCAAACAGCTCGAAACCGACGCCGTGGTCACGCGCCACGACGGAGACCAGGTTGGGGTGGAATTCATTCAACTGGCGCCGCACGAGCGCTTCGGTCTAGAGGAGTCCATCCGCTACCACGCCCAGCGGTCGAAACCACGGGGGCAGGGCTAGCTGAGGGCCTGCCGCAGGGCTGCGGCGAGCGCCGTCTGCTGGTCCTCGAAGACGGTGCGCAGGTCCACGAGCACGCGGTCGGCTTCGACACGCACCACTACGGGCGGGTGGGCCCGGCGCAGGCGCGCCGCCAGCTCCGCCGGGCTCATCCCCTGCGCAGCGATTACGAGCAGCTTCGTCGGCAGCGAGTAACCCGGGGTCGAGCCGCCGCCCACGACCGACTGCCCCGCCCGAACGCTCAGCGCCGCGCCCCCCGCCAGGTCTTTTTCGAGTGACGCCCGCAATGCCTCCGCCCGCTCGCCGATTTCGGCCGCCGTCAGCCGGATGAGTCGCAAGGCCGGGACGTCCTCCAGCCCCCCGCGCAGGTAGCTCCGCAAGGTGGCTTCGAGCGCGGCGTAAGTCATCTTATCCACGCGCAGGGCGCGGAAGAGCGGGTTGCGCCGGCAGCGCTCCACCAGCTTTTTCTTCCCGGCGATGATGCCCGCCTGCGGGCCGCCGAGCAGCTTGTCGCCGCTGAACGTGACCAGGTCCACGCCGGCGCCGAGGCTGGCCGCCGCCAAGGGCTCTTGGGCGAGTCCCTGCCCGCTCAGGTCCACGAGCAGGCCGCTCCCGAGGTCTTCGACCAGAGGCAGCCGGCGCCGGCGGCCCAGGGCTACAAGCTCCTCCAGCGCGGGCCGCGCCGTGAAGCCTTCCAGGCGGAAATTGCTCGGGTGCACGCGCAGCAGCAGGCGCGTCTGTTTGTTGAGGGCACGGGCGTAGTCGCCGATGCGGGTGCGGTTCGTGGTGCCCACCTCGCGCAGCACGGCCCCGCTGCGGGCCATGATGTCTGGGATGCGGAAGCTTTCGCCGATTTCAATGAGCTCCCCCCGCGAGACCACCACCTCGCCGCCTTCGGCCAGCGTGTTGAGCGCCAGCAGGACGGCGGCGGCGTTGTTGTTGACCACCAAGCTGGCCTCGGCGCCAAGCAGCCGGTCGAGGAACTTGCCGGCGTGGACATCGCGCCGGCCCCGGGCTCCCTTGCCGAGATCGAACTCCAGGTTCGAATACTGGGTAGCGACCTCGAACACGCCCCGCGCGGCTTCCCTCCCGAGCGGGGCGCGGCCGAGGTTCGTGTGCAGAACCACGCCAGTGGCGTTGATCACCGGTTGCAGGGATAACCCCAGCAGCTCGCGCACCTCCCCGGTCACTTCCTCCGGCAGGTGGGCCAGGACGGACTCGAACTCGGGGCCCGACCGGCCGCGGCGGATCTGCTCGCGCAAGCCGGCAAGCACCTGGCGGGCCGCCGCCAGTACGAGCGGCCGGCCGACTTCTTCGGCTAGGCGGCGAAGACGCTCGCTCCGCAGCAGCTCGTCCACCGAGGGCAGGTCGCGGAGCCGGGGTCCCCGCCAGACGGTTCGTTTTCCAGTCTGCGGCTTGGTGGGCATACGCGCGCCCTGCATTGCATCATAGCTGCCCCGAGGGGTCAACTTGCCGCCGGCCAGCCGCAGGCAGGGGTTGACGCTTCCCGTTCCCGCGACTAGAGTAGCAGGGGCAAGCCGCTCCACCTTTGTCGGGAGCTCCTCCGTGCCCACGATTGACGAAGAACTGACCCAGCTCGAGAAAGACATCCGCCAGCTGCAAATCGAATACGAGACCTACTTCCAGGGGGGCCGCAAGCGCCCCCCCGCGGACACCGAGTGGCGGGTGAAAACCCTGATCAACAAGTTCTCGGAGATGGGCGGAAAGCTCAAATACGCCCAGAGCTTCCGGTTCAACAACCTGGCAGCCCGCTACGCCAAGTTCAGTGAAGTCTGGCGGCAACGGGCCAAGCGGGTCGAGGAAGGCCACATCGCCTACGGCTACAGCAAGACGGGCCGCGAACTGGAGGAGAAGCGCCTGGCCGAAGCCGCCCGCGAGCACGAAGCCCGCATCCACGGACACCTGCAGGAGGGCGGAGCCCGGGTGGCCGTCAGCGACCCCTTGCGCGAGGCCGAAAAGGTGCAGGAACTCTACCGCACCATGATCGAAGCCAAGAAGAAGGCAGGCGAGAAGGCGGACATCAACTTCGAGCAGTTCCACAAATTCGTCCGCGAGAAAACGGACCAGCTCAAGCAGCAGCTGGGCGTCAAGCAGGTGGAGTACACGGTCTCGCTCGAAGGCGGCCAGGTGAAGCTCAAGGCCAAGGGCGCCTAGTGCCATTTCAACTCGCTTGCCGTTCGCTGCGGTGACAGCCGCCGGGCACGCGAGTTGGAACGGCACAAGCCTCAGAAACTAATCTCCCACTCCTCTCCAGCGGCAGGAAAGGAGAAGCCCCGTGAAGCGTTGCACGCGCGCCTTGCTGAGTGTTTCCGACAAGCGCGGCTTGGTGGAGCTGGCCCGGGCGCTCGCCGAGATGAGCATCGAGATTCTTTCCACCGGCGGCACGGCCCGCCGGCTCCGGGAGAACGGGATCCCGCTGCGCGAAGTCAGCCAAGTCACGGGCTTGCCGGAAATGCTCGACGGTCGGGTCAAGACCCTGCACCCGGCCATCCACGCCGGCATTCTCGCCCGGCGCGACGACCCAAGGCACCTGGAGGAGCTCGAGCGGCAAGGCTTCGCGCCCATTGACCTCGTGGTCGTCAATCTCTACCCCTTCGCCGAGACTGCCGCCCGGCCGGAGGCCACGCCCGCCGAGCTCATCGAAGAGATTGACATCGGCGGACCCACGCTCATCCGCGCCGCCGCCAAGAACTTCATGGGCGTCGCCGTGGTGGTTTCCCCGGATGACTATCCGCGGGTGATCGAAGAGCTGAAGGCCGGTGGGGCGCTCTCACTCCAGACCCGGCTCGAGCTGGCCCGGAAGGCTTTCGCGCTGACCGCCGGCTACGACTCCACCATCGCCCCCCGGCTCGAAGAGCTCCAGGCCGAAGCCGACGGCTTGAAGCGCGCCGGGGCGAGCGGGTTTCCGGCAGTGCTATCGCTCCGCGGTCCCAAAGTGATGGACCTGCGCTACGGCGAGAACCCGCATCAACGAGCCGCACTCTATCGGCTCGCGGGGGTTTACCCCGCCGAAGCCTCTGGCGTAGGCGGGGCCCGCCAGCTTCAAGGCAAAGAACTGAGCTACAACAACCTGCTCGACCTCGATGCCGCCTGGGACCTGGCCAGCGAATTCGACGCCTCGACTTTTGCTCGGCGTGGTGAGCGACAGTCGAACCAAGAGCCCGTGGCCGTCATTATCAAGCACACCAACCCCTGCGGCGTGGCCGTCAGCGCCACCCAGGCCGAGGCTTACGAGAAGGCGCTCGCCTGCGACCCGGTCTCCGCGTTTGGCTCCGTGCTCGGCTTCAACCAGGCGGTTACGGCCGGAACCGCCGAGGCGATGAGCAAGCTCTTCGTCGAAGCCGTCGCCGCCCCCGGCTACCAGCCGGGAGCACTGGAGTTACTGGCCAAGAAGAAAAACCTTCGCCTCTTGGAGGTGACACGCAGTGCCCCACTCGGCTCTGTCATCCCGAGCGAAGCTTGCCCTGAGCGGAGTCGAAGGGTCGAGGGATCTGCTTTTCGCGGCGAGTGGCGGGTTCGCTCCATTTCCGGCGGCCTGCTCATCCAGGATAAAGACTGTGCCCAACTGAACTACGAACAGTTGCGCACGGTCACAAAGCGCGTCCCGACAGCAGCCGAAATGCAGTCGCTACTCTTTGCCTGGGTGGTGGCGAAACACGTGAAGTCGAACGCCGTGGTCTATGCCCGCGACGGGCAGACGGTCGGGATCGGTGCCGGGCAGATGAGCCGCGTGGACGCGGTGAAGCTCGGTGCCCAGAAGGCCCGTGAGCTCGGCCACGCCGAAAGGCTCAAGGGTTCAGTGCTGGCTTCGGACGCTTTCTTCCCTTTTCCCGACGGCGTCGAGGAAGCCGCCAAGGCCGGCGTCACCGCCATCATCCAGCCGGGCGGCTCCGTGCGCGACCCGGAAGTCATGGCCGCCGCCGACCGCCTCGGCCTCGCCATGGTCTTAACGGGTGTCCGGCATTTCAGACACTAAGATATGTAACTTGTTTGGTAGCTGTAAATTGCGTGCCCCACGAGACTATGCTCTAATGACCTCGTCATGACAAAGCCTGAGTTGGCAAGCTGGCACTGCAGTGGGTTGGATATAGATTTTTCGCCCGACTTGTCACCATCAGATGCATCGCGCATATTTGGAAAAGAGTTTTCACCTACGCAAGACTGGAGCTACCTTGCGTACCAGGAATATATTGGTGAAAAGGAAAAGTACTATTGTTCCCTTTTGGCTCATTCTCGGAAGAGACGACCTAGCAAGAGGAAGGCGCAATTACACGTGCATATTTCGTTTGGCGTGGGAGATCGGCCACGCTTTGCTCGCCTGAAGTCCAAATTACCGCCGGCCTTTGACTTTCTTTCTTCCCATCCAGAACTCATCCGAGGCCAAGTTGCCGATGTACACGCAAGGTACTTCTATACTCGTGACAAGTATGAATCGGTGCCCAAACTGCCAATAGCGTACCCGCAGGCTGGTTTCGAGCACTCAGAAATAGCTGGCGTTAGGGTGAACGTCAAAGAAAGACCATCAGCGAAAAAACCCGAATTCAGTGTTATCATGGAGTTGGCACCTGGCGACCGCATCTTTCACAACGTGAGCTTCAGTTATAAAGTGTCTGACGCGGAGAAGTTCTTGACGAACGTGCTAGACCTAGCCACGGTCATCTCTCAAAAGTTCGCCCGGGACGCAACGGAGGCGAAGGCGTGAGAACTAGGCAAATGCAACCCATTCCGCCCTTTGTTGTGGATCGCTTCCTGTACGCGCGTGAGCGACGCACACGAACTTTTGTGGACCCTGAGCACGAGCCCCTTGATGATGAGCGCGCGCAAATGATCGTCAGCGTCCTAGAGACTGTCCGGCTTTGGGGCGGAGAAGAACGAGCATTACTCAAGGAAGCCGTTTCAAGAATCGAAGCTGTTGCTGAAACGTGCACTGCGATCAAAAATGAGCTTGGCCTTAGCAAGGGGCAACGGACTCCAGCAAAGATTGTTCCGGTTGAGACTCTGGACGAAGCTTTCGTGTTAAACCGGCCGATTCTCGTCGTCATCGAGCACAGCGAAGGAATCGTTACCGCCACATACTATGAATGTGAAGTTTTTGGAGAAGGAGAAACCGAATTCGAGGCGCTCGCTGACCTCAAGCAAACGTTTGTAGAGTATTATCTGCAACTGCGCCAGTCAGCCGAAACGCTTGGCCCGCTTCCAGCAAAGCACCTCCGCATACTATCCAACCTCGTTTGCGAGAACTAGTCCGTGAAGGCCGCCGACATAGATCGCGCATTCGGGAAGCTCGGAATGGAAATCCGAGAAGCAAGGGACAAACTTGCTTGGTTCGTGCATGAAGGCAGGCGCATTCTCATGACCAAGCGCTCCCACGGGAAAGGCGAGCTTAAGGGAAAGACACCTCACTTAATACGACAGCAACTTCGGCTTAATGAAGAACAATTTCGGCAGCTTGTGGCGTGCCCTCTCGATCGGCAAGGATACATTGAGATCCTCAGACAGAAAGGCTTGCTTCCACCTTCATAACCGCTCTACGGCTATCCCTTCGTCTCTGTTTGTCATTCCGAGCCCTTGCCTGCCTTGCTTGCCCTGAGCGAAGTCGAAGGGGCGGCGAGGAATCTGCTTGCCCGGAAAAGCAGATCCCTCGCTGCGCTCGGGATGACAGGCCAAGAAAGGGAAGGCTCAGAACCGCAGCAGGTCGCGGCCGACGACGATCTTGCCCTTAAAGTGTTTGCCGGCGCGCTCGAGGAAGACTCGCTCGCTTTCGGTCTCGCCGGGAACCAAGTGCGTGAGCACCAGGAGCTTCACGCCGGCCTGGGCAGCCACCTGGCCGGCTTCTTCGGCGCTCGAGTGGTAAGCCTTGAGGCGCGCGGCCACTTCGGGCGTGTCCACGCGGTCAAAGTGCTCCGGTAAGTAAGCCTCGTGGATGAGGATGTCGGCGCCTTTGGCGTGCTTGATTAGATTCTCACTGGGGCGAGTATCGCCGGAGATCACGACGCTTTTCCCTCCGCTATCGAAGCGGTAGCCGAAGACCGGCACGACGGGCCGGTGGTCCACGGCGAAGGCGGTGATGCGGACGTCCGAGTCCTCGTAGACCACGCCTTCCTTGAGGGTGTGCGCGTTGAGGGTGGTGCCGGCGCCGGGATGCATTTCGGTGAGGTCGCGGCGAATGCGGATGTCGGCGGCGAAAAACTTCTCCAGCGCCGCGGCCATCTCCTTTGTGCCCTTCGGGCCGTAAAGCTCAAGGGGCTGGTGCCGGCCGAAGATCCAACTCGTGGTGAACAGGTCGGGCAGGCCGCTGGTGTGATCGGAGTGCAGGTGAGTGAGGAAGACGGCGCGCAAGCACTTGCTCCCGGCCACGCCGCAGGCGGCGGGCAGCTCGGCAGCGGCCAAGCGCAGGACGACGCCGCGGCCGGCATCCACAATGAAGAGCTTCTCGCCGACCACAAGCGCGGTAGCGGGGCCGGCGCGCTCCGGGTCGGGCCGCGGGTAACCGGTGCCAAGCAGGATGACCTGCATCGGCGGCTTCGGCTCTTCTGCGGCTGCCGTGACCAGGCAGGCTGCCAGGAGCAACGCCAGCGAGCAGGTGCCCAACCTCATGGGGGGCGGATTCTAGCACGGCCGGTTTGCCCCCCAGGCAAACCGTTAATGTCGAGCCCACTGCAACTAGCACCGTGACAAGCAGATTCCTCGCCTGCGCTGCGGGCTGCGCTCGGAATGACAAACAAGGCGCTGGCTAGGGTCCAGGCGTTGCCCTGGGGCCTCGCCCGCTTCTCCTGGAAAGGCTTTCTCATGCGTCCGGACGCGTCTCCGGACGCATCTCGGTCGCGGCGTAGGGCTCCTCTGCCGGGCAGCTCGATTTGACGCTGCGGGCGGGCGTCTGTTAGTTTTATGGTTTCTGCGCCTGGTGGGGCGAGACTGAGCGGCCATGGATACCATCAAAATCACGCTGCCGGACGGGCAGGTCGAGCAGGTCCGCAAGCGCACGACGCCGCTTGAGGTGTTGAAGAAGCTGAACACCCGCCTGGCCGAGCAGGCCATCGTGGCCCGGGCGAACGGCGAGCTGATTGACCTCAACCAGCCGCTCGAGCGCGATACCCCCTTGAACTTCCTGACCCCGGACGACCCCGAGGGGATGTTCGTTTTCCGCCACAGCTCCGCGCACTTGCTGGCTGCAGCGGTGCTCGAGCTCTTCCCGGAGGTGAAGCTGGGCGTGGGTCCGCCCACCGACCAGGGCTTCTTCTACGAGTTCTACCGCGAGCAGCCCTTTACCCCGGAGGACCTGGAGAAAATCGAGCGGAAGATGGCGGAGCTGCGTGACCGCGACCTGCCCTTCGAGCGCCGCATGATGCCGCGGGAAGAGTGCCTGCGCTTTTACGCCGAGCAGCAGCAAGACTTCAAGTGCGAGTTCATCCGGGAGAAGGGCGTGGGCAACGAAGTCAGCGTCTACGTCACCGGCAAGTTTGTTGACTTTTGCCGCGGCCCGCACATCCCCTCCGCCGGGCGGATCAAGGCATTCAAGCTGCTTTCCGTGGCGGGCGCCTATTGGAAAGGCGTCGAGGGCAATCCGCAGATGCAGCGCATCTACGGCACCAGCTTCCCCTCCCAGGCCGAGCTCGACGACTTCCTGCACCGGCTCGAAGAAGCCCGGCGCCGCGACCACCGCAAGCTCGGGCCGGAGCTCGACCTCTTCAGCCTGCAGCCAGAAGCCGGGCCGGGTCTGATCTTCTGGCACCCCAAGGGCGGCCTGGTGCGTACCTTGATGGAGGACTGGCTGCGGGCCGAGTACCGGCGCCGTGGCTACCAGCTGGTTTTCACCCCGCACGTGATGCGGCAGGAGTTGTGGAAGACCAGCGGGCACCTGAACTGGTACCAGGAGAATATGTTCCCGGGGATGGAGGTCGAAAAGGCCCCTTACCAGCTCAAGCCCATGAACTGTCCGGGCCACATCCTCATCTACCGCGACCGCCGGCGCAGCTACCGGGAACTGCCGCTGCGGCTGGCCGAGCTCGGCACCGTCTATCGCTACGAGCGCTCGGGCGTGGTGCACGGGCTGCTGCGGGTGCGCGGCTTTACCGTGGACGACGCCCACATCTTCTGCACCCCGGACCAGGTGGAAGGCGAAATCCGCGGCTGCGTCCAGTTCGCCCTGGACGCCCTGAAGACCTTCGGCTTCGAGCGCTTCGAAGTGGAGCTTTCCGTCCGCGACCCCGCTCGTCCGGAGCACTACGCCGGCAAAGTGGAAGACTGGGAGCGGGCCGAGGGGGCGCTGCTCTCGACCCTGAACCACATGGGCCTCCTCTTCAAGCGCATGCAAGGCGAGGCCGTCTTCTACGGCCCGAAGATTGACGTCAAGCTGGTGGATGCCATTGGGCGTCCCTGGCAACTTTCGACCATCCAGTTCGACTTCAACCTCCCGGAGCGCTTCGATCTGAAGTACACCGCCGCCGACGGCGCCTTCCATCGTCCGGTGATGGTGCACCGGGCCCTGTGGGGGTCGGTGGAGCGCTTCTTTGGCGTCCTGATCGAGCATTACGCGGGCGCCTTCCCGGTGTGGCTGGCCCCGGTGCAGGTGGTGGTGCTGCCGGTGAGCGAGAAAGCGGCCGACTACGGCGGCCAGGTGGCCGACCAGTTGCGCGCCGACGGCTTCCGGGTTGAGCTCGACGCCCGCAACGAAAAGCTCCAGGCCAAGATCCGCGACGCCCAGCTGCAAAAGATTCCCTACATGCTCATCTGCGGCCAGAAGGAAAAGGAAGCCGGAACCGTCAGCGTCCGCTCCCGCAGCCGGGGCGACCTGGGGCCGCAGCCGTTGGCCGAGTTCCAGCGAGAGCTCGCCCGCCGGGTCGAGACCCGGGCGGTCGAGACCTAGCCCTTGCTCCCTGCCCGAATGTGCTATACTGTCCGCCTTTCTGCGCCCGCGCGGAGCGGGGAGGTGAAGCGCCGCGCGGGGGAGAATTGATGACACCCGGGCCGACCGAAGCCGCGCCTGCCGTCTCTGGCAAGCTCGCGGACTTGCCCCCAGCCGTCTGAGTCTGGCGGCGAGGGGGCGTGCGGCGCGGGTGACTCTTTTTTTAGGAGGCTGAGCTACGAGCGTATCGAACCGAAGCCTGCGGGTGAATGAGCGGATTCGCACTCGCGAAGTCCGCTTGATTGACGAAACCGGCCAGCAAATCGGCGTCCTGCCCCCGCACGAAGCCGTGAAGTTGGCCCGCGACCGGGGACTCGACCTGGTGGAAATCTCCCCCACCGCCGTGCCGCCGGTTTGCAAAATCATGGACTACGGCAAGTACCTCTACGAGCTCAACAAAAAGCTCCATGAGCAGCGCAAGCACCAGAAGGGCATCCGCATCAAAGAGGTCAAGCTGCGTCCCCGCACCGACCAGCACGACTACGAGTTCAAGAAGAACCACGTGGTGCGGTTCCTGGAGGAGGGCGACAAGGTGAAGCTGGTGATGATGTTCCGGGGCCGGGAGATCGCCCACGCCAACCTGGGGCGGCAGAAGCTGGAGAAGCTGATCGGCGAAGTCGCCGAGTACGGCGCTCCGGAGATTCGGCCTTACATGGAAGGCCGGGCGATGATCACCGTGCTGGCCCCCAAGGCGCAATCCGGCAAGCGGCCGTCGAAGCCGGAGTCGGGCAAGCCCGCCGCTTCGAGCGAAGCCGCCAATGCCTAAGCTGAAGACCCACCGGGGCACGGCCAAGCGAGTCCGCAAGACCGGGCGAGGAAAGTTCCTGCGGGGCCAGGCCTACGTGAGACACCTGCTGACCGGCAAGGGGCGCAAGCGCAAGCGGGCCCTGGGCCGGACGGTGGGGGTGAGCGAGGCCGATCAGGCTCAGGTCAAGCGCCTGCTGCCCTACTGGAAGAAGATGTAGAAAGGACCGGACCGCACTCATGGCCCGAGTCAAACGAGGTTTCAAGCGCGCCCGCCGCCGGAAGAAGATTCTCCGGCAGGCCAAGGGCTACTTCCTGACCAAATCGAAGCTGCACCGGCAGGCCCGGCTGGCGGTGCGGCGGGCGATGGAGTTCGCCTTCCGCCACCGGCGCCGGAAGAAGCGCGAGTTCCGCAGCCTCTGGATCGTGCGGCTGAACGCCGCCGCCCGCGAGCACGACCTGAACTATGCGCGCCTGATGGACGGCCTGCGCCAGGCCGGCATCGAACTCGACCGCAAGGTGCTGGCCGATATCGCCGTGCGCGACCCCCAGGGTTTTGCGGCCCTGGCGGCCACTGCCAAGCAGGCCTCCGCTCCGGTCTAACCGGAGCCCCCTGACCCCCAATCTCCAGTTGACCTCAGGGCTCGGGGTGTCTTTGAGCTTTGGATTCTCTCGTGTAAACTGCCGAATCCAACGCCCCGCGGCAGGGGCCTCGGGGCTCAGCACACTCCTATGACTGACCTCGTTGGCAAGAGCAGTAAGACATTGCGCGAGCTGGGTGTCTCTTCCCCCGCGAGCCTGGAGGCACTCTTCGCTGGCTTGCGGGCGGCCTTCGAGTGGGGACTCGCCCGCACCGACAGCCCCGAATCCTGGCAGGGCATGCGCGACCATTGGCTGGGCCGCAAGAAAGGCGTCCTCACCCAGGTCAAGAACAACTGGCTGCTCCCGGCCGGGGCCGACCTCAAGCCTGAAGTCGGCAAACAACTGAACGCGCTGCGGGCGCATGTCGAGCAGGCCCTGGCGGAGCGCAAGCGGCAGCTTGAGGCAGCGCCGGCCACGACCGCCGAAGCGCTCGACTTCAGCCTCCCCGGACTGGCCGTTCGCCGGGGGGCGCGCCATTTAATCACCCAAACCATCGAGGAGATCTGCGACATCTTCGCCCGCATCGGTTTTTCCGTGGTGGAAGGGCCGGAGGTAGAGACCGACTATTACAACTTCGAAGCCCTCAACCTCCCCGAACACCACCCGGCCCGGGACACGATGGACACCTTCTACCTGGACGCCCCCGCCAGCGCCCTGCCCGCGGAGCTCCGCGGACAGCGGAGCGACCCGAAGCAGTTCCTGCTGCTGCGCACGCACACCTCGCCGGTCCAGATCCGCACCATGGAGAAGCAGAAGCCGCCGGTGCGCGTGGTCGTGCCCGGCAAGACCTACCGGCGCGACAATCCCGACGCCACCCACTCCTTTATGTTCCACCAGGTCGAGGGGCTGGCCGTGGACCGCGACATCACCTTCTGTGAGTTCAAGGGGACGATGGAGTACTTCTTGCGGGAGTTCTTCGGGCCGGAGACGAAGACCCGCTTCGCGGCCAGCTACTTCCCCTTCACCGAGCCCTCGGCCGACCTGGCCGCCAGCTGCTCGATCTGCAAAGGCTCGGGCTGCCGGGTCTGCAAGCACACGGGTTGGATCGAGCTCTTCGGCGCCGGCATGGTGGACCCGGCCGTCTATGGTTTTGTGGGCTACGACCCGGGCCAACTCTCGGGCTTCGCCTTCGGCATGGGGGTGGAGCGCTTCGCCATGGTGAAGCACGGCGTGGACGACTTGCAGCTCTTCTTCCAGAACGACGTCCGCTTCCTGAACCAGTTCCGGCGCTAAGGAGTTGCCATGCCCAATCGGACAATCTGTCATGCTGAGCGAAGCGAAGCATCTCAGACTGAGATTCTTCGCTCCCCCCGCGAACTTGAACCTGAACCGTTTCTCGGCGCAGGGGCTCCGCTCAGAATGACAAATAAGTCCGACGGCCGCTTGGGCAAGGCAAAGGCTTGCCCCTCGCCGTCAGGGAAGAAAACGGCATGAACAAGAAGCAACTGATTGTGGTGTGGCTCCTGGCCGCCTGGCTGGCCTTTGCTTTCGCCTACGCTGCTCGCCACGTCGAGGAGCCCGGCCTGTGGGATCGCACCAAGGCCAAGGTGGCCCGGGAGGAACTCCCCGCGCCAATGGTTACCTACCAGTTCGTCTGGGCCCGCGACGGCAGCACTTTCCTGCTGCTCGCCGTCCCCGGCCTGCTGGTGGGCATCCCGCTTATCTTCACGCTCGGACGGAAGAAATGAAGGCTGCAACCGGTAGTGTGTGACACGTTTGTGTTTTCAAGCCAGTATTTATGAACGTGACGGAGCAACAACCACTCGATTATCTTCGCTTCCGCGATTGGCTAGCTAGCGGCCGGGAGATGGGAGATTGGATAACAGTGGCTCAAAGCGATGACTCCAGTCACGGCGATTTCCACATGGGTAGCGGAATTCTGCGGCGCACAAAGAAAAACCTGACATCAGTCCTGAAGAGTCCCGAATGGGGACCAATTCACCCGAGTGGATATCCTGCCTTCCTGGGCCTCTACGGAGGCCGTCCAGTGTACTCGCCCGACGGCAGCACGCCGGACTATCCAGTAAAGGCCTTCATAATCCGGAGAAACTTCCACGGCATATACCCGGCCAGGTTCGATGTGTTGCAGGAGTTTCTCTTGTACCACAATCTTTACGAACGGGAACAGGAGCTTATCGATCCTGTGACCGAAGAGGTGGTTATTCGGTTGTCACCAAACAGAGTCCTTGTGCGTGCTCATCAACTGAAGGATTTTCTGGCTGCACGTAAGGCCGTTCTGGTCAGATTTCATGACCACCGCCGCCAAATCGTGGGGAAGCACGAAGCACTTTCCGGTCAGTGGAAGCCCAAGATCGACGAAAGCAACTTCTTGGTGTCCGTCTCCACCGTGCCGGGCCTTCAGGGGCCAAGAACTGTGGGGAGGATACTTGGAAAGGATCTTCTTCATGGCTACTCGAAACCTGCACATCCCGATAGTCGGAGTTCAAACGACGAGAAACGTGAGTACGCCGAGTTCGTAGTTGGTCGCGACCCACAAAGCGGCGACCCCAAACTACTGCCGTGCAGTGGGCAGGAGTTCTTGACGCCTGTCTTCTTCGAGCTACGAGTCTTGAAGAAATACTATGACAACCCTAGGCGCTATACAGTAGAGCCTGGCTACATTCGAGACCTTCATTTCTGGGGGATATCCTATGGCATCAACAATGAAGGGTATGTTCATGTATGGCTAGGCGACTTAGGACATCTCCCACACGAAGAACAGCTCCACTGGAAGGCACATAACGCCGCCCCCGTGGGTAAGCTGAGCGGCGAGTTCTGGGCCACGCAGATGCAAGCCCAGTTCGTGGACTTGGAACGGATAGAGCACAAGATCACTAGGCTGCGTTCAGATATCAACGAACAGTTCAAAGCGAAGCACGGCTTCCCTCTTTTCCTTGACCTGGACCCGAGACAGGTGGATATCCTCAAGACCCTGCATCAACCTGTTACGAACGAACAACAGGAACTCAACGATCAACTCCTCAACCTGTGCAAACTCCTCCAAGACTCAATTGCTGTGAAGAAGCTGACGCAGCTTGTCAAAGACCGGTCTACCCTCTGCGACGAGAAAGGTCAGCCCGTGCCGCCTCTTAGTGTCCTTGACCTGTTCCTTGGCGAACAGTTTGCTGGCAAGCATGACTCTACAGCAATTGTCAAACCGCTCCGCCTCCTGCAGCAGCTTCGGTCATCAGGTGGAGCAGTCCACCGAATAGACCCGCAAGAATTACAACGCGTAATGAACCAGCTAGGGTTATACGGCAGCGCAACGACTGGTGAAGTTTTCCAAGCAATCGCCTCCCGGGTTAACGTGGCCCTCTCAGAACTCAACCGCCTTCTCAGCGACACGTAGAATGAAGATCCTGCTCGAGTGGCTGAAAGAGTACGTGAGCGTCGCGGTGGCGCCGGCGAAGCTCGCCCAGGACCTGACCCTGGCTGGCTTGGGGATCGAGGGAACGAGCGAGACTCCGGGGGGGCCGTTGTGGGAGCTCGAAATCACCACCAACCGGCCGGACCTGCTCAGCCACTACGGGGTGGCGCGGGACGTCAGCGCCCTCTACGCCCAGCCGCTCAAGCCCGTCACCCCGAAGCCGGCGGAAGCTGCCGAGCCGGCGAGCCGCGCCGCCCGGGTTGAAATCGCCGACCCGGACCTCTGCCACCGCTACGTGGCCCTGGTGGTGCGCAACCTCAGGGTGCAGCCCTCACCCGATTGGCTGCGGAAGCGCCTGGAGGCCTGCGGCATCGCCTCCATCAATAACATCGTCGACGTCACCAACTACGTGCTGCTCGAGCTCGGCCACCCCACTCACGCCTTCGACCTCGACACCCTGACGGACAAAGCCCTCATCGTGCGCCGGGCCAAAGCGGGCGAAAAACTCACCACGCTCGACGGGGTGGCACGCGAACTCAAGCCGCATCACCTGGTGATCGCCGACGCCCGCCGCCCGGTGGCCCTGGCCGGCATCATGGGCGGCGCCGACACCGAAATCAGCTTGCGGACGAAGAACGTGCTGCTCGAATCCGCCTGGTTCGATCCCATCGCCACCCGCCGGGCCGCCAAGGAGCTCGGCCTGCGCACGGAAGCCAGCTACCGCTTCGAGCGCGGGATGGACCCGGAGGCGCCGCTCCGGGCGGCGCAGCGCTGCGCGGAGCTGTTCCTGGAACTGGCCGGCGGAGAGCTGCTTGCCGGCGCCTTGGACGTTTACCCGCGCCCGTGGAAAGCCGCCGAAATCCACCTCCGCCAGAGCGAAATCGTGCGCGTCCTGGGCGAGGCCCTGCCCGCCCCTGAAATCGAACGCATCCTGACTGCCCTGGGCTTTGCCATCACCCGCGCCGGCAAGGATGCCTGGCAGGCGAGGGCGCCGTCCTGGCGGCGCGACGTCAGCCGGGAAATCGATTTGATCGAAGAGCTGGCCCGCCTCTACGGCTACGACAAGTTTCCCTCGCGCCTGCCAGCCGCGCGCCGGCCGGTGGAGTCGCTGCCGCACGCTCGAGCAGAGGCGGCTGTGCGGGAGAGGCTCGAGGCCCAGGGGTTCGACGAGGCGGTCAGCTTTTCCCTAGTCGATCCCGTCGACGCTCAAAAGTTTCTCGCCCCGGGTGAGGAGCTGGCCCGGCTGCGCAACCCGCTCTCGGAAGAACTCTCCATCCTGCGTCCCTCGGGCCTGCCGAGCCTGGTCGAGGCGCTGGCCTGGAACGTGAACCGTGGCCAGCGGCACGTGCGCCTCTATGAGATCGGCAAAGCCTACACGGTGCCCAGCGGCCAGTTCCGCGAGCGGCGGGTGCTGACCCTGGGGGGCACGGGGCTGTTGCGCGAGAAGGGTGTCCACGCGGCCGAGCAGCCCTTCGACTTCTTCGCCCTGAAGGGGGCGCTGGAAGCAGTGCTCGAAGCTTTCCGGTTGGACAGGGTCGAGTTCCGGCCGTGCGACGCCGCCTACTTTCATCCCGGGCAGCGGGCTGCGCTCCAGGCGGGCGCGAAGCAGTTCGGACTGCTCGGGCAGTTGAGCCCGGGGCTCGCCGCCCACTTCAAGCTGCGCCAGGAGGCCTTTCTCGCCGAGCTCGACCTGGAAGCCCTCTACGCCGCCGGGCTGCGGGCGCGCCGCTACCAGGCCATCTCCCGCTATCCGGCGGTCGGGCGCGACTTCTCCCTGCTGCTCGATGAACGGACCAGCTTCGCGGCAGTGCGCGGCGTCATCGAAAAGCTGAAGATCCCCGAGCTGGTCGCAGTGGAGGCGGTGGACCGCTTCCGCGGCGGCTCGATCCCGACCGGTCGCTACAGCCTGCTGGTCCGAGTAACGCTCCAGAGCCCCGAGCAGACGCTGACCGACGAGCAGATTCGCTCCCTCTCGGAGCGCATCGTGCGGGCGCTCGAGAAGGAGCTCGGCGCCACCTTGCGCGCCTAAGCACGGCGATGGATGAACCCACTCGCGACGCCCTCCAGCGGCTCGAGCAACTGGAAGAAACGGTGCGGCGAGCGGCCGAGGAACTCAAAGCACTGCGCGCTCAGCGCGACGCCGCCCAGGCCGAAGTCGAAAAGCTCCGCACCGCACTCAAGGAGCGCGGCGCGACCCTGCGGCGGCTGGAGGCCCAGCTCATGGACGTCCAGACCGAGCGCGAGCAGGTGCGCAACCGCATCGAGCAGCTCGTGGCCCGCATTGATTCCCTGACTGACCCTTCGACGAACTCAGGGTAAAGGAGCAACCATGAAGAAAGAAATCCCCCTCGAGATTTACGGGCAGACCTACAGCGTCGCCGGCGAGCTCGACCCCGCCTACCTCGAGCAGCTGGCCCGCACCGTGGACGCCAAGATGCGCGCCCTGGCCCGGCAGACGGACAGTCTCGACACCCGCCGGCTGGCCGTGCTTGCCGCACTCAACCTCGCCGACGAGCTCCTACAACTCAAAGAGAAGCCCGCACCAGAACCGGACTCGCTGCCCCAGCTCGCTGCCCGCCTCCAAGCTTGCCACCGCATGCTCGAGTCCGCCCTAAGCCGCGGCTAGGCAATCCGCGTGCCAAACCCGGCGGTAGGATTCCTGCCCTCTTTTCTCGCTAAATTTTCGCTTGACCTGCACGTCCGTCGGAGGACTAGAATCCCTATTGGACTACGCCTGCGACGCAGGTGAGGGCACAAGGATAAACTGAGCCAACACTCGGAGAAGGGGAGTTCAAGTCGCTCGCTGGTGCGCATGCCCGCAAGGGAAGCCTGAAGGCGAGCGCAGAACACCCACCTGGACCTAGGGTTCAGGCATATCGAGTGCCCCACGGTGCCGGCGGACGTAGTTCTTTTTTGTGGGCCCACCTACCGGCCCGCTATCCAGCCCCCGGCACCTCTGCTACACTCGCTCTTTCCTGATGAAAGCCCTTTTCATCGGCGACATTGTGGGCAGCCCCGGCCGGCGCATCGTGGCCGAGTCCGTGCGCGAGCTAGCGGAGGAGCACGGGGCCGAGCTGGTGGTGGCCAACTGCGAAAACGCCGCCGCCGGCTTTGGCATCACCCCGGCGCTGGTCGAAGAGCTGCTCGAAGTTGGCATCGATGTCCTCACCAGCGGCAACCACATCTTCGACCGTAAGGAGATCCTGCCCTTCTTCGAGCAGGGCGCAGGCGACGGCCGCCTGCTTCGCCCGGCGAACTACCCCGCCCCGGCCCCCGGCACCGGCCTCTACTCGGGCCAGACCCGCCGGGGCACGCCCTACGCGGTGATGAACATCCAGGGCCGCGTCTTCATGCCTTCGATTGACTGCCCCTTTCGCACTGTGGACCGGCTGCTCGAAGGGCTTCCCGCCCGAATCAAGGTCATTCTGGTGGACGCCCACGCCGAGACTACCTCCGAGAAGCAGGCCCTAGGCTGGCATCTCGATGGGCGGGTCTCCGCCGTCTTGGGCACGCACACCCACGTGCCCACCGCCGACGAGAAGATTCTGCCCGGCGGAACGGCCTACATCACCGACGTGGGGATGACCGGGCCATACGAGTCGGTGATCGGGAACGCCAAAGAAGACGTCCTGCGCCGCTTCTTGACCGGCCTCCCTGCCCGCCTCGACGTCGCCAAGGGCGACGTGCGGCTGTGCGGGACCGTGCTCGACATTGACGAAACCACCGGCCGCGCCCGCTCCATCCAACGCCTCGCCCTGGACGAAAACCGCAGATAGAATCCGATGTTCGAAGCCCTGACCGAAAAGCTGCAACGGACCTTCAAGAGCCTACGGGGCGAGGGCAAGCTCTCCGAGGAGCACGTCAACCAGGCCCTAAGCCAAATCCGCCTGGCGCTGCTCGAAGGCGATGTCCACTTCAAGGTCGTCCAGCAACTGACCGAGAACATCCGCGGCCGGGCCCTGGGGCAGGAGGTGCTGCTCTCGCTCTCCCCCGACCAGCAGGTGCTCAAGATTGTCCGTGACGAGCTGGTAGGGCTGCTCGGCGGGCGCGTGGCGCCGCTTCAATTCTCGAAGAAGCCGCCGACCCTCATCTTCCTCACCGGGCTGCAAGGCTCGGGCAAGACCACGACGACGGGCAAGCTCGGCAAGTGGCTCGCCAAGAGCGGGCACCGTCCGGTGGGGGTCTCGACCGATGTGCGCCGCCCGGCGGCTCGCGAGCAGCTCGCCCAGATTGCCCGCGCTGTCGGCCTGCCGGTGGTGGAAAAAGCCTCGGACGATCCGCTGGAGCTGCTCAAGGCCGCCCGCCGGGAGGCCGAGCTTTTGGCCTACGACGTGGTGCTGGTGGACACGCAGGGCCGGCTGCACATTGACGACGAGCTGATGGGCGAGCTCGAGGCCATGAAAAAGGCTTTTCAGCCGGTCGAAACCCTGTTCGTCGCCGACGCCATGACCGGCCAGGACGCCGTCAAGAGCGCCGGCACCTTCCACGAGCGGCTGGGCCTGACGGGGGTCATCCTCACCAAGATGGACGGCGACGCCCGCGGGGGCGCGGCGCTTTCGATCCGTTGGGTGACTGGCCGGCCCATCAAGTTCATCGGCACGGGAGAAAAGTACGACGCCCTCGAGCCTTTCCACCCCGACCGCATCGTCAGCCGCATCCTGGGGATGGGCGACGTGCTCTCGCTCATCGAGAAGGCGGAAGAAACCGTTGACCGCGCCCAGGCCGAAGAGCTCGAAGAAAAGCTGCGCCGGGCCGAGTTCACCCTCGAAGACTTCCGCGACCAGCTGCGCCAGCTCAAGAAAATGGGCCCGCTCGAGCAGGTGCTCGAGATGATTCCGGGTGTCGCCCCCGAGGTGCGCGGGCAGCCGGTGAACGAGGGGCGGCTGGTGCAGCTCGAGGCCATCATCAATTCGATGACCCCGAAGGAGCGCCGCCGCCCAGACATTCTCGACGGCCGGCGCCGCAAGCGCATCGCCCGCGGCAGCGGCACCACCGTCCAGGAAGTCAACCAGCTCCTGCGCCAGTTCGCCGAGATGCGCCGGATGATGAAGGCTATGAAGGGCGGCCAGGGCGACGCTCTGCGGAAGCTGGCGGCGCGCTTCGGGGGCCGGACGAAACTGCCCATGTAACATACTTACACTGTCATTCTGAGGAGCCCACGGCGACGAAGAATCTCAATCGTAGCTACTGGCAAGATTGAGATCCTTCGCTTCGCTCAGGATGACAAACTGCTTGAGGCGCGAGCTTGCAGTGGGAGGCGTTGGCCTCCATGAAGGTTCTGGTCACCGGTGGCACGGGGTTCCTGGGGGCGAACCTCGTCCACCACCTGGTCGGCCGCGGCGACACGGTGCGGGTGCTGAAGCGTCGGCGGACGCCCCCCGACATCCTCACCGGTCTGCCGGTCGAATTCACCGAAGGCGACGTCACCGACTTCGACTCGCTGCTCGGGGCGAGCCGCGGGGTCGAAGGCATCTACCACCTGGCGGGGCTGGTGAGCTACTGGCCGCCGCGGCGGGCGTGGCAGTATCGCGTCAACGTCGTAGGGGCGCACAACGTGGTCGAGGCGGCGCTCTCGAACGGCGTCCGCCGCGTCGTGCACACCAGCTCTATCGCCGCCATCGGTTTTCGCACTGACGGCAAGCCCTGCGATGAAGAGACCTCTTGGAACTGGGGACCGCAGGACATCCACTACGCCACCACCAAGCATCTGGGCGAGCAGGAGGCCCTGAAGGCCGCGGCGCGGGGGCTCGAGGTGGTGGTGGTGAACCCGGCCCTGATATTCGGCCCGCGGGACACAAGTTGGAACGCCGGGCGGATGTTCAAGCTGGTACAGGAGAAAGCCACCGTCTTTAGTCCCGCCGGCTCGACCACCACCTGCGACGTGGACGACGTCTGCCAGGGCCACCTCGCCGCCATGGAGCGCGGCCGCAGCGGCCAGCGCTATATCCTGGGCGGCGAGCACATCCGCTACGCCGATTTGTTCCGCGCGGTGGGCGAGGTGATGAGCAAGAAGGTCGAGGTGAAGGTCATCCCCTACTGGCTGGCGCAGGCGGTGGCCTACGCCAACTACGGGCTCTCGCTCCTCACCCGCCGGGAGCCGGCGCTGACCCCGGAGCTGCTGCGGATGGGGCGCTTCGCTCGCACCTACACTTCCGAGAAGGCCATCCGCGAGCTTGGCTACCCGCAGACCCCGCTCCGAGCCTCGCTCGAGAAAACCTACCGCTGGTACAGGAAGCACGGCTACCTGAAGTAGGCCGCGGCTGACCCCTTTCCGGCAGCAGACGGAGCAGGTATAATGGTTGAATCTTTTGGAGGTGACGAACTTGCTGAGAATCCGCCTGAGCCGTGTGGGGAAGAAGAAGCAGCCCGCCTATCGGGTGGTGGTGATTGACCAACGCAAGGCGCGGAACAGCAGCTACGTGGAAGTGGTGGGCCACTACGACCCCCTGCGGCAGCCGGCGGCGATCAACTTGAAGGCCGGGCGCATCCAGTACTGGCTGAGCAAAGGGGCTCAACCCTCGGAGACGGTGCGCAGCTTCTTGCGGCGCCACAAGTTGGTATAGAATCTCCTTTAGCAGTTCTAGCCCAAGTGGTTCATAGGCCCCTCGGGGAGCAGGAGAGAGGGGGCGCGGATGCGAGAGTTGGTCGAGCAGATCGCCAAGTCCCTGGTGGATCATCCCGAAAAGGTCACGGTGCGAGCGGTGGAGGGCGAGCAGGTAACGGTGCTGGAGCTGCGCGTGGACCCCTCCGACCTGGGCAAGGTGATCGGCAAGCAAGGGCGCACCGCCCGCTCCATCCGCACCATCCTGGGCGCCGCCGGGATGAAGCTCCGGAAGCGCTTCACCCTGGAAATCCTGGAGTAGGCCGGCTTGCCCGCACGGTGGTTGACGGTTGCCCGCATCGTGAAGACCCAGGGGCGGCGGGGCGAGGTAGCGGCCGAAATCCTGACCGATTTCCCCGACCGGCTCCTCGAGCGCCGCGCCGTCTGGCTGTGGGATGGCCGGAGCGAGCCGCGGGCCGTCCGGGTCGAGCGCATCTGGCCGCACAAGAACTTCCTGGTGTTCGAGCTCACAGGCTTCGAGTCACTCGCGCAAGCGAAGGCGCTGGTGGGACTCGAGATTCAAATCCCGCGGGCGGAGGCGACACCACTCGGCCACTCGGCCTTCTACCTGGACGAGCTGGAAGGCTGCCGGGTGGTGGAGCGCTCCAGCGGCGCCGAACTCGGCCGCGTGCGGGAGCTGATCTCGACCGGCGGCACCCCCTTGCTGGCTGTGGAGGCAGCCGGCGGAAAGGAAATCCTGATTCCTTTCGCCGAAGAATTCTGCCCGCGCATCGCCCCGGGCGAAAAGCTCATCGAAGTCGTGCTGCCCGACGGCCTGCGCGACCTGAATGAGTAGGAAAAGCAGCCGACAGGAATGTCCGCCCCACTGTCGGGGACAGCGACGCTTTCTTTATCCTGTCATTCTGAGCGGAGCCCTTCGCGGGGAGCGGCTCAGGCTGGAGTTGCAGGGCGGAGCGAAGAATCTCAATGTAGCCACCAGCTAAGTTTGAGATTCTTCGGCCTCCGGCCTCAGAATGACAAGCGAAGAGCGGCAGGACAGAGATTCTTTCTTGCCCGAAGAGGAGCGCGGATGAGGGCGAAGGTGGTCAAGGACGACGAGGAGTGGAAGCGGCAACTCACGCCAGAGCAGTACTGGGTCACCCGGCGCCAGGGCACCGAGCCGCCCTTCTCGGGGGAGTACGCCGACTGCCACGAGGAAGGGGTGTACGAGTGCGTCTGCTGTGGGGCACCGCTCTTTAGCTCCATGGCCAAGTTCGATTCCGGCACCGGCTGGCCCAGCTTTTGGGCACCCATCGCGGAGGAAAACATCGCCACGGAGGAAGACCGCAGCCACTTCGTGCGCCGCACCGAGGTGCTCTGCGCCGGCTGCGACGCCCACCTGGGCCACGTCTTCCCCGACGGCCCGCCGCCCACCGGCCGGCGCTACTGCATCAACTCCGCCGCCCTCAAGCTGGCCCCAAAGGCGGAGGAGCCGTGATTTACGACATCGTCACCATCTTTCCGGAATTTTTCCGGGGGCCGTTCGAGCACGGCATCATCCGCCGGGCCCGCGACGAGCGGCTGATCGACCTCCGCATTCACGACCTGCGCCACTACACCCTCGATAAGCACCACACGGTGGACGATCGGCCCTTCGGGGGCGGCGAAGGGATGGTGCTCAAGCCCGAGCCGCTGTTTGCCGCGGTCGAAAGTCTGCTGAGCGACCAGACGCTCGAGAAGCGCGCCCAGACCGCCATCGTCCTGCTGTCGGCGCAGGGCAAGCTGCTGACCCAGCCGGTGGCGCAGGCGCTGGCCGCGCAGCAGCGTATCGTGCTGCTTTGCGGCCGCTACGAAGGCGTGGACGAGCGGGTGGCCGAGCACGTGGCCACGCTAGAGCTCTCGATTGGCGACTATGTGCTGACGGGCGGGGAGCTGGCGGCCGCGGTGGTGGTGGATGTGGTGACGCGGCTGCTGCCCCGGGCCCTCGGCGATGAGCGCTCCGTGGTCGAAGAATCCTTCACCCCCCACCCCGAGGCGCGCATCTCGGCCGGCGGCATCCTCGACTGCCCGCACTACACCCGCCCGGCCGACTTCCGCGGCTACAAAGTCCCCGAGGTGCTGGTGGGCGGGAATCATGAAGAGGTGCGCCGTTGGCGCCGCCGGCAGGCGCTGCTCAAGACCAAGCGGAACCGGCCCGACCTGCTCGAGGGGGCCGAGTTGAGCGAAGATGACCGCCGCCGGCTCGAAGAGAAAGAACGCGGCTAGGCGGGCGCGGCCGGCCCGGACGCCGGGGGCGGCTTCACCGCAAAGCGCTCCCGGGGGTTTTTCTTGACGATGCGCTCCAGCCCGAAGAGCGCTGCGTCTTCCGCCGTGTCCTTCAGAAACTGGAAGGAGCGGGTGTTGACCGCGCTGCAGCGCGGGCAGCGGACCACCGGCCGCCCCAGATGCTCTTCTGGCGGCCCGTCGTAGTAGAAGATGGCCTCCTCGGCGACGTTGTCCTGGTTGCGCAGGCACTCGTAGCAAATGTGCCAGGAGCGCCGGTCAATCCGCCGAAACAGGCCCAGCAATCCCATAAAGAAGAACCTCAGCGTTTGAATGAAGCAGCCACCATTGTCGGTCAGCCTGCCGAGAGGCGTCAAGACGGGCCCGAAGGGCAGGGCTAGGCAGCCGGGCGCATCTGTGCTAAAGTAAAAGCTTCGTTCAGCTCCGGGGAGTACCGATGTCAGCCATCGAAAAGGTCACGCGGGCCCAATTGCGCGCTCCCGTGCCGGGGTTCCGGCCGGGGGACAGCGTGCGGGTGCACGTGAAGATCAAGGAGGGCGACAAGACCCGTGTGCAGCCCTTTGAAGGGGTGGTGATTGCCCGCCGCGGGCGCGCTGTGCAAGAGACCTTCACGGTGCGCAAGGTCTCGTTCGGCATCGGGGTGGAGCGCATCTTCCCCCTGCACTCCCCCATCATCGAGTCTATCGAGGTGCTGCGCTCGGGTCGGGTGCGCCGGGCCAAGCTCTATTACTTGCGGGGCAAGAAGGGCAAGAAGGCCACCCGCATCAAGGAAGCCTTCGCCGAGACCGCCGCCCCGGAAGTCGAGACCCCCGCCGGCCAGTAGCCCCACCCTGGCTTCAAACGTACAGTCTCCTGTCATTCTGAGGAGCCCGCAGGGCGACGAAGAATCTCGGCGCCCCCTTCCTGGCACAGCTGAGATTCTTGGCCCCGAACCTTCCGAGAATGAGGGAAGAACTTACGGGTTGCGGTCGCGGATAAGGGGACCTTCGCCGCCCCTTTCCCGCCGACCGGCTTCGGCCTGCTCCAACAGCCACTGCCGCCAGGCGCGCTCAAGCTCCCCGGCAGAAACCCCGTAGACCAGTTGCAGATTCTCGACGAAAGTATCGGGCCGCTGCGCCACCAAGCGGAGCAGCTGGCGCACCGGACCCAAGCCGCCGCGGGCCTCGACAAGATAACGAACCGCCCAGTAGCCGACCGCGGCGTCGTCCGCCTCAAAGCGGCTGAGCAGAAGCGGGCCGCGAGCGGCGATGAGCTCGGCCGTGGCGGGCGCAAACGGCTGCCGGGTGAGCGCGCTCACCAATCCTTGCTCGAGCCAGTCGGGCAGGCGCTGGCCGCCGGCCAGGCGACTCGCGGTGTAGCGCACCAGGGCCCCCTCCATCTCGTGCTCGAGGGCTTCCTGGGTAGGGTTGCGCTGCCAGGAGACAGGCGAAAGGAAGAGGATGCCGTGGAGGTAGCTGACGCCGCTCAGGGCATCCTCTGCGCCCAGGCGGCGGCTCATTTCGGCCGGGGAGTGAACGATGACAATCTCAACGAGGTCGAGCGGCTCAAGCTGGTCGGCCACGGGCTTCAGCCGCGCCGCCAGATCGCGCAGCCGCTCGGCCTGCCCCGCGTCGGAGGGCTCGGTGTAGCTGACTTCAATGCGGGCTGGAGCGGCGGCTTCGCTGATCCACAGCTGGGAGTGGCCCGGAGCGGGCCGCACGGCGAGCAGCAGAGCCGCCAGAAGAAGAGCGGGACCCGGCCTCATCGTCTCCCCTCCCCGTGATAGTATCGCGATTGGATTCGCGCGGAAGGGGAAAAGTTGGCCACAGAAACCCTGATCCTGGGGGCGGTTTGGTACGTGGTGTTCCTGCTCTCGACCACCTGCCACGAGGCTGCGCACGCCTGGGCGGCGCAATGGGCCGGCGACCCGACGGCGGCGCTCGGCGGGCAGGCCTCGCTCAATCCCCTCCCGCACATCCGCCGGGAGCCGCTCGGAGCGGTGGTGGTGCCGCTGGCCTCCTACTTCCTCGGTGGCTGGATGATCGGCTGGGCCAGCGCCCCGTACGATCCCCTGTGGGCGGAGCGCCATCCGCGGCGGGCGGCCTGGATGGCGTTGGCGGGGCCGGCCGCCAATCTGGCTCTGCTGCTGCTGGCAGCGGCGGCCATCCGGCTGGCGGTTCTGGCTGGTGCCTTCAGCGCTCCGGCCCGGGCCACGTTCACGCACATCGTCGCCGCCACCCAGCCGGGCTGGCTCGAGGCCGCGGCTACGCTGCTGAGCGTGCTGTTCGTACTCAACCTGCTGCTCTTTCTCTTCAACCTGATTCCGGTGCCGCCGCTGGACGGAAACACCGCGGTCACCTTGCTCATGAGCGAGCCAACGGCGCGCCGCTTCCGCGACTTCAGCCGCGCCTACGGGCTCGCAGGGCTGCTGCTCGCCTGGTACCTCTTCGGGCGGCTCTTCGAGCCGCTCTACACCCTGGCCCTGAACCTGCTGCATCCGGGCGTGGGCTACCGCTGAGCGGCCCGACTGCCCCGGGTGGGTCTACTGCGCACCCAGGATGATGGGCAGGCCGCCCTTGCCGCTGCCGATGACCACCACCTTGGCGTTGGGGCTCTGGGCCAGCTTCTCGGTGGCCTCGATGCCCTTCCAGGTGAGCAGCTGCTGGCTGATGCCCTGGGCGACGATCTGCTGGAAGTCGCGGATGCCGGCGGCTTCGATGCGCTTGCGCTCGGCCTCCTGCTTCTCCTTCTGCAGGATGAAGCTCATCCGCAGGGCGTCCTGCTCGGCCTGCTGCTTGGCCTCGATGGCGCGGGCGAGCAGCGGGGGCAGCTGGACGTCGCGCAGCAGGATGTTCTCCAACTGGATGCCGCGCTTGCCGAGGTCGACCCGCAACTCGTCAGCAATCTGCTTGGCGATTTTCTCCCGTTCGCCGGTGTAGAGCGCGATGGCGTTGTGGGTGCCGGTCGCCGAGCGGATGGCGGCGCGCAGCATCGGCTCCACCACCACTTGCAGGTAGTTCGGGCCGATCTGCCGGAAGACGTCGGCCGCCTTCTCGGAGTTCAAGCGAAAGAGCAGGGACGTATCCAGCGTGACGATCAGGCCCTCGTTCGACGGCACGCTGGCCTTCTCCTTCAGCTCCATGGTGCGCACCGACAGGCGGTTGTTCGACAGCCAGGGCCAAACCAGGTGGGTGCCTTCGGGCAGAACCCGGTCGGTGACCCGGCCGAACTGCACCAGCACCCCTACGTGCCCGGCGGGCACGTAGGCCAGCGAAAGCACCAGCGCGATCACCACCACAATCCACACCGGCAGCCACCGGGCCAGCCGCGCCACCTTCGCCTGCATTTTCTTGATATAGATTTCCCGACTCTCGGGGTCATAACCAAAGCGGGCCATAGCAACACCTCCTGGGGAAACACTTGTCGGATTTTTTCGGGACACCACTATTCTACGCCCCCGGCCCGCGGGCACCAGTCTTTTCGGGGCCCCTGCCGAACGGCGGCGGGGCTGGCCAAGCGGGTGAGGTTGCAGTATCCTCTGAAATCATGGCTTTGAGGGAAAGAGAGGATTCCTTATGGGCGAGCGGCTGGTCAAATGCGTGAAATTCGGGGAGATGCTCCCCGGGCTGGACGAGTCTCCCTACAACGGCGAACTCGGCCAGCGCATCTACGAAAGCGTCTCCCGGAAGGCCTGGGAGATGTGGAAAGAGCACGTGAAGATGGTCATCAACGAGTACCAACTCAACCCCGCCACCCCCGAGGCCTGGGAGATCATCTCCACCGAAGCCGAGAAGTTCTTTTTCAGCAAGGATGCCAAGCTCCCGCCCGGCTACGTCCCCCCGCAGCAGAAGCAGTAACCTAGTCCGTGTCGGGCGGCAAGGGACAATATCCTTGCCCTACCCAAGAAGGTGGCTTGTTTGGGTAGGGGCGGGCCTTGCTCCCGCCCGCATCCGGCAGGGGACAAGCCCCTGCCCTACCCGAGAAGGCCTCGAGCGGCAGGTGCCACTGCCGGGTTAGACGACCGGCAACTCGGGCCCAATCCGGAAGCGCAGCCGCCCGTGGGCTTCCCGCAAAGCCCGCTCCACCGCCTCCGAGGAAGAGTCGCGGGCGAAGATGAAGCCCAGGTAGCTCGCGCCCTCCGGCAGCGGGACGATGGGATGAGCTGGCTTGGCGGTGATGGCGATGTCCTCAATGCCGGGGACCTGCCGGGCTTCCTCCAGGCCCTCGACCCCGTGAAAGATCCCGGCCTGCGGGATGGGAATCATCATCACGCCCGCGGCGGCGTCTTCGCGCACCACCGGCTCGATGGGCAGCCCCCAGGCGTGGCGGAGAATCAATTCCGGCAGTGAGATCCCCGTCTGGAAGCGGACCGCTCGCGAGCACAGGCCGCCGATGGCCCGCGCCGCCACTTCCAGCACGCGCGGGCCGTCCGCCGGCAGGCGGACTTCAGCGTGGATCGGCCCGTGGCAGAGCGTGAGCGCCTTCGCAGCCGCTTCCACGGCGCCGATGATCTCCCGTTGTTTCGCCTCCGGCAGGCGGGAGGGCGTGACGTAGAGGGTCTCTTCGAAGTAGGGGCCCTCGAGCGGGTCGGGCTTGTCAAAGAGGACGAGCACGCGCAGGCGGCCGTGGTCGAGCAATCCTTCCAGGGCAAACTCCGGCCCGGGAATGAACCCTTCCACCAAGAGCTCGCCCAGGGTCTCTTCCCGGAGCACCTGGATGTCGGGCTGGCGCAGCAGGCGGGCGATGCGCTCGAAGGCAGCCAGGAACTCCTCGGGGCCATTGGCCCGGATGACTCCCTGGCTCGCCGACAGCGAGAGCGGCTTGAGCACGCACGGGAACGGCATCTCGTCCAAGCGCGGCCGCGGGTCCTCGTAGATGGAGAAGCGCGCGAAGGGCGGGACCCAGAGGCCGGCAGCCTGGAGGCGCTGGCGGGCGATGAACTTGTTCCGGCAGGCCTCGGCGGCGCTGGGGGGGTTGTGGGAGAGGCCCAGCGCCTGGCAAGCCAGCGCGGCGGTGCGCACAGCCCGGTCACCCAGCGGAACGATCGCCTGAATGGACTGGGTGCGCGACTGCTCGACAATCACCCCCGCCGAGGCTTCCGGCTCTTCGAACCGCAGGGGCAGGGCCCCGTCCTGCCAGGGGTCGTCGAGCCGGTGGCAGCGGTCGGTGCCGAAGAGCAGCGGGATGCTGAGTCTTTCGGCGGCCTCCACAAACAGCCTGGTCTCGTAGCTCGAGGTGGTCGAAAGCAGCAGCAGCTTGGCGTCCGCGTTCTTCATGGGACTAGAAAAGAGCGACCTGCTCTTCGGTGGGCTCGGCTCAACAGTACCAGGGCTCGGTCAGGTACGGGATGGCCGCCCGGGCGAGCAGGGCCGTATCGGGCAACTGGCGCGAGGGTCGGTCCGCGGCCTGGTGGGCAAGCTCCCAGAGGCGGGCGAAGATCTGCCGGCGGGTTTCGCCGCGGGCTTCGCCGCGCTTCACCTCGTCCTGGACCTCTCGGCGGAGCTCATCCACGCGCGGGTCGGGGTGCTGCCAGCGGTAGCTCAAGGCAGCGTCGTCAAACGGGCCCACGAGGGCCTGCACTTCGGGCAGCTCCAGGAGCCGTGAGCCGGCGGGAATCAGGAGGCGAATCGCGAGCTGAATCGGGGCCACGTTCTCAATGAGGTCGAGCCCGGCGAGGGTCGCCAGCAGGTCCAGGTACCCTTCGAGCGACGTCCAGGGGGTGAAGGGCACGAAGGTGGGGGCCAGGGTCAGACCGATTTCCCGGAAGCGGCGGACCACTCGGATGAAATCCTCGCGGGTGTGGCCTTTGTCGAGCCGGGCCAGGATGCGGTCGTCCACGCACTCCACCGCGCTGGTAACGAACAGGCACCCGGTGTCGCGCAGCGCGGACAGGCGCTCGGAGTGCTTCAAGAGATGCTCGATCTTGATGGTGACGTCATAGGTGAGACGGGGGTGCTGGCGGTGCAGGGCCTCGATGAGCGGCAGGGCGTGGCCGATGCCGTTGAAGAAGTCGGGGTCGCCGAAGGTGATGTGCTCGGCACCGGCGGCTACCTGCCGGCGGATGTCTTCGAGCACCACGTCGGGCTGCACGATGCGGAAGACACCGTTGTAGACGGGAACGATGGGGCAATGGCGGCAGAGGTGCTTGCAGCCCCGGCTCGCCTCCGTGTAGCCGACGGTGCGGCTCTCGCCGTTCACCCGCAGGCGGGCATAGCGGGCGAGCGGCACCAAGTCCGAGCGGTCCGGGACCAGGAATTGCTCCCGGGCCAGCGAGATGAGCGGCTCCGGTTGCGGACCCTGGCTGTGGCCCTGTTCGAGCCGTCCCGCGAGCTGCACCAGCCCCTCTTCAAACTCTCCGCCAAGCAGGGTCTGGACGCCCAGGCCGCGCAGGTAGCCTTCGTTCACCGGGGCGTAGAGGCCGTAACCGCAGAGGTGGGCGCGGGGGTTGAGCCGCCGGACTTTGGGGATGGCCCGGGCGGCGATGCGGGTGGCGGTGTGCATGGGGAGATAGAAGGCCACCAGGTCGGCCGAGCGGATGGGCTCTTCTCGAAGCTCCTGCTTGGCGAGGTCGAGGCAGGTGACCCGAGCGCCGACTCGGCGCAGCCAGGCGGCCGGTGAGGCCAGCCCGAAGGGCTGGCGGCCGAGCTCATAGGTGGAGATGAGAACGACGTTCATCGGCAGGACCCAAGCGCCCAGATGCGGATGATAGCACTTCGGGCCGCCGGTGTCTCCCCGGGGGCGTCTTGCGGGGCTGTGATACACTCCGCGGGCGTGGCGGGACGCTGCACACGCCGCTACGAGCGGCAGGCCTGGCAGAACGGCTTCCGGCGGGTGGCAGGTGTCGATGAAGTGGGCCGGGGGGCGCTGTTCGGGCCGGTGGTGGCCGCCGCCGTCATTCTGAATCCCGCCCGACGCATCCCCGGCCTCGACGATTCCAAAAAATTGACGGCCGCCAAGCGCCGGCTGCTGGCCGAAAGAATTCGCGACCGGGCCCTCACCTGGGCGGTCGGGGAAATCGTCCCGGAGCGGATTGACGCCTGGAACATCTACCAGGCGTCCCGCCAGGCGATGGAGCAGGCGCTCGCCCAACTCGACCCCGGGCCCGACTATGTGTTGAGCGACGCCCTGCCGCTGGCCCTGCCGGTTCCCTGCCGGAGCCTCGTGCACGGCGACGCCCGCTCGGTCTCGATCGCCGCCGCCTCCATTCTGGCCAAGGTCCACCGCGACCTGCTGCTCGAGGCCCTGGACCGGGAGTTCCCCGGCTACGGGCTGGCCCGCCACAAGGGCTACGCCACTCGCGAGCACCTGGAGCGGTTGCGCGAACACGGGCCGACGCCGCTGCACCGCCGGTCGTTTGCGCCCGTGCGCGAGTGCCTGGCCATCCTGCACGCCGCCGAGCAAAACCCGCTGCCTTTCTAGGGATTTGGGCGAGCCGAGCGTTGACACTCCGCTCCGGGTCGTGCTAGTTTTCCGCGGGGAAGGCGGTTTGCTGCCCAACCACAGAGGGGGAGCACGTTCCCGGTGGCATTCAACAAGGCGAAAGCTATCGAGGCGGCGCAGCAGCTCTTCAACCAGGGAAAGCTGAAGGAAGCTGTCGCTGAGTACCTCAAGATCCACAAGCAAGAACCGAAGGATCAGAACGTCCTGAACACCCTGGGCGACCTTTACGCCCGCCTGAATAACAATCCCGAAGCGCTCAATTATTACGGCAAGTTGGCCGACCTGTACGTGGGCGATGGCTTCCTGGTGCGGGGCATCGCCATGTACAAGAAGATTTCCAAGCTCGACCTCTCGAACACCAACGCCCTGGAGCGCCTGGCCGACCTCTACACCATGCAGGGGTTGATGACCGAGGCGCGGCAGCAGTACTTGCAACTCGCCGAGGTTCTGCTCAAGGCGAACAACGCCCAGAAAGCCATCGAGGTCATGAACAAAGTCCTCGACCTCGATCCCGAGAACGTCAAGATCCAGCAGCGGCTGGCCGACCTCTACGAGCGCCACGGGCAGAAGGCCGAAGCCGCCCACGTCTACCGTCGGCTCGCCGAGCGGCTGCTGCACTCCGAGCAGATTGATGAGAGCCAGAAGTGGCTGCAGAAGGCCACGGCCCTGGCCCCGCAGGACCCCGAAGTCCTCCTCTTCAAGGCAAAGCTGCTCGAGCGCCAGGGGAAGGGCGAAGAAGCCCTCGCTATCCTGGAGAGAATCCCCAACCTCGACCAGCACCCCGAGGCCCAGGAGCTGCTGATGAAGGCCCGGCTGGGCGCGGGCGAGGCCGGGTCGGCCGAAGAAATGGCGGAACAGCTCTTTGCCGCCGACCCCAAGAACTTCTCAAGCCTCCTCCAGCTCGCCCAGCACGCCGCCCAGGAGCAGGACGGGCAGAAAGCCCTGGGGCTGCTCGAGCGCATCGCCAAACCGGCCCTGGCGCACGACCCCTTCCACTTTCTGCCGGTGGCGCGTTCGGTGTCTGCCTTGCTTCAGGGCTCAGGGAGTGCGGCTGACTTGCTCATCCAGGCAGCACGCAAGGCCGGCGACTCGAGCGCGCTGCTCGAAGCTCTGAGTCGCCGGGCCGGCCTAGCCGCTCGCGCCGAAGACCACAGCTTGGCCAAGCAGCTCTACCACCAGCTGGTCAGCTTGCAGCCGGAGAACCCCGAATTCACTCAGCAGCTGAACCGCATCCGGGAGAAGCTGGGCGAGCCAGCGGGGGTGGTCGAGGCGTCCACCCCGCCTGTCCCGGCCGCGGCGGCGGCGCCCGAGGCGGCGCTGGACGAAGACACCCTGGCCTATATCAATGCCTCCATGACCGACATTGACCTCTTCTCCAGCTACGGGATGACCGACAAGGCCATCGAGCTGGCCCGCCAGGTCATCGGGCGCGTCCCTAGCCACCTCCCGGCCCACGAGAAGCTGCTCGACTTTTACGTTGGCACCGGAAACGACCAGGGCGTGGTAGAGCTCGCCCCCAAGCTGCAGGCTCTCTACCGCCAGGCGGGCACCCACGGCCGCGCCGAAGAGGTGGGCGAACTGGCCCGCGGCTACGCCGAGAAACTCGGCAAGGAAGTGCCGGCGGCGGCCGGGGTCGAGGCCCCGGCGGCCGCGGTCCCCGAGCCCGTCCTGCACGAGGTGGACCTCTCCGCCGAGTGGGCCAGTGCCACCGGGCCGGAAGAAGGCCCCGCGGCAGCCGTCGAAATCCCTGCCGCCGCCTTCAACGCCGCCGAAGCCGCGCAGGAGATCGATTTCTACCTCGCCCAGGGACTCGCTGACCAAGCCCGCGAAACAGTGGCCCGCTACGAGCGGGACTTCCCCGGCGAGCCCGCCCTGGCCGAGCTCCGCGCCCGGGTAGAAGGGGCCGCCGCTCCAGTCGAAGCGGCACCGGCAGAGGCGGCTGTGGCCAGAGAAGGCGAAACCTACGAGATTGCGCTCGAGCCGGAGCCGCCGGCACAACCGGCGGCTCCGGCTGCGGCTGGCCCCATGTCGGCCGGCGACTTTTTCGCCGACCTGGCCAGCGACCTCGATCAGGCGTTGGCTGGCGCCGCCCCACCGCGAGCCAAAGGCCCCGCCGCCAAAGCCCCGGTGGCGGCAGGCGCCGAACCGCCTGCCGGTGCCCTGGCCGAAGTGTTCGAGGAATTCAAAGAAGAGCTGGGGACGGTCGAAGAGGTCGAAGACGTCGAAACCCATTACAACCTAGGGATTGCCTACAAAGAGATGGGCTTAATGGAGGAAGCCATCAGCGAGTTCCAGAAGGTGGTGAAGGCAGCCGAGAAGACCGCCGACGCCACCCACCTGTTCCGGGTCTGCACCCTGCTGGGGGTTTGCTTCATGGAGAAAGGCCTTCCCAACATCGCCGTGCGCTGGTACGAGCGGGCGCTCAAGGCCCCGGGGCTCGACGAAGAAGGAGCCCTGGCGTTGCGCTACGACATGGGCGTGGCCCACGAGCAGGCCGGCAACCGCAAGGCGGCCCTGGATTGCTTCATGGAGGTCTACGGAGCCAACGTGGACTATCGCAACGTGGGCGAACGGATTCGCGAGCTGCAAGGTTCCTAGTGCCGTTCCCAACAGCCGGCGGGTGAGATGATTTCCCGCCTTTTTCTCCTGTCGCTGATATTGTTTTGCCTGGAGTTGGGCGTTTTCCTGGTGGTGCTCCCCTGGACGTCGCTCTGGGAACACAACTACTTCCTGCTGCGCTTCCCCGGCCTGTCGCCCTGGCTGCTGAACCACTACCTGCGCGGTGCCCTCTCGGGGTTGGGTCTGGTCGACATCGGCCTGGGGGCCTGGTACGTCGCCCACTTCCGGGAAGTGCTCGATGTCTTGCTCGCCGCTTCCCCGTCCGGCCCCGCAGCGGGGGCCGGAATTGAGGGCGACCGGGGCTCGGTTCGCCGTGGCCAGACTGCCTGAGACCCGCCCCCTGCTCTACTACATCACCGACCGCCGGACTGCGCCTGCCGAGGATGTTCTGCCGATCATCGGGCGGGCCATTGCCGCCGAGGTTGAGCTCATCCAGATTCGCGAGCGCGACCTCGACACCCGCGCCCTGCTGGGCCTGGTGGAGAGCGCCGTGGGGCGCGCCCGCGGCCGCCCCTCTCGGATCCTCGTCAACGACCGCCTGGACGTGGCCCTGGCCGCCCAGGCGGGCGTGCATCTGCCCACCCAGGGTTTTCCCGTGGCCGAGCTGCGCCAGCACTACCCGGATTTGCTCCTGGGCGCGTCCTGCCACAACTTGAAGGAGCTGCGCCGCACCGAAGAGGGCGGGGCCGACTTCGCCGTCTTTGGCCCCGTCTATGAAACCGCCTCCAAGCGAGCCTACGGGCCGCCGCTCGGGCTCGAGAAACTTGCCGAAGCGGTCCGGGCCGTCGGGATTCCGGTGCTGGCTCTGGGCGGCATCACGCTCGCCAACGCCGCCGCCTGCCTCCAGACTGGGGCCGCCGGCCTGGCCGCCATCTCCCTGTTTCAAACCAGTTCCGACCTTGCGGAAACCGTTCGGCAACTGCGCGCCGGACAAAAAGAGGAGGCAAGGAGGAAATGAACGCCAAGAAGTTCTTGGAAACCTACGCCCGGGCCTGGGAGAGCCGCGACCCCGACTTGGCCGCCAGCCTCTTCACCGACCAGGCCCTCTACCACGAAGACCCCTTCGACGAGCCCATCGTCGGCCGCCAGGGCATCCGCACCTACTGGCAGGGGGCCACCGCCCAGCAGAAGGACATTGATGTGCTGATGCGCGAGCCCCACCTGGTCGGCAACACCGTAATCGCCGAGTGGGGCGCCCGCTATGCGCACGTCCCGAGCGGAGAGCGGCGGGAACTGCGCGGCATCCTACTGGCCGAATTCGAGGGCGAGCAGGTGGCCTCCTTCCGGGAATACTGGCACCGCCGCCTTATCTAGGTCGGCCGCCCCGCCTTTACTGCGCCGGGACGAACTGGGGCTTCTCGCCTTTCCCCCAGGGGTCGTAGGCCTGGGCGAAGACAATGCGCTCGTTGAGCGGCGGGTGGCTGTAGAGCCAGACCTTGATGAACGTGCTTGGCTCGGGGTCGGCCAGGTTGATCTCGCCCAGAATCTGGAAGGCTTCGCCCGCCACCCGGCCCGACTCGGGCACGAGCCCGTGAATCACCTCCAACCCGTAGACGTCGGCCTGGTGCTCCTGCCAGCGACTGTAGCTGCTGCCGGCGGGAGAGAAC
This sequence comes from Acidobacteriota bacterium, assembly GCA_016210855.1. Lineage (GTDB taxonomy): Bacteria > Acidobacteriota > Terriglobia > Acidiferrales > 2-02-FULL-67-57 > 2-02-FULL-67-57. Next base: position 7,937 of record JACQTJ010000021.1, on the reverse strand, counting down.
AAAAAGCCGAACAGGGACAGGAGAAGCATCAGCACCGGCAGCGAGGCCCAGTCGTCCACCCCGCGGACGCCCCAGCGCTCCCCCCAGCGTCCCAGGGCCCAGTGCATCCCCCGGTAGCCCAGGAAGAGGCATACCAGCAGGACCACGGCGATGAAGGCGATGCGCTTGGGGATGTGGCCGAGGACGTAGTGGCCCATCTCGTGCCCGAAGACGAAAAGCGTCTGGGGCACGGTCATCTTGCCGATGGTCGTGTCCCAGACCACGACGCGCTTCGAGGCTCCGAAGCCGGTGAGGTAGGCGCTCACGGACTTGAGCTTCTCGCTCGCTTTCATCTCGAACATGCGGTCGCGCGGGATGGTGAGCCCGCCGCGCTCGACGACCTTTTCAATCTCCGTCACCAGCGCCGGCTGCGTCTTCTCCAGCGGCTCGAACTTGAAGAACAACGGATGGATGACCACCGGGGCGATGAAGAGCAGAAACACCAGGATGGGCAGCGAGGCCAGCCAGAAGTAGAACCACCAGCGACGCGGGCTGCGGCGAACGACCCCATAAAGAATCCAGATGAGAAACGTCCCAATGACCAACCCAATCAGTCCGGCTTTGGTGTAGTCCCAAAACCAGGAGCCCCAGCCTTGCACCGACTGGTCGTAGCGGAGAGAAAGCCAATGGCCGTAGATGTCGGTAGGCAGGCCCAACACGCCCAGGGCCAACTGGAGGAGAGGGGCGAAAATAATCACCTGGATAACGCGGCGCTGGGAGGCGCGCTCGGCCCAGTCGCGGAACCTCGGCGCCAGCCGGGCGAGCAAAACTACGAGCAGGATGGCGAGGCCGTAGACGAAGCCGATGAAGTAGAGCTGGTATTGCGCCCGCGAGTAGGCGATGGCCTGCTCGTACTTCTCCGGGGTCAGAGTGTACTCCTTCACCTGTTTTTCCGCGGCCGGCGGCTGAGCCGGCTGGGCAGGAGCGGGCGGCGACGGCTGCTGCGCCGCCGCGACCAAACCCGCCATCAAAAACAGGCTCAACAAAGCCGCGAGCCGCAGGAGAGTCCGTGAAGGCCTCATCGTGCCCTCCGGGAAGCAGTGATTGAAACTGACGTGGGTGCCAGTATACACCCCAGAGGCGAGGAAAGGAGACAGGCGCCCGTAGGGGCGCCCGTCGGCTGCGCTTCGGGGGGTTCTGGGCTAAATCAGGCGCAGCCTCGCAAAGGCCGGCAGGAAGCGCTGCAAGCGCTCGGCCATGCGGATGGCCTGGTAGCGGCGCTGCTGCTCCTCGTTGAGCAGGCTGGTGAAGCTTTCGAGGAAACTCTGCTGGGCCTGGTGGATGAGCTGCCTGAACTGGTGGACCTCAATCACCAGCTGGCCGATGGTGGCGGGGTCGGGGGCTCCGGAGTCGAATTGCTCGGCGATTTGCTGCTGGCGCTCCCGGATCTCCTCGCTCAGGGGCGCGATGGCCTCGTTCCGCTGCTCGAGCAGCGTGGTCAGGGAAGCCACCTGCTCGTCGGTCAACTCCAGAAAGGCCGCCACCACGCGCAAGGCGTACTCCGGGCCCTCCTCGGTCGCCAGGGCCTGGGCCACGAATGGAATCTCGAGAGACGGCGGCAAGTCGCTGGTCGGAATCTCGGGGACCTGCGGCACCGACCCCTGCCCTCTCTTCTCGGCCGCAGCGGCCGGGAGCGTCGCCACCCCGGCGAACACCACGGCGGCCACGAGCAGGCTGATAAGCACTCGTCCTGGTTTCATTGGCTTCTCCTCCTTGAACCTCGACTCCCCCGCTGCTGGGGTCAAACCCGGCTGGCCGGGAAAAGTTGCAGGGCCCGGCGGGTTCACCTGTTGAGACACCGCAGACCGCCCTGGCGTTCAGCGCCGGGCTGTGGGGGGAAGGCATTCCCTCCTGGCCCGCCATGCGTTCTGCGTTCAGAAGACATTCGAACGCATGGGAAGGCCATCCAGGGAACGGACGGGAACCCTTCCTCAGCGTGGCTGGACACCCCGCGAGAGCGCTCCCTATAATGGGCGGGTGAAGAGCAGCGGACGCATCCTGGCGATTGACCTGGGGAGCAAGAACATCGGCCTGGCGGTGACCGACGCGTTGGGGCTCGGCGCGCAGGGCTTGCCGACGCTGCGGCGCACGAACCGGCGCGCCGACCTCAAGCGTCTCCGGGAACTGGTGGAAGCGATCGAGGTCGAGCGCATCGTGGTGGGCCACCCCTTGCACCTCAAGGGCTATGCCGGGGCCCGGGCGCAGCAAGCGGCCCGCTTCGCCGACTGGCTGCGACGCGAGCTGCGCCTGCCGGTTGAGCTCTTCGACGAGCGCCTCACCTCCTGGGAGGCCGAACAGCGGCTGCGCGCCGCCGGGTCCCGACGGTTCGGGACGCGCGCCCAGCGCAAAGACGCCGTGGACCGCCTGGCCGCCACGCTCATCCTCGAAAGCTACCTCGAGCACCAGACTGCCCGCGCGGCTCGCGAAAAAAACCCTGCGCCGGCTGAGTCCTGATGCCAGACCGCTTTTCCAGACCGTCGCTCGGACGCCGCATCGGGCTGGCCCTGCTGGCGGCGGTGGCCGGGGTGGCGGCGCTGCTGCTCTGGCCCTACCAGGGCTACAGCGGCCAGGCGGTGGTGGTAATCGAGCAGGGGCTTGGCCGCCGCGCCATCGCCGACCGGCTCGCGGCCCAGGGCGTGCTCCCCTCCCGCTGGCCGTTCCTGCTGTACGCCTACGCCCAGCCACACCGGACCCTCAAGGCCGGCGAGTACGTCTTTGACCGCCCGGTCAGCGCCGCCGGGGTATTCGCGAAGCTCGCCCGGGGCGAGGTGCATCTCTACCCCCTCACCATACCCGAGGGCTACACCCGCTGGGACATCGCCGCCGAGGTGGAGCGCCTGCAGCTGGCCTCGCGCCAGGCTTTCCTCCACGCGGCGGAGAAGCCCGATCTCATCCGCGACCTAGCCCCGGAGGCGACGACTCTCGAAGGCTATCTTTTCCCGGACACTTACCACTTCGCCCGGCCCGCGGACCCAGCGGCCATGGCCCGCAGCATGGTTGAGCACTTCCGGCAGGTATACGGGGCGCTGCGGGAGCGCGGCGCCGACTCCCGCCTGCCAGCCGGGCCGGGGGGGACCCTGACCACGCACCGACTCGTGACCCTGGCCTCGCTGGTCGAGAAGGAGACGGGTGTGCCGCAGGAGCGCGGCCTGATTGCAGCGGTGTTTTACAACCGCCTGGAGCGGCGGCTGCCACTGCAATGCGACCCCACCGTCATCTACGCCGCCCGGCTGGCGGCCCGCGGGCAGTTCGACGGCGTCATCAACGTCTCCGACCTCGAGCGTAAATCACCCTACAACACGTATCTCTATGCGGGCCTGCCCCCCGGCCCCATCGCCAATCCCGGGCGGGCGGCGCTCGAAGCCGTCCTGAATCCGCCCCGGTCCGACTTCCTCTACTTTGTCAGCAACACCCGCGGCGGGCACGACTTCGCCCGCACCGGCGCCGAGCACGAGCGCAACGTGGCCCGCTACCGCCGGCTCCGCGCCCGGCAGGAGCGCAAAGCCGGGTCGAACGGCAACCCGAGGTAGGACCGGAGCATCTTTCCAAGAACCGGCCATGCGAACCACAATCGGCAGCGCGACTTTGCTCTTCGGGCTTCTTTCCTTGCTCCCCTGCCGCGGGGAGGAACCCTTCATTCAAACCCTTCAGGTGCGCGGCCACACCCGGGGTGTCGAGCTTGAAACCCACGCCGGGCAGGGGCTCGACCGCGCCGGGCTCGAGCGCGACCTGCGGCGCCTGTGGGCCACCGGCCAGTTCGAAGACATCCACGTCGAGAGCACAGAAAGCCCGGAGGGACTCCAGCTGGTCTTCACCCTGGCCGAGCGGCCTCGGCTCTACCTGCGGCGGGTCGAGTTCGAGCCAGCCCGCGAGCGGCGCCCACTCGGCCTCAAGCCCGGGGCGCCGGTGGACGCGGTGTGGGCCCGACAAGTGGCCGCGGCCCTGCGGCGACAACTCGTCGAAGAAGGCCATCGCGACGCCGCGGTGGCGGCCGAGCTGATTCCGGTTGGCTTCCAAGCAGCCGACTTGCGCCTGCGCGTGGAGCCCGGCCCGGCCTACCGCGTCGAGGAAGTGCGGTTTTCCGGCAGCCCGGAGATGAAGTCCGGCGAGTTGCAGGGGACGCTCCTGGCGACGCGGATCAGGCGGCTGCTGCCCGGGGTGCCCGGGCTGTGGGGCGGCTGGCGGTTGCACCCGGCGTTCAGCCAGCAAGGCGTCGAGGCCGACCTGGTACGACTGCAATCCTTCTATCTCTCCCGAGGGTACTTCGACGCCCGGGTGTCTCTTGCCGGCGTGGACTTCGCAGAGGACAAAGCGACGATTACGTATGCCGTAGAGGCGGGGCCGCGCTACCGAGTCAGCGGCGTCGAGGTGGCCGGAGCGAGCCCGACCGAGGAGCTCGCCCCCGACGTCGAAGGCAACTATCCGGCCCAGGCGCTGTGCCGCTCCCTGCTCGAAGCCCAGGAAAGCTCAGAGCACCAGGGCGCCCTGAACTTCGCGGCCCGCGTGGAGGTCGAACCCTCTCAGCCAGCCAGCCCGGCTGAGAGTCTGCCGTCGGGCGACCATTGGGTCAACTTGACCTCAGCCGCCGAGGCGGGCCCGCCTTACACGCTGGGACGAATCGAGTTCCGCGGCCACCACGCCGTCAGCGACCTCACCCTGCGGCGCGCCCTGCCCCTCGAGGAAGGCGAGTGGTTCGACCGCGCCGCCCTGCGACGCGGCCTAGCCCGGTTGAATGAGACCGGGCTGTTCGAGCCCCTGACTGAGGGCGACGTCGTGGCCGGGCTCGACCCGGAGAAGCGTCTCGTGCACCTGACCCTTTGGTTGCGGGAGAAGCCGCGCGGCCGCTGGACGCTCGCCGGCCCGCTCGGGCCGCTCAGCCTGGCCGGCCCCTTGCAGTTCTCGATCGGGTCGCGGCTGCCCGCCTGGGGCCGCGGGCCACTCGAGCTTTCAACCTACACCGCCACGTTCAGCCTGCTCGTCTTCTCCCAGCCGGCCCTGCGAGCGTTGTCGCTCGCCCCGCGGCGGAGCTGGCTGCCGCTGGTAGGCCTGGAACGGAGCTACCTGCCCGGGCAGCGCTGGCAGTCGGGCTTCCTGGTGGCCCCGCAGCTCGGCTGGCAGGGGATGCTCACCAGCTACGGGCTCACCCAGGCACGCCACCGCCTCCTCGGGGCGCTCGCGACCGACCCCGGAGCCGGTGACGGGCTGGCGGTGCCGGTACGGTGGCGGGCGGCCAAAGCCGAGAGGGGCTCTGCCGAGCCACGCCCCCTGGGCCACCTCCTCTGCGAAGCCTCAAAGCCCCGCTGGGCCTGGCTGCGCGCCGCTGGATTGCTGGCCCTCGACGTCCTGCTGGCCGTCCGACCCTTGTAGGGGCGCCGCCGAGTCTGCTGATCCGGCGTGCGCAGCGAATCCGATTGACCGTTTTCGAAGCGGTCGGGTAGAGTGAAGGATTGGCCGCAGCGCGATGAATTGACTGAAGGGACCGGTGCCGGGAAAGAGCCTCAAGCTGGCCACGCTGGCGCTGTGCAGTCTCCCCCTGCTCGGGCTGGGGGGCTGCGGGGTGAAGAAGACCGAACGGCTGCCGGCCGAGAAAGTTCTGACGCTCCGGACCGCCACGCTCGAAGAGCTGGTGGGGCGGCTCCGGCAGCAAGCCGAGGCCGTGACCTTCATCAACGCCCAGACGGAGCTTGTGCCCTCGACCGGCTCGGCCTATAGCGGCGTCATCGAGGAGTACCACGACGTGCGCGCCTTCGTGCTGGCCGAGCGCCGGCCGGAGGGAGCGGCCAACCGCCATCACATCCGCGTGATCGGGCAGGCGCCTCTCGTCCGCAAGAACATCTTCGACATGGCGGCCGACGATCGCGAGTTCCGCATCTTTCTCCCCACCAAGAACAAGTTCATCGTGGGGCCGACACGCCTGGCGCGGCGGAGCGAGAAGCCCATTGAGAACCTGCGCCCGCAGCACCTGCTCGAGGCCCTGTTTCTCTCCGCGCCCCAGCGGCAACCGCTGGCCCTGCTGTTTCTGGAAGAAAACGAGTTCGCCGGCCGGCGGTACTACGCGGTGACGGAGATGGCCCAGCCGGAGGATTCCCCGGAGGCGCGCTACCCCATCTGGCAGCTCAGCCGCAAATGGTGGTTCGACCGCACCGACCTCAGCCTGGTGCGGGCGCAGCGCTTTGACGCCGAGGGGCGACTCCTGGCCGACGTCCACTACCACGGCTGGGGCAAGACTGACGGGGTGAGCTACCCGCGCGAAATCGAGCTGGTGCGGCCGCAGGAAGACTACCGACTGAAGCTGCTGGTGAAGGAGCTCAAGCTCAACCAGCCCCTGCCGGCGGAGCGGTTCGAGCTCGAGAGGCCAGCCGGAGTGGAGCTGGTGGAGCTCAACGACGACGCGGCCGCAGCCAGGAAAACGGAATGAACGCCCTGCGGGCCATGCTGGTGGGGAACCTGCTGCACCGGCCGCTGCGCACCCTGATCACGGTGGTGGCGGTGGGGGTGGAGGTCTGCCTGGTGGTGATCATCGTGGGGCTGACCACGGGCCTGCTGCACGAGACCGCCAAGCGCATCGAAGGCGTAGGCGCCGACCTGATGCTCCAGCCGCCGGCGGCCAGCTTCCTGATGGCCTTCAGCGGGGCCCCGATGTCCATCAAGATCAAAGAGAAGCTTGAGCAGGTGCCGCACGTGGCGGCCGTGGCCCCGGTGCTCTTGCAGTTCAACACCTCGGGCGGGCTCGACATGGTGTATGGGATTGAGCTCGAAAGCTTCGAGGCGGTCAGCAAGGGCTTCGCCTACCACGCCGGGGGGCCCTTCGCAGAGCCGGCCGACATCCTGGTGGACGACTGGTACGCGGCCGCGAAGAACCTGAAAGTGGGGGAGAGATTGCGGCTGTTCGAAAACGACTTCACGGTGCGGGGTATCGTCGAGCACGGCAAAGGGGCCCGGCTGTTCGTGCCCATTGAGAAGCTCCAAGAGCTCTCGGCCGCCCACGACAAGGCCTCCATCTTCTACATCCGCTGCGACGACCCCAAGAACACCGAAGCGGTGGCCGAAGAGATCCGCCAGCTCTTCCCGCGCCACCAGCTGCGGCCGCTCAAGGAATACTTGACGATGATGACGTCGTCGCAGCTGCCGGGGCTGGATGCGTTCGTGGACTCGATGATCGCCCTGGCCGTGGTGGTGGGTTTCCTGGTGATTTTCCTCTCCATGTACACCACCATACTCGAGCGGACGCGCGAGATCGGGATCTTGAAGTCGCTCGGGGCGTCGAAGGCGGACATCATCGGTCTGGTGCTGCGGGAGTCGCTGCTGCTGTGCGCGGCGGGAGTGGCGATTGGGGTGGGCTTCAGCTACGGCAGCCGCGCCCTGCTCAAAGAAATGTTCCCCACCCTCACCATCCTCATCACCGTCGGCTGGCTGGCGAAGGCGGGCCTGCTGGCGGCCGTGGGCGGGGTGCTGGGGGCGGTGTACCCGGCCTGGCTGGCGGCAAGACAGGATGCGATTGTGGCCCTGGCCTACGAATAAGAGCCGCCTGCGCACCCTTCGGCTCGGCTCCCTTCGATTGGCTGCGCATCGAGGACGCCATCATCGCCCTCGCCTACGAGTAGTTCCCCTTCTGTCATTCCGAGCGAAGCCCGTTCTCCGCGAAGCCGTTCAGCAACAACCAGGCGGGCAGAGTCGAGGAATCTCAGCCGAGCCGCTGGCACCGCTGAGATCCTTCGCGGTTCGACTTTCGCTCACCGTCCCGAGCGACAGACGAGGGACTTCGCTCAGGATGACAGAGGAAGCAGGGGTTGGCGGGGGGAAACGGCCGGGTGTAGAATAACTGATTGCCCGCTTGCGGGCCAGGTGGCTCGCAGCGCGGTTGGCCGAGGGATTCGTCCACCAAGTGAGGTAGAGTG
>JACQTJ010000019.1 GCA_016210855.1 Acidobacteriota bacterium | reverse complement strand
CCAGGCCATGGGCTTCCCGGTGGAGATGTTCCCGGTGCTCTTCGCCATCGGACGTATGCCGGGCTGGCTCGCCCAGTGGGAGGAGATGCTGCTCGACAAAGAGCAGAAGATCGCCCGGCCCCGCCAGATTTACGTCGGCCACTCCAAGCGCGACTACGTGCCTCTCCCGAAGCGCCGCCCGGTGGCGGCCGAAGCCGCCAGCTGACAGGCTGCGTCCTCGCAGCCTGTCATCCTGAGCCCCGAAGTTTTGGGGCGAAGGATCTCAAACGTAGCTTGCCCGGACGGTTGAGATTCTTCGCTTCGCTCAGAATGACAAGCAAAAGGCGGGACGCGGTTCCTACTGCCGCCAGTGGGAGAGGGCGATTTCCAGGCTGACCAGGGTGTTGAAGATGGCCAGCACCTGGTGCCGATAGCGGAGCATGTGCTCACAGCGGCGGCGCAGGTGCGGCTCGTGGCCCCAGAGCCGCTGCCAGCGGGTCACCACCTCGCCGGACACGGCGATGTCTCGGCGCAACTCCTCGAGCGAGTGCCCGCGCAGGAACAGCCCGTAGAAGAAGGCCGCCTCGCGCTGCGGCGGTTCCAAAGCCTCCAGGCCGCCATCCCAGTCTTGGACCGCTGTCGCCATGTCCGTCGCCCTACCGAGAAAGCGAAACTTATAGCGCAACCGGGGCCAGGGGTGTCAAGTCCATTGTGCCCGGGCCCGGCTTGCGCTAGGATAGGGCGACTCGCGCAGTTTTTCCGCCGACCCAGCGCAAGGAGGTTTCCATGCCCGTTGTTCAACAGCTTGTGGTAACTGTCGCCAACCGTCCCGGTGCCCTGGCCCGCGTCTGCGAAGCCCTGGCAGCCAGCAGGATCAACATCAGCGGGCTCGACTGCTCCGGCCCGAATCGCCAGGTCCGGCTGCTGGTCAGCAGCCCCGGCAAGGCTGGTCGGGTGCTCAAGAAAGCTGGCTTTCGCTCGCGCCTGGAGAACGTGGTGACGGTCACACTCCCTGACCGCCCCGGGGCTCTGGCCCGGGCCGCCCGCAAGCTGGCCAAGCGCAGGATCAACATCAACTACGGCTACGCCACCGTGGCCCGGGGAGCGAAGCGGGCAGTGATCGTGTTCGGGGTGGGGAACCCCGGCCGCGCCGCCCGCGTGGCCGGCTAGGGACGCCGGCTTGACGCCGACGGACTTAATGGGTATTAATCTCCGCGATTAACTGAGATTAACTCACGGAGATTGCCCGGTGCCCGCGGCGCGCCTGCTCGCCCTGCTCGCTTGCCTGCTGCTGGCTCCTGCGCTGGCCGCCCAGGAGAACGGGGAAGAGCCGGAGGAGCCTGACTTTTTCTTCCTCGTGGGCGGCCCCTACACCCAGAAGAAAAGCTCCCCGCAGGTTATCTGGGCCAACCAGTGGCTTTTCGACCGAAGCCGCCCCGTCCGCACCCGCGACTACGTCGGGGCCGGCCGTTTCGAATGGGGGCTCACCGACCGGCTGGAGTTTGACCTCGAGTTCGGCGCCCTGGCCTCGCGGGAGCGCGCCTTGGGCTTCACCACGTTCTCCGAGCGCGGCGCTGATGACCTGCTCGTGGGCGTGCGCTACCGCCTCCTGCGCGAGCCCCGTTTTCCCTTCACGCTGACCACGGGGCCGCAGCTGATCGCTCCGGTGGCGAGTCGCCGGCGCGGCCTGGGCACGGGCGAGGTGGGCTATGCCTGGGACGTCGCCGCCGCCCGCGACTGGGGCGGCCCGGTGTTTTTCGCCGCCGCGGTCAACCTCAGTTGGCGCCCCGACGTGCCGGCCTTCCCCAACGGCTCGGGGACGGGCTTCGATTTGAGCGCCCTGGAGTGGGGTGTGGCCCTGGGGCTGCGGCCCCTGGAGCGGCCGACCGCGGGCGGCGCGAACCACGACCTGCACTTGCTGCTCGAACTCGGCGGCGCCCGCGAGGACGACCTCGAGGCGGGCCGGCGGGTGCGCTCGACCCCGGTGCAGTTCGCCCCAGGGCTCCGCTATGGTTTCTTGAGCAGCAGCGGCTCCCTCACCGAAATCGGCGTTTCCTTCCCCGTCGGCTTGACGGGCTCAGCTCCCGACTGGGGCGTCATCTGGCAGATGCAGTTCGAGCTGCCGCCGCTTTTTGGGCGAACCGCTCCCAGGCCTTGACGCCCCCGGCGTTAAGGTGTATTAATGAGTAGAGTTAACCGAGGTTAACATCGCCATGCCCAGGACAAGACTTTTCCTCATCGGACTGATGGTTCTCGCCGCCGGCGGCGCCACGCTCTACCTGGCCCCCGGCCGGCACGCCGTGAGCACTGACCCTCCGGCAGCGGCCGACCGCCGCGCTGAAGCTGTCTACGGCGGGCATGCCCGTCATCAACCGCCCACCCGGGGGAGCGGCCTCTACCAGTACGCGCCCCCGAGCGGGCGCCGGTTCGACCCGAGCCAGGTCTACGACCCCACCCCGCCGCCGCCAGGGCCGGCGCCGAACGGAATCCGCGAGTACACGCTGGTGATCGAAGAGGACGTGCCCCACGAAGTGGCCCCCGGCGTGGTGGTGCCCGCCTGGACGTTCAACCGCACCGTGCCCGGGCCGGTGCTGCGGGCCACCGAAGGCGAGACCCTGCGCATCACCCTCATCAACAAAGGCACGCTCCCCCACACCATCCACTTCCACGGCATCCATCCCGCCCAGATGGACGGTGTGTTCGAGCTGGTGCCGGCGGGCGGCCAGTTCACCTACGAGTTTGTGGCCAAGCCGTTCGGCATCATGCCGTACCACTGCCACTCCATGCCCACCTCGCAGCACATCCACAACGGCCTCTACGGCATGCTCATCATCGACCCCAAGCAGGGCCGGAAGCCCATCCGCGAGCTGGCCCTGGTGATGAGCGCCTTTGACCTCGACCGCGACGGCGAGGCCGAGTTCTACGCCTGGAACGGCCGCGCTTTCCAGTACGCCGACAATCCCATCGAGCTCGCGCGGGGCGAGCCCGTGCGGCTCTACGTGATGAACATGTTCGAGGAAGCCATGGTGCCGCACCTGCACGGCACTCTCTACCGGCTCTACCCCTCGGGGACCTCCCTGACCCCGAGCGAGTACACCGACGTCAAGACCCTCAGCATCGCCGAGCGCGCCCTTCTCGAGTTCGAGTACGACTTTCCCGGCGACTACATGTTCCAGTGCCACGTCACCGAGCACATGGAGCAAGGCCTGATGGGATGGTTCCGGGTGGTGGATAGGAAGACGCTGGCCCAGCACCCGCCGCGCTGAGGCCGCCGTACTTTGCTCAGCCTCGGGTGTGTAGCCCATGGCTGAAACCGCCCAGTCTAAGGTGAGAATGAATTCGCGGTCGCTGCTGGTCGCGAGCGCCCTGATGCCCGCCCTGCTGCTCGGCGGGATTCTCTATCTGCTCTTCGCCCGCGGCACCGGCCTGCGTCTGGCGGCCCCGGCACCCATCGAGAAGCTTGAGTTCGAGCGGGTGGTGTTCAGGCCCGGCGAAATCCGCGTGCACGTCATCAACACCGGCCCGGAGCCCGTCGCCCTCGCCCAGGTGCAGGTGGGCTGGATCAGCCGGGCCAGTTGGGAGTTCGAGATCAGCCCGGGTCCCACCATTCCGCGCCTCGGGCGGGCCGTAGTCCGCATCCCGTACCCGTGGACGCCGGGGGAGCCCTACGAGATTGCCCTCATCACCGCCAATACCCTGGTCTTCACCCACGAAATCGAAATGGCGGCCGAAACTCCGGTGCCCGGCCCGCAGATGCTCGGGGCCTTCGCCCTGCTCGGCGTGTACGTCGGCGTCATCCCCGTGTTTCTCGGCATCCTGTGGTTGCCGTTTCTGCGCACCCTGCCGCGACAATGGTATTCCTTCCTGTTGAGCCTGACCGCCGGCCTGCTGGTTTTTCTGGGCGTGGACGCCTTGGAAGACGCCCTGGAGAATGCCGAGCAGGTCCCGGGGCCGTTTCAGGGCGTGGCCCTCATCCTCATCGGCTTGAGTCTGAGCGTGCTCGGCCTCTACGCCCTGACCGGCTGGCTCAAGCGTCGCCGGCAGTCCGCGGGTGAAGCGAGCGCGCCGCTGCTGCTTGCCTATACGATCGCCTTCGGCATCGGCGTCCACAATCTGGGCGAGGGCCTGGCCATCGGCGGGGCCTACGCCCTGGGCGAGTTCGCCACCACGTTCCTTTTGATCGTCGGCTTCATGGTGCACAACCTCACTGAAGGCATCGCGGTAGTGTCCCCCGTGGTCCGCACCCAGTTTCACTGGAGCCATCTCGTCTGGCTGGGCCTGCTCGCGGGCGGGCCCACCATTGCTGGCACCCTCACCGGCGCCTTCGCCTATACCGCCGTCTGGGCGGTTCTCTTCCTCGCCATTGGTGCGGGGGCTGTTTTCCAGGTGGTGATCGAGATTGCCCGCCACCAGGCGCGGCAGGCGGGGGTCGGATCGCTCGCCACCGGCGCCTCGTTCGCCGGCTTCGCTCTCGGCCTGTTGCTGATGTACTTGACCGGCCTCTTCGTTACCGTCTAGTTCGGAAGGAAACTCAGGCGCAGGAGAAACGGGGAACAGAAAACGCTCCCTCTTGCGGCAGGTTGGCGGCGCCGCTTGCGGGCCTTGCCCGGCCACGAGGTGTGGTTTTACTTTGGGCCGGCCTTCGTCGCCAGCGTCGCCTACATCGACCCGGGCAACTTCGCCACCAACATCGCCGCCGGCTCCGACTTCGGCTACCGCTTACTCTGGGTGCTGCTGTGGTCGAACGCCATGGCGATTCTCATCCAGTATCTTTCCGGCAAGCTGGGCATCGCCACCGGGCGGACGCTGCCCCAGAACTGCCGCGCCTGTTTTTCCCGCCCGGTGAACCTGCTGCTCTGGGTGGCGGCGGAGCTGGCCGCTTTGGCCACCGATTTGGCGGAGTTCCTGGGCGCGGCCCTGGGTTTCTATTTGCTGTTCGGCCTGCCGTTGCTGCCAGCGGCACTGCTGACGGGCGTTTTGGTCTTCGCCATCCTGGCTGTCGAGCGTCTGGGTTTCCGCCGCCTCGAATACCTCATCATGGGCTTCGTAGGGGTCATCGGCGCGGCCTATGGGGTAGAGGTGCTGCTGGCGAAACCCGACTGGGGCGCCATCGCCCGCGCTGTCGTGGTTCCCCGGGTCGATTCCAATAGTATCTACCTGGCGGTGGGGATGCTGGGAGCAACGGTGATGCCTCACGTCGTCTACCTGCACTCGGCCCTGGTGCTGCCGCGCCGGGGGGATGGCAACCCGGCTCGAAACCACCGCCACCGCCGGCTGGAGCTGGCCGACGTCTTCCTGGCCATGAACGGGGCCTGGCTGATCAATTCCGCCATGGTGGTGATGGCCGCCGCGGTGTTCTTCCATCGCGGCCTGCCGGTGCGATCCATCGAAGAGGCCCACCACACCTTGCTGCCCCTGCTGGGCCCGGGCGCGGCGACGGCCTTCGCCCTGGCTCTGCTCTGTTCAGGGCTTTCCTCCTCGACGGTGGGGACGATGGCGGGCCAGGT
>JACQTJ010000002.1 GCA_016210855.1 Acidobacteriota bacterium | reverse complement strand
TTTGATTTTCTCGGTGACCATACCGCGGGGGCCACACCCGTTCCCATCCCGAACACGGTCGTTAAGCCCCGCAGGGCCAATGCTACTGCTCGGTTCGCTGAGTGGGAAAGTAGGTCGTCGCCGGGTTTGACACCAGCCCCGGCTCTCATCCAGGGAGCCGGGGCTTTTTCTTTTTAGCCTGTCGGAGCGAAGCGGAGATCCTGAGCGAGCTCCGCGAGTCGAAGGAAGCGGAGCCGAATGGGCCGCCGCACCTCATCAAAAAGCCCCGCCCTCGCGGCGGGCTTTTTGTTTTTGTGCCCGGCTTGTCCTGAGCGGAGTCGAAGAGCACGCCTCTTGAGGAAGCAGTCGAAGAATTCATGCAAACGTTGGGCTCTTTCAAGTCCGCTGATCCGCGCAAGTTTGCGACTCAAACCCGCCCGCGTCTTTACATTACCGAGATGACCGACGAGGAAGCCCAGAGGATGTTGGACGCCGCGTTGCTCCTCGTCAAACGCTGGAAGGGAACACTGGGGCTCTAGGCATAGCAGCATCGCGCCCGTGACAGGCCCCGCAGTGCGGCAGGCGTAGCCGCGTTAGCCGCGGGCGTGCCCGAGCAGCCAATCAAACAGCGGCAGGAAGATGTTGAAGCGCGACTCGGGGCGCTCGTGGTGGGCGAAATGGTAGGTGCGCGCTGATCCCAACCCGGGCGGCAGCCGCCCGCCCAAGTGAATCCGCCAGTGAATCTCTTCGGCGGCCATCAGATAAGCGGCAAAAGCCAGCAGCATCGCCGGGGCCACTCGTAGTCCCAACAGCAGGTCGGCGGCAACGATGGGCGCCCCGTTGGCCGCAAAGAGCAGCACCACCCGCGCCGATGAGCCGGCCAGATTCAAATCCGCAGCCTCGCCCGGCGTGCCGATGGAGGCATGGTGGGCCAGATGAGGCCGTCCAAAGAAGCTCCCGGGGAGGTGCAGCAGGAAGCGGTGATAGACATACTCGAAGCCGTTGGCCCACACCAGCCCGGCCAGGAGACCCGCGAGCCAGGCCTCCGGCCCGCCCGGTCGCCATAGAGCGAGCGCCACCGCGGGCAGCACCCCGCAGGCCAGGGCTGTCAGGGCGTTGATTCGCTTTACCCGTCGCCCCTGCGCGATGGCGGCTGTCCGGACTGTGTCGGCGTTCGGCATCGGAAACCCTTTTACTCTCCCCATCTAAATTAGATGCGAAGCAGGACAAGAGGTGTTCCCCCTGGGGAAGCAGGCCTTCGCTCGGCTGGTTAGAGTTCCCGCAAAGCGGCGGCCACCGGCAGGCGGGCGGCGCGAATCGCGGGAAACAAGCCCCCAATCAAACCCATCAGCAGCGCGTAGATGATTCCTTGTAGGAGGAGTTGTGGTGTAACGGCGAAGGCAAAGGCTACCTGGGTGAAGCTCTGAAAGTTGAGGGTCGAGGCGGTGTAGCCGTTAAAGCCGAGATAGGCCGCCGCGCCGCCCAACACCCCGCCCACGAGCCCCAGCACCAGCGACTCCGCCACCACCGACACCGCCAGCGGCGAGCCCTGGAACCCCAGCGCCCGGAGCGTGGCAATCTCGCGCGTCCGGGCGGCCACGGCCGAGTACATCGTGTTCAACGCCCCGAACACCGCCCCGATCCCCATCAGGACCGCGACCAGATTGCCCAGCCCGGTGATCAGGTTGCGCAGCATCTGCGACTGCTCCTCGTAGTAGAGCGCCTCCCGCAGCACCCGGACGTTCAATCGCGGGTTGCTGGTCAGCGCGTCCTTGAATTTGTCAAACGCCTCCGGCGACTCCAGCCGCGCATAGACCGACTGGAAGGCCTCGTGCCGGTAGGCCGACAGCAGCACTTCGACGTCGGCCCAGATTTCCGAGTCTGCCGCCGAGCCTCCGGTGGAAAAGATCCCGACTACTTCCCATTCGTCCTCTCCGACCTTCAGCTTTGCCCCCAGGTCGAGTCCGCCGAGCTCGCGGAGCGCGCCCTCGCCCACGATCACCTCATTCTTTCCCCACTCGAACCGCCGCCCGGCCACCATCTTGAGCTTCTCCCGGACCGCAAATCCTGCCGGGGGCACACCCCGCAGGGGCACGTTCATCACCTCGGTCCCTGTCGAGCGCTTGGGGAGGTCCAGGCCCACCAAGGCCTCGGCGGAAGCCGCGGCCCCCTCGGAAGCGCGGGCAATCCCGGGGGCGTCGATGACCAGCCGGGTCTCGTCTCGGAAGAGCACGCTCATCACCTCGCTGGTAGCTCCGCCGCGCATGACAATGACGGTTTCCGGCGACCCGGTCGAAGTCATAGTCTTCTCGAAGCCGGCCGCCATCGAAAGCGTCGCCACAAACACCGCCACCACCCCGGCCACGCCGAACACCGCGACTGCCGACGGCCCCAGGCGCTCCCGGAGCGTGCGCAGGTTGAGCTCTGTAACCGTGATGACTTGAGTCAGCCAGTTCCCCACCGTCACGCTCTCCGAATCGCATCCACCACGCGCAGCCGCATGGCCTGGAGTGCCGGAAGGATGCCGGTGGCCAGCCCCAGCGCCACCATGATGACCCCGCCAAGCACAATGTCATTTGGGGGGAAGAAAAAGACCGGCAGCACCCCGCCCGTCGGGTCGCCCCGCTCGATCGCCCAGTAGGCGAGCCCCAGGCCCACCACGCCGCCCAGCCCCGCCAGCAGGAGCGATTCCGTCAGCACCAGCGTCAGCACCAGGTGGTTGGAAAACCCGATCGTCTTCAGCACCGCCAGCTCCGCCGTCCGCTCCCGCACCGACTGCATCATGGTGTTGCCGGCCACGAGCAGGATGGTGAAGAAAACCGCGGTCAGGATGGCCCCGATGATGGTTCCGATGTCGCCGATCTGCCGGGCAAAACCTTGGACCAGCGCTTTCTCGGTCATGGTTTTGGTCTCGTGGAAGGAGTTGGCGAAATTGGAATCAAGGCGCTGGGCCATTTCGGCGGCGCGCTTCGGGTCGTGGATGCGGATGATGTACCAGCCCACCATGCCTTTGCCGAACATCCGGGCTTCCTCGAAGTAGTCGTAGTGGAAGAGGAACTGTCGGGTGTCGGTGGCTTCCGCGGCGCCGTCGTAGATGCCCCGCAGGGTGAACTCCCAGGTGCTTGTGCCGTCTTGCTTCCGCCACGGCGACACGAGGGGGATCCGGTCGCCGATTCTCCAGCCAAACTTCTCCACCAGGGTGCGGCCGGCCACGGCCCCGGTGCGGTCGGCGAACCAGGCCTGCTTTTGGTCTTCGGGAAGCAGGAACTCGGGATAGAGACGCAGGTAGCGCTCCGGGTCGACCGGGAGCTGCGGGAAAATGTTCTTGGGCTCCTGGTAGATGCCCGCGAACCAGGTGGCGTGGACCACGTCCACCACCCCCGGCGTCGCTCCGATCCGCCCCAGGTAGCTTTCGGGCAGCAGGATGCTCAACGACACCTTGTGGCGCAGGAACAGCCGGTCAGCCCCGGTGTTGATCCCCAAGCTAAAGCCCTTGTTGACCGCCGCCAGATAGCCGTACAGCAGAAAAGCCACGAGAATCGAAAGCAACGTGAAGGTGGTCCGCACCTTCTTCCGCCACAGACTGCTCCAGAGCAGTGGCCAGAACCTCATTCGATGGGCTCCGCGCTCAAGGTTCCCTTGTTGAGGTAGAGGATGCGCTGCGCGCGCGCCGCCGCATGGGGGTCGTGCGTGACCATCAGAACGGTCTTGCCGTACTCGCGATGGAGCGCCTGGAGCAGGTCGAGAATCTCGTCCTCGGATTTCCGGTCCAGGTCGCCGGTGGGCTCATCGCAGAGCAAGAGCGTCGGGTCGGCGACAATCGCGCGGGCGATGGCCACCCGCTGCTCCTGCCCGCCCGAAAGCTGCCGGGGGTAGTGCTGGGCCCGGTCGGCGAGGCCCACCACTGAAAGCGCCGTCTGCACGTGCCGCTTGCGTTCCGCCCGGGAGAGTGGGGTGAGCAGCAGGGGCAGTTCCACGTTGCGCTCCGCCGTGAGCACCGGCAGCAGGTTGTAGAGCTGGAACACAAACCCGGTGTGGCGGGCCCGCCAGCGGGCCAGGTCGGCCTCCGACATTTGGTCAATGCGCTGCCCGTCCACGTCAATGGCGCCCTGGGTGGGGCGGTCGAGCCCGGCAATCAGGTTGAGCAGCGTGGTCTTGCCTGAGCCCGACGGGCCCATGAACGCCAGGAAGTCGCCCCGGGGCACTTCGAGGTTCAGCCCTTGCAGGACGTCAATCCGCTCGCTGCCGCGGTGGAAAACCTTGTGCAGGTCTCTTACTCGCACCAGGATTTGGTCCTTGCCCATGGGGCTTTTTCCTGAGTTCTTCGCCGCCGGCGCCGAACTCAGCGCAGACGGACTCGGTCCCCGTCCGCTAGGTCGACGGGACCTTCGACCACTACCTGCTCGCCCGGGTTGAGACCCGCCAGCACCGCCACCTGCTCGCCCTGGGCGGCCCCGAGTCGCACCACTCGGCGCTCGACCCGGGCTTCCCGCACCACGAAGACTACGTCTTCACTGCCGGCGCGGCGCAGGGCGGCGCGGGGGACGAGCACTCGAGGCCGGGCCGGGCCCTGCCCGCGGGCTTCCGGATCGAGAAAGTTGACCTTCACGCCCATGTCGGGCAGCAGCCGCGGGTCGAGCTTATCGAACCCGATCCGCACCTTCACGGTGGCCTTCTGCCGGTCGGCCGTGGGCACGGTGGTGATGACGCGGGCGGGAATGCGCCAGTCGGGGTAGGCGTCGAGTGTGGCTTCGACCCGCTGCCCGCCCTCCACCCGGGCGATGTAGCTTTCGTTCACGTCCACCTCGATTTCGAGCGAATCCATATCTACGATGGTACAGATGCCGGTGCGCACAAAGCCGCCTCCCGCTGAGATCGGCGAAACCATCTCCCCCGGCTGGGCGTCCTTCGAGACCACTACGCCGGCGAAGGGAGCCCGAATGACAGTGTCGTCGAGTTCGCGCTGGCGGACAGCCACCTGGCGCTCGGCCACCGCCACCTGCTCGCGCCCCAGGGCCAGCCGGGCTTCGAACGAGCCCACTTCCGCCTGAGCGGCATCGAGGGCGGCCTGGCTGGAGATGCCCTGGGCGGTCAGGCCCTGGGTGCGCCGCAGATTGAGGCGGGCTTCCTCCAGACGGACGTCGGTTTCGGCCAGGGCCCGCCGGGCCGCTTCGAGCTGCGCTTCGGCCAGGGCCAGATTGGCGCGGTGGGTGCTATCGTCGAGGCGGGCGACCACTTGGTCCTCCCTGACCTTCATCCCTTCTTCGACCACGACTTCGACGACCTTGCCCGTGGTGTTCGCGGAGACGGTGGCCTGCCGCCGGGCGGTCACGTAGCCCGAAGCGTTGAGCACCGTGCTCCCCGCCGAGACCGTGCTCTCCTCGACGGTCACAACTCGCACCGCCGCCACCCGGCGCCCGATGAACCACCACCAGCCT
>JACQTJ010000020.1 GCA_016210855.1 Acidobacteriota bacterium | reverse complement strand
GGGAGCGTCCGCATGATTCAACTGGCAGACAAGGTGGCGGTCGTAACCGGCGGCTCGCGGGGCATCGGGGCCGCCACGGTGGAGCTTCTCGCGGAGGCCGGCGCACAGGTGGTGTTCAGCTACCACCGTCAGCGGGCCGCCGCCCTGGAGGTGGCCCGGGGAGCGCGCCGCTCGGGCGTGGAGGCGGTTGCGGTGCGAGCCGACCTGAGCCGCGTGGCCGATGCCCGGCGGCTGATCCGGACCGCGGTGCGCCGCTTCCGGCGGGTGGACATCTTGGTGGCGAACGCGGGCATCTGGAACGCCGAGGACATCCCCATTGAGAAACTCAGCGAGCGCGACTGGGACCGGATGCTCGAGGTCAATCTGAAATCCGTGTACGCGGTGGTTCGCTTTGCGGTGCCAGTGATGAAGCGGCAGGGCGGGGGCCGCATCATCGCGCTGTCCTCCACGGCCGGGCAGCGCGGCGAGGCCTTTCACGACCACTACGCGGCTAGCAAGGGAGCCGTCATCAGTTTCGTGAAGGGATTGTCCACGGAACTCGCCCCGCACGGCATTCTGGTGAACTGCGTGGCCCCCGGCTGGGTGGACACAGACATGGCGCGGCCGGTGCTGCGGCAGGCGCGGAAGCGCCGCTGGGTGGAGAGGCAGATTCCCCTGGGGCGCGTGGCCCGCGCCAAAGAAATCGCCGGCCCCATCCTCTTTCTGGCCTCCGAGCTGGCAACGTTCATGACCGGGGAAATCGTCAATGTGAATGGCGGTTCGGTTCTGGTAGGCTAGCCCCCCATGCGACCCCGACTGGTGATTGCAGTGGCGGCCGGACTCCTCTTCTGCGGGGGGTTTGGGCGAGCGCAAGAGAATGCGCCGGCGCCCGGCGCCGACCAGGCGCGGGAGATCCTGGACCGCGCCATCGCGGCGCTGGGAGGCCCGACCTACCTTAACGTCCAAGACATCACCCGCCGGGGACGTCTCTACAGCTTTGACCGGGGCGAACTGGCCAGCCCCGGCGAGCGCTTTGTGGACTACCTGAAGTTCCCCGGCAAGGAGCGGTTCGAGATCGGCAAGGACGGCAAGATCGTCTACCTGAACGTCAACGACCAGGGGTGGGAGCTCGACCGCCAAGGGGTCCGCGACCAGACCCCGGAGCAGATCGAGAACTTCCAGACCGCGAACCTCCGCGACCTTGAATACCTGCTTCGCTTCCGCCTGGGCGAAGAAAAAATGCAGCTCTACTCCCTGGGCCGCGAGTTCGTGGACAACCGGCGTGTTCACGTCATTGAGCTGGTGGATGCCCAGAACCGCAGCCTGACGCTGGTCATCGACGTCAGCACCTATTTGCCCGTGCAACTGCGCTACCGCCGGCGGGACGTGCTGAGCGGCGAGTGGGTGGAGGAGATGGAATACTACGGAAAGTACATCACCGTGCAGGGCATCCAGACCCCCATGCACGTCAGCCGGGAGCGCGCGGGCCTGCGGGTGTTCGAGGTGTACTTCAGCGAAGTCCGGTACAACACCGGCGTCTCCGACCAGCTGTTCACGCGGGCCTCACTCGAAGAACGCTGGCGGAAACTGAAGAAGTAGTTCGCCAGTGATAGAATGTCTGCCAGGACGAATCCCGTGAGCCGAGAGCGCCCCCTGCCCGAAGTCCTGCGCGGCACCACCGTGCTGTGCGTGCGGCGCGACTCGAAGCTGGTCTTTGCCGCAGACGGCCAGGTGAGCATGGGCAATACCATCATCAAGCAGAGCGCCAAGAAGATCCGGCGGCTGTACAGCGACAAGGTGCTGGCCGGCTTCGCCGGGGCCACCGCCGATGCCCTTTCGCTCTTCGGGCGTTTCGAGGGGAAGCTGCAGGAGCATCACGGCAACCTGAGCCGGGCGGCGGTGGAGTTGGCCAAGGAATGGCGCACCGACCGGGTGCTGCGCCACCTGGATGCGCTGCTGCTGGTGGCCGACGAGAAGAACACCTTCCTGCTCAGCGGCAACGGCGACATCATCGAGCCCGACGACGGCCTGGCCGCCATCGGCTCCGGCGGGCCCTTCGCGCTGGCCGCCGCCCGGGCTTTGCTGAAACACTCGAACCTCTCGGCCCGGGAGATTGCTCAGGAGGCCATGCAGGTGGCGGCTTCCATTTGTGTCTTCACCAATACGAATTTCATGTTTGAGGAGCTGTGAGGAGTTCCCGATGACGCGTACGCCGGGCAGGAGTTCAGCCGGGGTCGGGTTCATCCAGCTTGTGCTGGCGCTGGCGGTCATCCTGATTGTGACCGTGGTGGCGCTGAAGATGTACCAGCGCTCGGCGCCGCCCGTACGGGGCGGCGGCCATCCCGCCCGGGCGGTGCTCGACCGGGTGGAACTGCGGATCGAGGGAATCGCCTCGGAGACAGATGCTTTGCAGGCGACCGAGGCCTTGCGGCGGGTACCCGGGGTGGCCGGAGCCGCCGTGGACGCCCGCACCGGCGTGGCCCGGGTGACGTTCCATCCAGGCCGCACCAACCGTGACCGGCTGGTGGCAGCGGTGGAGCAGGCGGGCTATCGAGTGGCGCCGTAGCGGCCGCCGAGGGATGGTATAATCCCTCGAGGTCGCCCCAGCGGGCGACCATGATTGTCTTGGGGCAGGAGAGATGGCAGGCAATCGCACCGGGGCGGTGACAGAGAGGGAGCCGGAGACGCTGGCGGCGCCTCTTTCGGAGCTGACCCCGCGACAAATCTGCGCGGAACTGGACAAGTACATCATCAGCCAGCACCCCGCCAAGCGGGCCGTGGCCATCGCCCTGCGCAACCGCATGCGCCGACGCAAGCTGCCGCCCGACCTGGCCGAAGAAGTGATGCCCAAGAACATCCTGATGATCGGGCCCACGGGGGTGGGCAAGACCGAGATTGCCCGGCGGCTGGCGCGGCTGGCCAACGCTCCGTTCCTGAAGGTGGAGGCTTCGAAATACACCGAAGTGGGGTATGTGGGCCGGGACGTGGAGTCCATGATCCGCGACCTGGTGGACGTGGCCATTGACATGGTCCGGGAGGAGAAGCTCGAGGAAGTGGCGGAGCGCGCCGAGATGAATGCAGAGGAGCGGTTGCTGGACCTGCTCTTGCCGCCGCTGGTTCCGTCCCGGACGGATGAAGCTGCCGCCGACCCGGAGCGCTTCCAGCAGACCCGGGAGAAGCTGCGGGCGCAGCTGCGCGAAGGGCGCCTGGACGACAAGATGGTGGAAGTGGAGGTGCGGGAGCGGAGCTTCCCGGCCTTCGAGATCATCTCCAGCTCCGGCGTCGAAGAGATGGACATCAACGTCAAGGAGATGCTGCCGGGGCTATTCGGGCAGCAGAAGAAGAAGCGGCGGATGAAGGTGTCGGAGGCTTGGGACTATCTGGTGCAGGAGGAGGAGAACCGGCTGATTGACATGGAGCAGGTCAGCCGCACCGCGGTCCGGCGCGTGGAAGAGTCGGGCATCATTTTCGTTGACGAAATCGACAAGATCGCCGGGCGCGAAGCCGGGCACGGCCCCGACGTCAGTCGGGAGGGAGTCCAGCGCGACATTCTGCCCATCGTGGAGGGCACCACGGTGAACACCCGCTATGGGATGGTGCGGACCGACCACATCCTCTTCATTGCCGCCGGGGCGTTTCACATCACCAAGCCGTCAGACTTGATCCCCGAGTTGCAGGGGCGCTTCCCGATCCGGGTGGAGCTGCACCCGCTGGGCATGGAAGAGTTCATTCGCATCCTGAAGGAGCCCAAGAACGCCTTGATCCGCCAGTACACGGCGCTGCTGGAGACCGAAGGGCTGCAGGTCAGCTTCACCGACGAGGCCATCGCCGAAATCGCGCGTTACGCCACGCTGGTGAACTCGCAGACCGAAAATATTGGAGCCCGCCGGCTGTTCACGGTGATGGAGAAGCTGCTCGACGACATCTCCTTCGAGGCTCCCGACCTGCCGCGCAAGGAAATCACCGTGGACGCCGCCTACGTGCACAAGATGCTGGCCGAGATCGCCAAGAACCAGGATTTGAGCCGCTATATCCTCTAGTCCCGTTCCGACCCGGCTAGAGGAACAGCCAACCATGCACCGCATCCCCTGGACATTCGGGTTGGAACGGGACTAGTGCCACGCCGCGTCGACTCCCGGGCGCCTTCCTGGATTCTCTTTGCCGCCTTGTTCGGGGCAGCCGGCTGCGGAGTTCCGGGGCCGCCGGTGCCCCCCACGCCGAAGATCCCTCTTCCCCCCACCGAACTGACGGCTCACCAGGTAGGGGAGCGGGTGGTGCTGCGCTGGACGCTCCAGCGCCTGCACACAGACGGGACGCGCCTGGAAGGCTGGCCGCGCCTGGAGGTGTACCGTGTGTTTCTCTTCGACACCGCTGACCTCAAGGAACGGTTCAGGGCTGAGGCCCGGGTGGCCTACGTGATTCCGGAGCGGGTGGTGGAGTCGTTTACCCGCAATGAGATTGTGGTCTTCCCGGATGTGTTGGGCGCGGCGGTCCTGGCCGAGCAGGCCGGCCGGACCAGCGTCTACGGGGTGAAAGCGGTGAACGCCAAGGGGCAGGACGCCGGCTTTTCGAATCTCGCCACCGTGCGCGTCTACCCCGTGGCGGCCGCCATCGCCCGCATTGAAGCCCGCGTCACCGAGCGCGCCATCGAGCTGCGCTGGGAGCCGCCCCGGCGAACCTCGAGCGGGACGCCGCTCGAAGCCATCGCCGGCTACCAGATTTATCGCAGCGAAACCGGAGAAGAAGGAAGCTACGCCTTGCGGGGGAACGCGGCGGTGGCGCGGTTCGAGGACACGGACTTCCGCTTCGGAGGTCGCTACCTCTACCGCATCCGTACCCTGGCCCAATTCGGGGCCGACACCGTAGAGAGCGAAAGCTCGGCGGCGGTCGAGGTTGTGCCCCGCGACGTCTTTCCTCCCGCCGCCCCCACGCAGGTGATTGCCGTGGCCGGCCTCGAGCGCGTGGATCTGACCTGGGACGCCAGCCCCGCCGCGGACCTGGCCGGCTACCACGTCTATCGCAGCCGCGAGCCCGGTCGGGGCTTTGAACGACTGACCCGCGAGCCGCTGCGCGCGCAGAGCTTCGCCGATCCCGGCCTGCCTGCCGGCACGGCTTTTACCTACGTGGTCACTGCCATAGACGCCAGCGGGAATGAAAGCCCGTTTTCGAACCCGGTGTCGGCTGTGACCCTTCGCCCGGAGTGAGCGATGGCCGAGTTCGTCCGATTTGAGGCGCTGGGTGGCGCTCACTCCACGGGGCTTGACTGGCGCGCGCTGGTGTCGAGACTTCTGGCAGTCGGGGCAACCGCTCCACCGAGCAGAGTCGCGACCTTTGGCCCCTTGACGGCTTCCAGCGTACCCGGTGTACAGTCACTAGTTAGCGGATGGAGTTGGTCTGGGAGCCTCGGCGTTACCACGTTCCCTAGCATAGGCGTCCAAGGTATCTGGAACTCAACCGGAACCGTCGCCGGCCCGGCAGTATCCACCTCCCCCGGGGCTACTCTAGCGTATGGATATTCGGGGTGGATCAGCCTGAGATAAAGTAATGAAAGGTTCGGTTTTCATCCTCATATATGCGTTGGGCCCGATTTTTATCTTGCTGATCGGTCTCCTCATGCTTCTCTCACCCGAGAGATACATACAGTTCCTCAACTGGTGGACGCGAGCCGACAGTTGGTCCCAGCCTAATCTCTCTTGGAAGGTCGGCCGTGCCTGGCCCACAAGATTCGGCGGCCTGTTATTCATTATGGGAGGCATCGTTATGATTAGTCCTGTTATCACATGGGTGTTGAACCCTACTCCAATTCAGGTTCCCTTCCCCGAACCTCAACCGGCGGCACCACGCCGGGCGGATTGGCTCTCGTTCGGGATTGGGTTAGTCGGGATTATGGGTGGCCTTTACATTCTCATTCAGCCGCAAGGGTTTGTCCGTTGGAGCCTAAAGGGCATCCCTCATCGTCTCATTTCAGAAAGTAAACTTGAAAAGGCGCCGGTGTGGCTCCGTGTCATGGCCGCTTTCGTAATACTCGGTGGTATGGTAGCAATGCTTACGTGGCTTAGGAGCCTTTGAAATACGTCAACCGGGAGCGGCGCCAACGGGGGAGCCTCAGGGAGATGATTTTCTCGCTCGATGCTATAATACGGTTCATCGCCGCCGTGATGACCCTGGAGCCAGGCGACGTAGTGGCCACGGGGACCCCGGCGGGCGTCGGCCCGTTGGGAGTGGGCGACGTGGTGGACGTCGTAATCGAAGGCATCGGGCGCCTGCGCAACCCGGTGGTGGCGGCGGAGCAGGGATGACAGGTCTCGCACGCGCACACACACAATGCCCCGCTCGACCCTTCACGCCAAGAACAGGAGGCTGACTTTATGAAGTTCTTCCTGGACACGGGCAATGTGGACGAGGTTCGCCGGGCGGCGGCGCTGGGGGTGCTCGACGGGGTCACCACGAATCCCACGTTGCTGGCCAAGGAAGGCAAGCCGTTCCGGGAAGCGCTGCTGGAGATGTGCCAGTTGGTCGAGATAGTAAACGGCGAGGTGGTGGCCACGGACGCCGCGGGGATGATCGCCGAGGGGCGGGAACTCGCCGCGCTGCACCCGAACCTGGTGGTCAAGATCCCCATGACCCCGGAGGGCTTCAAAGCCATCAAGGTGCTGCGGAGCGAAGGGGTTCGCATCAACGTCACCCTGGTGTTCAGCCCCGCCCAGGCGCTGCTGGTGGCAAAGGCCGGAGCGTACTTCGTCAGCCCGTTCCTGGGGCGCGTGGACGACATCGCCGGCGACGGCATGAAGCTGCTGCGGGACATCGTGGAGGTGTACCGGCCGTACAAGTTTGAGACCCAGATTCTGGCGGCCAGCCTCCGCCACCCCATGCACGTGGTCGAAGCCGCCAAGCTGGGCGCCGACGTCGCCACCATGCCGTACAAGGTCTTCGAGCAGCTCTTCAAGCACCCCTTGACGGACCGCGGGCTCGAGGCCTTCCTCAAGGACTGGGAGAAGGCCCGGGCGGTGCTGGGCGAGATCATCCCGGTGGAGGCGGGCAAGGCCAAGAAGTGACAGATCCCCTGACGATTCTCACCTACGCGTTAGTCGCCACCGCCGTCCTCCTGGTCTCCACAGGTATGGTGTTGCGGTGGCGGGCGCGGCAGGTGGAGCCGGTGGAGCTGGAGCGGCGGCGGCGGCTGCGGGTGAACCGGGTGGGGCGGATCGTCGAAGGGCGCATCGTCGAGCTGCGGGACGAGCCCACCACGCAGAACGGGGCCGGGCACTTGCTGGTATACAACTACGAGGTCCGCGGGGTGGAATACCAGGCAGCCCAAGACATCAGTTTTCTCCGCCATAAACTTGACCTGCGCCGGGTGGCCGCCGGCCAGGCCGCCAGCGTCAAGTACGACCCCCAGAACCCTACCAACTCCATCATCCTCTGCGAGGAGTGGAGCGGCGTTTAGACGGGCTGTGCGGTAGCCTGGCGCTGCCGTGAGATTCCTCGGAATGACAGAGAGGTGGGGCGAGGAGTGGAGCGGGGTGTAGGCCGCGGCCGGGCAGAATCCGAAAAGCAGATTCCTCGCCTCGAATCGCGGCCAGGGCTGCGTTCGGGGCTCTCGCCCCGAATGGCCATCCAAGAGAGGCTATCGGAGCTCGGAATGACAGGAAGGTGCGGGTTGTGGCATTCTCTTAGGGCCTGTTCTGCGAACCCATGACCTCACGAAAGCGCGCAACGGAAAACCAGGCCAGCGAGGCGCGGCTGGAGGAGTTGCGCCGGCACGACCAGGCCGCTGAGGAAGGCGGCGGGGCAGAGCGCCGCGAGAAGCAGCACGCCGCCGGCAAGCTCAGCGCCCGCGAGCGCATCGAGCTGCTGCTCGACCCCGAGAGTTTCGAAGAGCTGGACAAGTTCGTTGTGCACCGCTGCGACGAGTTCGGGATGGAAACCCAGCGGGTGCCGGGCGACGGCATCGTCAGCGGCTACGGGCGGGTTGAGGGCCGGCGGGTCTACGTCTTCGCCCAGGACTTCACCGTGTTCGGCGGGTCGCTGAGCGAGGCGAACGCGGAGAAAATCTGCAAGGTAATGGACCTGGCCATGAAGAACGGCGCCCCGGTCATCGGGTTGAACGACTCGGGCGGAGCGCGCATTCAGGAAGGGGTGATGTCGCTCAAGGGGTACGCCGATGTCTTCCTGCGCAACACCTTGGCGAGCGGCGTCATCCCCCAGATTTCCGCCATCATGGGGCCCTGCGCGGGCGGCGCCGTCTATTCCCCGGCCATCACCGACTTCGTCTTCATGACCCGGGACACGAGCTACATGTTCGTCACTGGGCCGGACGTCATCAAGACAGTCACCCACGAGGAGGTGACCAAAGAAGAGCTGGGCGGGGCGCTCACCCACAACGCCACCAGCGGGGTGGCGCACTTTGTGGGGGGCGATGATCAGGAATGCCTGGCCATGATCCGCGAGCTGCTTTCCTATCTGCCCTCGAATAACCTCGACGACCCGCCCCGGCGGGCGACCCGCGACCCGGCCGAGCGCGCCGAGGAGCGCCTGAACCACTTGATTCCCGCCGCGCCCATGCAGGCCTATGACATGAAGGAATTGATTCGGCTGGTGGTGGACGAAGGCAATTTTTTCGAGGTGCAGGAGCACTTCGCCAAGAACATCGTGGTGGGCTTCGCGCGCCTGGCCGGCCAGCCGGTCGGGATCGTGGCCAATCAGCCGGCGGTGCTGGCCGGCGTGCTCGACATCAACGCTTCCGACAAGGCGGCGCGCTTCGTGCGCTTCTGCGACTGCTTCAACATCCCGCTCATCACCTTCGAGGACGTGCCCGGCTTTCTCCCTGGCACGCAGCAGGAGTTCGGCGGCATCATCCGGCACGGGGCCAAGCTCCTCTACGCTTTTGCCGAAGCCACCGTGCCCAAGATCACCGTCATCACCCGCAAGGCTTACGGGGGGGCCTATTGCGTCATGGCCTCGAAGCACATCCGCACGGACGTGAACTACGCTTACCCCACGGCCGAGATTGCGGTGATGGGCCCGGAGGGTGCGGTGAACATCGTCTATCGGCGCGAGCTGGCGGCGGCGAAAGACGCCGAAGCGGAGCGGGCCCGGCGCGTGGAAGAGTTCCGCGAACGCTACGCCAATCCCTGGATTGCCGCCGAGCGCGGCTGGATTGACGCCGTGATTGAGCCGCGGCTCACGCGTCCCAAGCTCATTGCTGCCCTGCAAATGCTTGACAATAAAAGGGATACGAACCCGGCCAAGAAGCACGGCAACATCCCGCTGTAACGGCGAACAGCGACACACTGTCATTCTGAGCGAAGCGAAGAATCGCAAGCCATCGCCTCCGCTCTACGTGAGAACCTGCGGACGGGCCGCCTCTCCGAATCAATCCGCGCTGAGGTCCTTCCATTGTGGATTGATGGATTCGATGAGCGCGATCTTTTTGACGCGCAGCCATCCCTTGATTCGCTTTTCGCGCGTCAGAGCGGCCCGGACATCCTCTGTTCTCTCGTAATACACCAACCGCGACAGGTTGTAGCGCTTGGTGAAGCCGGGCACGAGACCGCGTTTGTGTTCATACACTCTGCGCGTCAGGTTGTTGGTCACACCGGTATAGAGCCTCTTGGTCTTGTTGGAGAGGATATAGACGTAGTAGGCTCTCACGGCTTTGGTTGATTCTCGCACAGTAATGAACACCGGCGCCATTCTGACCGAGGCTTTCAATAGGTCGAGGGATCCAGGCCTCCGATCCTTCGCTGCGCTCAGGATGGCAACATAAGCGGGGAAGCCGATGGTGCTGCGGATGTTTACGTTTCGGGCGAACAAGGGGAAGGAGCGCGGACTTGTGGGGTTCATGCGGCGGCGGGCACTGCGGCTGCTGAGGCGCATCCCGGCCTGTCGGGCGGCGTACTTCCTGCGGAACCCGGAACGGAAGGGCGAGTACGTCTGGGTGACGCTGTGGGCCAGCGAGGCCGGGCTCCGGGCAGCGAGGAAGCGGAAGGACTGGAAAGAGATCGTCCGCGAGGAAGAGTCGCAGTTTTTTGCGGGCAAGCCGCAAGCGCGGCACTACCAGGTGCTCCTCAAGAATTAAGGAGGGGCGGTACCCCCCGGCAGACTCAGGGAAGAACGGATCACCATGTTCAAGAAAATCTTGATCGCCAATCGAGGCGAGATTGCGGTGCGCATCCTCCGGGCCTGCCGCGAGCTCGGAATCCGCGCCGTGGGCGTCTATTCCGAGGTTGACCGGGCCTCGGAGCACGTCCTACTGGCCGACGAAGCCTACCCGATCGGTCCGGCGGCTTCGACCGAGAGTTACCTGCGCATCGACAAGTTGCTCGAGGTGACCCGCCGCAGCGGCGCCGAGGCCCTGCATCCCGGCTACGGCTTCCTGGCCGAAAACCCCGCCCTGGCGCGCGCCTGTCGGGAGGCGGGCGTGACCTTCATCGGCCCCTCAGCCGAGGCGATGGAGTTGATGGGCAGCAAGATCGAGGCCCGCCGCGTGGCCGAGCGGGCGGGCGTGCCGGTAGTTCCGGGGGCGCGAGAGGCGCTCGGCTCGGCGGCCGAGGCCGAGAAGCAGGCCGCGGAGTACGGCTACCCCGTGCTGCTGAAAGCGGTGGCGGGCGGGGGCGGCAAAGGGATGCGGCGGGTGGAGACGGCCGGGCAGCTGTCGGCGGCCTGGCGCGACGCCCAATCGGAGGCCCAGAACGCCTTCGGGGACCCTGCGCTCTACGTGGAGAAATACCTGCCGCGGCCCCGGCACGTGGAAATCCAAGTGCTCGGTGACCAGCACGGTCAGCTGATTCACCTGGGCGAGCGCGAGTGCTCACTGCAGCGCCGCCACCAGAAGCTGGTGGAGGAGTCCCCCTCGCCGCTCATAACTCCCGAATTGCGGCAGGCGATGGGGGAGGCGAGTGTAAAGATCGCCGGGGCGGCGGGCTACACGAACGCCGGCACGGTCGAGTTTCTGGTGGTGCCCCTCGACTCCGGTCGGGGTAAACGCTCGGCGAAGAGCCCGCCGGGATTTGACTTCCACTTCTTGGAAATGAATACCCGCCTGCAAGTGGAACATCCCGTCACCGAAGTAGTCACGGGACTCGATTTGGTCAAGGAGCAGATTCGAATCGCGGCCGGGGAGCCGCTGGGGTATCAACAGGAGGACATCAGCTGGCGGGGCGCGGCCATCGAGTGCCGCATTTATGCCGAGGACCCGGAGAACAACTTTTTCCCCTGCCCGGGACGCATCACGCGGCTCGAGCGCCCGGCCGGCCCCGGGGTGCGCGTGGACGGCTACGTCTACGAAGGCTGGACGGTGCCGCTCGAATACGACCCGCTGCTGGCCAAGCTGATTTGCTGGGGCGGCACGCGGGCAGAAGCCCTGGGGCGACTGCGGCGGGCGCTGGGGGAATGCTTGATTGCCGGCATCCAGACCAACCTCTCCTTCTTCCGCCGGTTGGTGGAGCGGCCCGAGTTCGTGCGCGGCGAGCTGGATACGGAACTCATCGGGCGGATGCTCGAAGAGACGGCCCGGGCCCGCCCCGAGGCTCCGGTCGTGGAGGCGGCCGCCGTAGCGACAGCCCTGACGGAAATGGCGGCGACCAGGAACGGCGCAGGGCCGGCTCCGCCGGCGAGCCGCTGGAAGCAGGCGGCGCGGGAGTCGGCGCTGCGAGGGTTCGAGCGCAGGCCGCGATGAAGTTCCAGGTAACGCTCGGCGGCGAGCAACGGAGCGTGGAATTGCGCCGGGCCGGAGACGCCTGGGAATGCGCCGTGGACGGGCTGCCGCGAGCGGTGGACGTGGTGGAGGCGGCGCCCGGGGTCTTTTCGCTGCTTGTGGAGGGGCAATCGTTCGCCGTCCACGTCGAAGCGGTGGGCGATGGCTATCGGGTTCACACCCGGGGCACAGACTTCGTGGCCGGGGTGGCGAATCCGCGACGCTGGGCCGGCCGGAGCGGCGGCGGAGCCGGGCGGGCCGGGCGGCAGGACGTGACCGCGCCCATGCCGGGCAAGGTGATTCGCGTCCTGGTGGAAGAAAACCAGGAGGTGGAGGCGGGGCAGGGATTGGTGGTGGTGGAAGCCATGAAGATGCAAAACGAGATTCCTTCCCCGAAGAAGGGCGTGGTAGAAAAGGTGCTGGTGGGGGAGGGGGAGACGGTCGAACACGGGCAGCCCCTGGTGGTGGTGGCGTAGTCGAAAAGGAGGAGCCATGGCAGAGAGGGCCGCGAGTTTGGTGAGGGTGGATGAGTTCGCGAAGGGGCTGGCCACCCTGCCGGTGATGAAGCCGGAGACGGTCAACCCCTACCTCGAAAGATTCCGGGTGCGGCCCGAATCGCTCCAGCCCTACATGTTTTTCAGCCCGGCCAGCTACACGCGCAATCTCATCTTCAAGAATGCCATGTTCGAGCTGATCGCCATTGGCTGGGAGGTCGGGCAGGCGAGCCGCATCCACAATCACCGCGACCAGCGGTGCTGGATGGCGGTGCCCATCGGGAAGCTGAAGAACCAGAACTACCGTGTCCTCGACCGCAACCCGGAAAAGAAAACCTGCCGGCTGGTGGCCAGCGGCAGCTTTCTGATCACGCCCGCCAGCCCGCTCGAAGTGGATCAGGAGGAGCCGGTGCACCAGGTGCTCAACCTGGCCGAGTACCAGGAGCGCGCCGTCAGCCTGCACATCTATTCGCGGCCGTTCGATTCCTGCGAGGTGTACTCCCTGGAGAAGGGTACCTACTGCGACGTGCCGCTCTGCTACACCAGCGAATACGGGAAGCTCTGCGCCGGGGAGGAAGCCAGCGTCAGCCGCTAGGGCCGTTCCAGCTTCTTCGACTCCTCTGGGGAATCGGCGCCACCAATGCTGTGAAGTTCGAGCGGCCCTAAGGCGAGACCCGGTGCGACTCCAGGATCTGGCGGGCCAGGTGGTTCACCACCTGGGCCTGGTTGCGGGCCCGTTCGATGTAGGCAGCTTCCAGCAGCTGCTGCTTGTTCCGCCGAATCTGGGCGCGGATGCTCTCCTTCACCTGCGGGTCGGAGAGGTTCCGCTGTCCGGGGGGTTCGCGCTCCAGTAACTTCAGCAAGTGATAGCCCATCGGGGAGCGTACGGGCCCGGCAATCTGCCCCGACTCCAGCCGTTGTACCGCGGCGCGCAGGGCCGGGTGAGTGTTGGCGAGGTTCGACTCGGGGAAGAAGCCCAGGTCGCCGCCCGCCAAGGCAGTGATCGGGTCTTCCGAGTAGCTGCGGGCCAATTCGCCAAAGTCGTCGCCGGCGCGCAGGCGGTCGAGCAGGGCCTGGACCTTGCGGCTGGCCTCGAGCTCGGAAGCGGCATCGTCGTTCTTGAGGTTGCGCACCTGGGGCTCGGCCCGCGCAGTCACCAGGATGTGAGCCACCCGATACTGGGTTTCGACCAGTTGGAAGCGGTTCTGGTTCCGCTGGTAGTAGGCGGCGATCTCTTGCTCGCTCACTTCGACGCCGGCACCCAGGCCGCGGTCGAGCAGCTTGCGGATGGCGATGTCCCGCTGGAGCTCCGCCTTCAGGTCGTCCAGGGTCATGGCCTGCGCTCCCAGCTGCCGCTGAAACTCCTCATCGCCGTAGGGAGCCCGCAACTCCTGGAGACGGGCTTCCACCTCGCCGTCTGTGGCCAGCAGGTTGGCCTGGGCCGCCTTTTGCCAGAGGATCTCGTTCTGGATCAATTGAGTCAGGATGGTGAGCTTGCGCGCCTGGGTCTCCTCCGGAGTGACCGGTTCCGCCTGCGCGCCCAGCTGCTGCTGGTAGTATTTCTCCACCTGGCTGCGGAAGAGGGGTTGCCCGTTGACCTCGGCCCAGACCTCATCGTTGGCGGCCGGCCGGGACCGGCAGCCGGCCAGAGCCATCCCGGCTGCGAGCAGCAGCAGACCCATCCGGCAAAGTTTCATGGTTCCCCCGAAAGGGCCATTCTAGCCGGGTCTGGCAGCCGCGTCATGGGGCTGGGGTTGGGGACACGGGCCGGCGGGGCAGCATGTCCTCGAGCTGGGCGACGTTGTAGGCGAACACGGCCAGTACCTGCGCTCCGTTCAGCAAGTCCTCCCGGACTATTTTGTCGAAGGTGTCCCCCTGGGAGTGGTGGGTCTGGCCGTAGGTGGCCCGCTCTTGCTGGCAGAAGAATCCGGGCACGCCCACGCGGTTGAAGGAGGCATGATCGGAGCCGCTGATTGACCGCAGGCTCAGCTCCTCGAAGCCGATCATCTGGCGGAGCGGGGCAACTATCTTCGACACCACCTCGTAGACTTGAGGATTCCCCTGCAGGGCGATGGTCTCCACCCGGCCGCTGCCGTAGTCGTGCACGAGCACGGCCGAGACCTTGGCCATCTCCTCCTTGTGGGCCTCGACGTAGGCCCGGGAGCCGTTCAACCCCTGTTCTTCGCCGGAGAAGAGGATGAAGCGGAGGGTGCGCTTGGGCTTGAGGTCAAGTTTCTTGAGGGCACGGGCCACCTCGAGGACTACCGAAACCCCCGTGCCGTTGTCGGTGGCCCCCGTGCCCAAGTCCCAGGAATCCAGATGGGCGCCAAGAATGACAACTTCCTCGGGTTTCTCGCCGCCCGGGATTTCCGCCACGGTGTTGTAGACCTCAACCGGATCCGGGCTGAACTCGCTGCCGGCGATGTCGAGCTCCACCTCCACCAGCTGCTCGTTCTTGCGCAAGCGCCAGAGCAAGTCGTAACTCTCCGGAGTCAAGAAGGCCGTGGGCAGCGGGGCGGGCTGGTAGTCGCGGCCGACGGCGGACATGTTGAACAGGCCGAAGCTCTTGTCAGAGTCACGCAGGACCGCCTGCACGCCCTCGGCCTTGAAGAATTCGTCGCGCTCCTGGGCAAAGCGGCGCAGGGCGGCAAAGTCGCGCTCGGGGCGCGGCGGTCGCGGCACGAGCGGCCGCTCTTGCACGCGTTGCCGGGGCTGGGGCTCGGCGGTGACTACGATGGCGCCCCGCAGCTTGCCGCGGTAGCCCTCCAGGTCTTCTTTCTTCTCCGCCTTCACGTAGAGGAGCCGCCCGCGGACCGGCCCGGGCGTATTCGGGCTCCAGCCGGCTGCCTCCGCGGCCAGCGCCTGCTCGGCAGGAACGAGGACGCGAGCCCGCGCCGTTCCGCGCCGCCAGGCGTGGGCGATGGTCCAGGCTTCCAGGTGGACATTGGACAACCCGTAGGTGCGGAACCGCTCCGCAGTCCACTCGTTGGCCCGCTTCATGCCCGGGCTGCCGGTCAGCCGGGGACCGATGCGGTCGGTGAGGTGCTCGAGGTTCGCCATCTGCTCGGAGTGCTCGGCAATCTCGGTCAGGATTTGGCGGTCGGTTGCCGCCAGCGGGTCTTCCTGCTGGGCGAGCAGACCGGACCCGACCAGCAGAAGCACGGCGGAGAAGAGCAGAGCCCCAGCGTGAAGAGGGTTTCGGGTCACGAACCGTTCTCCTTTTTCGAAGAGTGCGGAAGCGAAGCACGCTAGTGTAGGCGAAGGGAAAAGTCAATCGGGAGTGGCGGGCCGGAGCGGTTTCTGCTATACTGAACGTTCAATCGTAGTCAATCTTTTCCGGATGAGAGCGGATGGCAAAACGCTGTGAAATCTGTGGTCGCGGGCCGCGGTACGGCAACCGCGTCTCCCACGCCCACAACGTTACCCGGCGGCGCTGGAACCTCAACTTGCAGCGGGTGCGCGCCAAGGTGGACGGAGTGCAGAAGCGGGTGCGAGTGTGCACGGACTGCATCCGCAACGGACGCGTGCAAAAGGTCGCCTGACCCGCCTTCTCTCCCAACTATCCCGCCAGGGCGATCACGTCGATTTCTACCCGGGCATCGCGCGGCAGCCGGGCCACCTCGACTGTGGCCCGGGCGGGCGGGGCTTCCGGAAAAAACCGCGCGTATACTTCGTTCATCGCCGCGAAGTCGTTCAGGTCGCCCAGGAATACCGTGGTCTTGACCACGGCGGTGAGCGAGCTGCCGGCCGCCTCGAGCACGGCCTGAAGATTCTTCAGCACCTGTTCGGTCTGGGCCCGGATGTCGCCGGCAACTAGCTGGCCGCTCGCCGGGTCAAGCGCCACCTGCCCGGAGAGAAAAAGAAAGCCGTTCGCTCTCACCCCCTGGGAATAGGGACCGATAGCCGCCGGGGCTCTTGGCGTCGTGATCGGTTGCTTCACCTCTTTTCTCCTTGGTTGAAGTAGTCGCACAAATAAGGTTCCGCCGCTGCAGCCAGGATGGGCGCTAGGGAGGCAGCGGCCGGCGGGCCCGGAGCAGCAGTTGGCCGGGCTCGACGGGTCGAAGCCTGAGCTCATAGCTCGCCAGCGCCGTGC
Source organism: Acidobacteriota bacterium (assembly GCA_016210855.1). Taxonomy (GTDB): domain Bacteria; phylum Acidobacteriota; class Terriglobia; order Acidiferrales; family 2-02-FULL-67-57; genus 2-02-FULL-67-57. Next base: position 14,423 of record JACQTJ010000020.1, on the reverse strand, counting down.
CGTCGTTGAGCTTCTTCACTTTCACCGGGGCCTCGACCTGCCACTGTTTGGGCAGGCGCGCGGTCAGCCGCAGCTCCCGGGGAAGCCGCTGGTTGGGGCCGGCGGGGAACGGGTACCAGCCGGTGGTAAGAAGCAGCGCGCTTTCTTCCGACACAGCCGCGCCTTCGGGCAGGCCGGCTCCCCCCAGCTCCAGTTCGTAGTTCACCACCACTACCATTCTTTTCCCGAGCCGTAGGGGGCTGCGCAACTCCACGCGCAACGCCCAGGGGCCCGCTTTCTCCGCATCAAACCGCCAGGGCAGCTCACCCTGATCGTCCCAGACCGCGGCCACGTGGAGGCGCGGCCCGACCGCGGCCGGCACGCGAAATGCGATGACGTCTCGGCCGGGGAGGCCGTGCTGGCGGAGGAGGAAGTGGGCCTGGGCGTAAAGGGCCTGGAGAGGAGGATCGAGGCGAACACTGAGCTCGACGCGCTCCACCTCGAGGGGCGAGTCCAGCGCCGCTGCCGGCAGGGGCCCGAGCCCAAGCACACAGAGAAGCAACACCACCGAAACGGGGCGGGCAGCGGGAGGACAGGGCAGCGCGGCCAGCTCTTTCAAGAGGAGGGGAATCGCAGCAGGCGTGTGACGTCGCGGACGCCGGCGACTTTTTTGAGCGAGCCGACAATGCGGTTGAGCTGCTTCATTTCCCGAACCTCGAAGGTCAACTCGATAACGGCGGTGCCGTCGGTGGGGTCGGAGCGGGCCTCGGCGGTGCGGATGTTGCACTTGTGGTCGGCGATCACGCCGCTGATTTGAGTCAGCAGGCCGGGGCGGTCGTTGGTGCGGATGGCCAGGTGCACGGGGTAGGTTTCCGCCTCGCTCTCGGCCCACTCCACGCTGATCCGCCGCTCGATGTCATAGAGCAGGTTTTGGACGTTCGGGCAGGCCTTGGCATGGACGGCGATGCCGCGGCCGCGGGTGATGTAGCCCACGACTGGCTCTCCCCGGATGGGATTGCAGCAGCGGGCCCGGTACATCATCAAGTCGCGGTCGTGCAGGGGCAGCGCTTTTTCCCCCAGCCGGAACATGCGTTGCACGGTCTGGCGGAGCCCGGCCAGCGGACGCCGGGCGGGGAGACGGGGCTCGGGGGCCGGCTCCGCGCCGAGCCGGGCCAGGATTTGGCGCGGCGCGTATTTCCCGAAACCGACGCGGGCGTAGAGCTCGTCCACTTTCTGGCAACCGTACTCACCCGCCAGTTGCTGCCAGTTGTCCGCGGTCACCTTCTTGAGGTTGAAGGGGAGGCGGCGGGCTTCCTTTTCGAGCAGGCGGCGCCCGAGTTGCACGGCCTGCTCGCGCTGGTGAGCGCGGATCCAGTGCTGAATCTTGTTGCGGGCCCGCGAGGTGCGCACGAAGCTCAGCCAGTCGCGACTGGGGGCGTGGCCGGCCTGAGTGAGAATCTCGACAATGTCGCCGTTCTGCAGCCGGTGCCGGAGCGGCACCAGGCGGCCGTTGACCTTGGCGCCCACGCAGGTGTGGCCCACCTCGGTGTGGATGGCGTAGGCGAAGTCCACCGCCGTGGCCTGCCGGGGCAGCACCACCACCCGCCCCTTGGGGGTGAAGGTGTGGACCTCTTCGGGGTAGAGGTCCACCTTGAGCGTGGACAGGAATTCGCTGGGGTCCTGCATTTCCCGGGCCCAGTCGATGAGGTGGCGGAGCCAGGCGATGCGCTGCTGGTCATCGGCGGAGACGGCCTCACCGTCCTTGTAGCGCCAGTGGGCGGCGATGCCCTGCTCGGCCAAGCGGTGCATCTCCTGGGTGCGGATTTGCACCTCGAAGGGGTGGCCGGTGGAATGGATGACGGAGGTGTGCAGGGACTGGTAGAGGTTGGGCCGGGGCATGGCGACATAGTCCTTGAAGCGGCCGGGGACGGGCCGCCAGAGCTGGTGAATGACTCCCAGGGCGGCATAGCAGTTTCGCGTGGAGTCGGTGACGACGCGCACGGCCAGCAGGTCATAGATCTGGTCCAGGGCGACCGCCTGGCGGGTCATCTTCTGGTGGATGGAGTAGGGGCGTTTGATGCGTCCTTCCACCTGGGCGGGGACGGCGTTCTGCTCCATGGCGTCGGCGATGACCTTTTGCACGTCGGCCAGGAAACTTTCGTTCAGCCGACGCTTGTCCTCGAGCTGCCGCCGGATGTGGGCGTAGGCATCGGGCTCCAGAGCCCGGAAGGCCAGGTCCTCCAGCTCGCTGCGGACCCGGCCCATGCCCAGCCGGTGGGCGATGGGGGCGTAGATCTCCAGAGTCTCACGGGCAACCCACTCCCGCTTCTCCCCCGGCAGGTACTCCAAGGTGCGCATGTTGTGCAGGCGGTCGGCCAGCTTGACCACCACCACCCGCACGTCGTCCACCATGGCCAGCAGCATCTTGCGGAGGTTCTCGGCCTGCTGGGCTTCCCGGGTGGAGAAATCCAGCCGGCTGATCTTGGTCATTCCTTCGACGAGGTGGGCCACCTGCGACCCGAAGAGCTGCTCCAGCGTGTCCAGCCGGACGCGGGTGTCTTCGACCACGTCGTGGAGAAGGGCGGCGCACAGGGTGGTGACATCCAGGCGCATCTCGGCCAGCAGGTGCGCGACTTCCAGGGGGTGGGAAAGGTAGGGCTCGCCAGAGGCGCGGGTTTGAGCGCCGTGTTCCCGGGCGGAGAACTCGTAGGCGCGGCGGAGCAGATCCAGGTCATCGCCGGGCCGGTACTGTTCAACCTTGCGCAGCAGTTCCGCGAAGCGGCTGGCGGTCAGCGGGCTGGTGCCGAGTTGTGCCATCGGGTCCCCGGCCAACAAGCGAAAAGGCTCGCTCTGAAGGACCGAGGCTTATTGTAGCAAAAAGTAGGCTACTGGGCGGGGGTGGCGGGAGTGGCTTGCAGCTCTTCGCGCAGCTTTTTCTGGCGATCAAACATCTCGTCCGCCAGGTCCAGGTAGTGCTCGCGTTCCTGGGGGTCGTCGACGATATCGGCCTTCTCCCGGTACATGAGGTTCAGGTAGGCGATGGCGTCCACGTACTTGGGGTTGATCTTCAGGGCCTGCTCGAGCATCTCCACGCCTTCTTCCACCACGGCGGAGTTCTGCTCGGCCAGGGTGCGGCGCTCGCGCGCCGGCAAGGGCTGGTCGGGACGAAGGCCGAGCTTGTTCTTGAGCTCCATGCGGGGCTTGTACGCCAGGGTCCAGTCAATGACGCCGATGGAGTAGTAGTGCTCCGGGTTCTGGGGATCGACCTGGATCAGGCGGCGGCGGAACTCCTTGGCCTTGTCGAAGTCGGTCATCCCGTAGTACAGGCTGGCGATGTAGGCGAGGGCGGTGAGGTTGTTCGGGTCGGCCTCGAGAACTCTCCCGAACTCGCGGATGGCGGAGAGGCCCAGCCGCTTGTTCTCCTCGGAAGGGGAGCCGGGGACGAATTGGCTGGCGTAGGCCGTGGCCAGGTAGATGCGGGCGTTGAGCAGCTTAGGGTCGAGCTCGATGGAGCGCTGGAAGTGGCTGATGGCGGTCTCGAACTGCCCGGCCTTGTAGGCGCGCACCCCCTTGTTCAATTGGTCGCGGGCCCGCAGCTTGTTGCAGCCGGTGAGGACCACGAGACCCAGTAGGCTGAGAGCCAGGGCCAGCTTGGCACGACGGTGCATGAATCGGCTCCTGGGCAACTGCCCGTGGTCTCGAGCAGGCGAGGAGGGGCCGGGGTCTACTCGCCCATCTCGATCTTGGCGGTGATCAACCCGATCTTGTCGACGCCCGCCCCCTTGGCAATGTCGATGGCGCGGGCGATGTGCGAGAATTCCAGGTCCTCACTCCCCTTGACGAAGGCCACCTTCTCCGCCCGGGTCTTGAAGATCTCCTCCAAGCGGATGCCCAAGTAGTCCCAGGTCACGTCTTCTTGGTTGATCTTCACGTTGGTGCGGGCGCAGGTGGGAGGATTGCTGCACTCCACCTGAATCACGATGGTGCGCTGCTGCACAGCCACGTCGGGCGGCTGGTCAGGAGAGGGCTGCGGCACTAGGGTGTCGAGACCCAGGGGAGTGAGGGGTGTGACCACCATGAAAATAACGATCAGCACCAGCAGGATGTCAATCAGGGGCACGATGTTGGGGTCAGCCATCGCCCCTTTGGCCCGTCCGCCGATTCCACCGATTCCCATGGCATGACCCTCCTGGCTGTCTCCCTACGGGCTGCCCGGCGTGACTTGGGGGATGGGAACGACCCGCGGGGCCCCTTGCTTCTGGACGCGTTCGGTGAGCAAGCCGAGCTGGTCCACCCCGGCGGCCCGCACTTCATCCACCACCCGGACCACGTTCCCGTACTTGGCCCGGGCGTCGCTCTTCACATAGACGGTCTTGTCCAGGCGGTTGAGAATGATATCCCGGACTTTTTGGGTGATTTGCTCGGGGAGAATTTGCTGGTTGCCGAGGAAGATGTTGCCGCTGCGGGTAACGGCGAGCAGGACCGCATCTTCGCGGTCGGCGTCGGGCATCTCCCGGGGGTTCTCGGTGCTGGCCAGATCGACGCTGTAGCCCTTCTGCATCATGGGGGTAACCACCATGAAGATGATCAAGAGCACCAGCATGATGTCGGCCATGGGCACGACGTTGATGTCGGGTATGAGCTCCGGGGCTTTGGGCTTGTACGCCATGGCCGTTGCCTACTTCTTGCGCCGCAGGATGAAGTAGTTGATCAACTCCTTGGAGCTATTGTCCATCTCCACGTCGAAGGACTCAATCTTGCCGGTAAAGTAGTTGTACATCATCACCGCGGGCACGGCCACGAACAGGCCGATGGCGGTGGCCACCAAGGCTTCGGCGATACCCCCGGCCACCGCGGTCAACCCGGTGGTCTTCTCTACGGAGATGCTGCGGAAGGCGTTGATGATGCCCACCACCGTCCCGAACAGGCCCACGAAGGGAGCGGTGGCGCCAATGGTGGCCAGACCCCCCAGGCCGCGCTTCAATTCGGCGTGGGTGATGGCCACGGCCCGCTCCAGGCCGCGTTTGCTGGCTTCGATGATTTCGTCCTCGGGCAAGCCCGCCGAGGTCTGGAAGTCGGCCAAGCCGGATGCGACTACCTTGGCAATGTGGCTCTTCTTGTTGCGCTCGGCGATGCGGATGGCTTCATCGAGCTTGCCTTCCCGCAAGGCCCCGGCCACCGCCTGCACGAAGTAGCGGGACTGTTTGCGGGCCGCAGCATAGGTGATGCCACGGTCAATCATCACCCCCACCGACCAGGCGGACATGACGAAGAGGATGATGACGACAGTCCGGGCCGGCCATCCCATGGCCCCCCACATGCTGCGCAGGTCCCACCCCACGATGGGCGCGGCTTCCTGCAACAGCCAAAACCCCCACAGGTGCACGCTGGCAAGCATAGGTCTCTGTTCCTCCCGGCGAGTGTGCCTACAGAATGTCGTTCATGGCCCGAACTGCGCGGCTCCTAGTAGAGCCGAAAGATGACGTCGATAAAAGTGACCACTTCCACGGGCTCGTTGTTGAGCAGGGTGGGCTGGTAGCGCCACTGCTGCACCGCCTGCAAGGCCGCCTGCACCAGCAAGGGGTGGCCTTCGATTACCCGCAGGTTCTGGATGCTGCCGTCCTTGGCGATGATGGCCTCCAGCCGCACCGTCCCCTGGATGCGGGCCTGCTTGGCGATGGGGGGAAAGACCGGCTCGATTTTCTGCAGGATCTTGGCTTCCTGCACCCCGGAGCTCACCCGAATGCGCTGCGGGGTGATCTGGGGAGGAGGGGCCACCGAAGGAATCCCCCCCAGCACGCCGCCGATGACACCGCCAAGCTGTCCGCCCGGTATGCCGCCGGGCACGCCCCCCACCACCCCAAAGTCGTCTTGGATGGGGTCTTCCTTGATCATGGCGATTTCGCGAGGAATCTCCCGGGGGGCGCGCAGCTTGCCGGCGTCCATCAGGCTCACTTTGCGCACCACCCGCTTCACGACCTCGGCCGCCGGCGGGGGCGGCGGGGGCGGCGGGGGAGGCGGAGCCACCAGCCAGCTCAGCATTTCCTGCTTGGGGAGGGCTTCCGTGTAAAGCAGGGGGATGAGAATCATCACCCCTATCATCAGGGTCTGCACGACCAGCGAGATCCCATACGCCCACGGGTTGCGGCTCTTCTTCTGGATTGTTGAGGATTCGAGGAGCTGGTCAAACATTCCTCAGGGCTCCTTTCTTCCGGCACTGCCGGGGCGTCGACCCCCTGCCAGCACTTGCTCCGCCCTGGCCCCGGCTGGGCTGCCGACCCGGACCGGCTCTAGCCATCCTACCACAATCGGACTGGCAATAAATATAGAGGAATAGGTGCCCACCACAATCCCCACCACCAGGGTGAAGGCGAATCCGTGGAGCACCTCGCCGCCCAGAAAGAATAGCCCCAAAACGGTGAGGAATGTCAACCCCGAAGTGAGCACAGTGCGGCTGAGGGTCTGGTTGATGCTGCGGTTCACCAGGTCCATGAACCGCTCCCGCCGCCGCAGCCGCACGTTCTCCCGGATGCGGTCAAAGGTGACGATGGTATCGTTCACGGAGAAGCCCACCAGGGTGAGCAGGCCGGCGACCACGTTGAGGTTGAATTCATAGTTGAAGAGGGAAAGCAGGCCCAGGGTGATGAGCACGTCGTGAAAGGTGGCCACCACGGCGGCCGTGCCGTAGACCCACTGCCGGAAGCGCACCCCGATGTAGACCAGCATGCCCGCCAGGGCCAGCCCCGTGGCCAGCAGCGCTTGCTGGCGGAGCTGCCGGCCCACCCGCGGCCCCACCACCTCCACGTTCCGCACCACAAAGGGCGAAAGCGACCCCCGCTGTTCCAGCGTGTTCACCACGGCCGGCGGCACTCCTTCCACGCTCCGCAGCTCCGCAAAGCTCCGGAGCAGCCCTCCTCTCTCTGTATCGCGGAAGTCGGTGATTTGTTCCGCGATCTGCCGGTAGCGGCTGGCAGCCTCGCTGGGCTGACCGGCCAGGCCGATGGGGTCAAAGCGCAGCAGGGCATCGGTGAGTGAGTCGGTGCCGATGTTGTTGAGGTCAAGCTTGTCCGCCGGGACCTGGAACGTCGTGCGCAGCGCCGCCAGAATGGCCTGGCGGCCAGCGTCCAGGGCTTCTTCTTCGTGCCCCACCTGCTCGCTGCCGATGATGACTTCGTTGTTCTGCGCGCGGCCGTAGCGCTGGATGGTGCTCGAGCCCAGCCCCTCTTGGTTCAGCCCGGCGCGGATGTGGTCGAGCTCGGGGGCCGCGGCGAACTTGAGATAGACCAGGGTGCCGCCCCGGAAGTCGATTCCGTACCGCGGCCCTCCTTTCATCCACAGCGACACCGCCCCGACCAGAATCAAGACCCAGGAGGCGATGATGAAGTGCCACTTCCAGCGCAGGAAATTGTAATTCGGGTTGCGGAAGAGCTCGATCATCTCAAATGCTCAGGGTCGTCGGCCGGGCTTGCCGGCTCAGCACAAACTCAAAGATGGCCCGCGAAACATAGACGGCCGCGAAAATGTTGGCCAGCAGGCCGAAGGTCAGCGTGACCGCAAAGCCCTTGATGGGGCCGGTGCCGAACATGAAAAGGAAGATGGCGGCGATGATGGTGGTCAGGTTGGTGTCGAAGATGGTCACAAAGGCGCGGTCAAAGCCGGTCTCGACCCCCGCCACCACGGTCTTCCCCAGGCGCAGCTCTTCCCGGATGCGCTCGAAGACCAGCACGTTCGCGTCCACGGCCATGCCGATGGTCAGGGCGACGCCGGCGATGCCCGGCAGGGTCAGGGTCGCTCCCACATAGGCGAGCGCCGCCAGCAGCAGCAGCAGGTTCAGCAGCAGGGCGAGCAGAGCGTTCACGCCCGACAAGCGGTAGTAGAACAGCATAAAGAGAGACACCGCCAGCAGGCCCACCCCCGAGGCGGTCAGGCCGGCGCGGATGGAGTCGGCACCGAGCGAGGGCCCCACGGTGCGCTCCTCGAGATAACGGATGGAGGCGGGCAGCGACCCAGAGCGCAGCACCAGGGCCAGGTCCGCGGCCTCCTGCAGGGTAAAGGTGCCGGTGATGCGCCCGGCATCCTCGATGCGGCTCTGGATGACGGCGACGGATTGGATGCGGTTGTCGAGCACCACGCCCAGGGGCCGGCCGACGTTGCGCTCGGTAAAAGGCCCGAACCGGGCGGCCCCGTCGCGGCTCAGGCTGAAGGAGACCTGGTAGGTCCCGGGGCTTTCCGGGTTGGCCTCGGCGCGGGCGCTGCGCAGGTCGCGCCCGGTTACAATTGAGGTGCGGCTGACGATGTACCACTGCGGTCCGGCGGCGCGGTCCTCGTGGGCGTGGGGCAGCTCCTGCAAAAGCATGGAATCCGGGGGCAGGATCCCGCCTGTCTTGACCAGGGCCTCGGACTCGCTCCCGTAGGGGCCGTCTTCGACCAGTTTGATCTCGAGCAGGGCCGTGGATTGCAGAATGCTCTTCACCCGTGCCGGATCGTCCACGCCGGGCAGCTGCACCAGAATCTCCCACTCCCCGCGGCCGTGCTCGGCGATGGCCGGCTCACTGACGCCGAGAGCGTCCACGCGCTGGCGGATGGTCTCGATGGCGTTCCGCAGGGCTTCCTGGCGGAGCTGGGCCTGCAGCGTTGGAGTCATCTCCAGCACCAGACCGCTCTCTTCGCCGGCCAGCGACCCAATCGTGTAGGCCGGGGCAACGGTGCTGCCCCCGTAGGACTCCTGGAGGAAGCGGCGAGCCGCGTCGAGCTGGTCGTTGGGGATGCCGGCGACCTGCACGTGCGTGGGGTCGGCTTTGCGGATGCTCTGGAAACCAATGGCCTGCTCGCGCAACAGGGTGCGCAGGCGCTCCACCACCTGGTCGGTCTCGCTGTTGATGGCCTCGTCCACCTGCACTTGCAGGATCAGGTGCATGCCGCCGCGCAGGTCGAGCCCCAGGTTGATCCGCTCACTGACGTTCGTGCGCAGGTCGTCCAGGCTGCGCGGGAGGTAGAACCGGGTCTTGGCGTCCGGCATCTTGCGGAAACAGACCAGGCCCACCAGGCAGACCAGCACAGTGACCAGAATGACGGTGGCTTTCCAGCGTAGGGGGCTCATAGGGGTGGCGGCGGGCCGCTAGCTCTTCGGGGCCTCCTCTTTGTGGGGCTGGAGGCCGGCGATGGCGCTGCGCGCCACTTCGATGCGGACCTGGTCGGCAATGCGCAGTTGCACCACCTCGTCCCGCAGGCCGACGATGGTGCCATAGATGCCGCCGGTGGTGATCACCTTGTCTCCTGTCTTGAGCGCCGACAACATCTGCTGCTGCCGCTTCCGCTGCCGCTGCGCCGGCAGAATCAGCAGGAAGTAGAAAATCACTAGGACAATCAGGAAGGGGAACAATGCCGCCCAGCCGCTCGGCTGCTGCCCTTGTGCCATCCCCACCGCGCTCGGTAGGAGTAGGCCGGCTGGCAAGCGTTCCCTCCCCGACAAAATGAAATCCCGCCCGGCACCGGGCGGGCCGTAACCACTCCCCGAAATTACTAAGGATGCCCGACCCGACGCTGGGTGTCAAGGCCGGTCTGGGGATCAGCGGTCGGCGCTCTCTCCGGTCTCTTTCAACTCCCCCGCCAGGGCGTCGAGGGTGCCTTCCCGGATGGCTTGTCGGATGCGACGCATGAGGTCCAGGTAGAAAAAGAGGTTGTGGTGGGTGGCCAGCGTGGCGGCCAGGATCTCCCCGGCGTTGAAGAGGTGCCGCAGGTAGGCGCGCGAGTAACGCCGGCAGACGGCGCAGGCGCAGCGCTCGTCAATCGGCCGCCCGTCGCGGGCATAGGCGGAGTTGCGGGTGTGGACAACGCCCGACCGGGTGAAGAGATAGCCGTTGCGGGCGTTGCGGGTGGGCAGGACGCAGTCCATCAGGTCCACCCCGCGGCGGGTGTATTCGACGAGGTCCAGCGGGTAGCCCACGCCCATCAGATAGCGCGGCTTCTCTTCCGGCAGCTCATCCACACTGGCCTCGGTCATTTCATAGCTCAGCGCCGCCGGCTCGCCCACCGCCAGCCCGCCAATCGCGTAGCCCGGGAAGTCCGTCTCCACCAGCCGCCGGGCGCACTCCCGGCGCAAGTCGGTGTAAGTGCCGCCCTGCACAATCCCGAACAGAGCCTGCCCGGTAAACTCCTGCTTCGCGAAGGCCGCCTGGCAGCGCTTCGCCCAGCGCAGGGTGAGCTCCATCGACTGCCGGGCCTTCTCGCGGCTGGCGGGGTACGCCAAGCACTCGTCGAGCACCATGATGAGGTCGGCGCCGAGCGCCACCTGGACCTGGATCGCCTTCTCGGGTGAGAGGAACTGCTGGCTGCCATCGAGATGAGAGCGGAAGGTGACGCCATCCTCCGAGACTTTGCGGATGGTGTTCATTGAAAAGACCTGAAAGCCCCCGCTGTCGGTGAGCAGGGCCCGCGGCCACCCCATGAAACGGTGCAGCCCGCCGAGTTCTTGGATGACTTCGGGCCCGGGGCGAAGGAGGAGGTGGTAACTGTTGGCGAGCAGAAGCTGGGCGTCCAGGGCTTCGAGCCCCTCCTGGGTCATCGCCTTCACCGTGCCCGCCGTGCCCACCGGCATGAACACCGGCGTGTCGACGACGCCATGAGGAGTGCAGAGCCGCCCCACCCGCGCGCAAGAATTCCGATCTCGCGCCACGACTTCGAAGCGGAAATGGTTCGACCGGCCCGACATAGGCGGTGGGCCGTGAATCATACCACCAGCCTGGGCCTGGCTTGCTCTCGGCAGAAGCAGGGACAGTGGGCGGCTAGGCCCGGCGCGGCGGGTCATTGGCGCCGGTGGCCTCAGCGTGGACGCCATGCAACTCGCGCCCACTCTGACCGTGATAGACAGCCAGATGAACCAGGAACATCAACAGCAGCACGCCCCCGAAGGTGCAGACGATGGTGGCGCCAGTGGGCAGGTCGAGCACCACGGAGAGGTAGACGCCGAGTGCCGACACCAGCGTCCCCAGGGTCCAGCCGATGGCGAGGCGCGGGCCAATCCGGTCGGCAAACAGCATGGCCCCGACGGACGGCACGATCAGGTAGCAGAACACCAGCAACACCCCGGCGATGGCCACGGCGAAAGTGACCACCAATCCGAAGGAGGCGTAGAAAAGAAAATCCCAGAAGCGGATGGAGACCCGCTGGGCTTCCGCCTCCTGGGGGTTGAGCGAGATGAGCAGGAACTTGCGGCGGAACAGGTAGTGAAACGCCCCGATCAGCCCGCAGAGGATGGCAGCGCGGGTGACCTCGTTCCAGGAGACCGCCAGGATGTTGCCCACCAGCATGTCCTTCAGATGCTCGGTTTCGCCGGTGGCCTTGCTCATAGCCAGAATGGTGGCGGCGGAAGCCACGGCGTAGGTGATGCCGATGATGGCTTCCTGGGGGATGTGGACCCGCCGGGTGCGGAGGGCGGAGAAGATGATGGCGCCGACGAAGGTGAAGCCCAGGCTGATCCAGTAGGAGTTGCTGCTGTGGGGATCAAGACCCATGAGCACCGCCACGGCTGCCCCCAGCGCCGCAATCTGGGCCAGGGAGAGGTCGACGAAGATGACCCCGCGCTCCACCACGTGCACCCCCAGATAGGTAGTAATGCCGGTGAGGATCAGGCTGGCGACGAACGGGGCCAGGAGGAATTCCAGAATGCTCATGTTATTTCGCCCGCTCCAAGGCAGCGGTCAGAAGCTGGATATCGTAGTCAAAAAGCTGGAAGTAGTCAGTTACTTCCTTTTCTCCGCCCACCGAGGGTAGCAAGACCACGATTTCTCCGCCGGTTTCCCGGGCCACGGCCTTCGGAGTCTTCAAGTCAAAGTAGGGTTCGACAAGAATGAGCTTGATGTTTTCCCGTCTCATGAAGTTGATCAGCTCCAGGGTATGGCTGGGGCTGGGCGGGATGCCGGGCTTGGGCTCCACGTAATCCACCACCTCCAGCCCGAAGCGTCGGGTGAAGTTCGGCCAGGAGCGGTGGTAGGTCACGATGCGCTGGCCCCGATAGGGAACCATCTGCTGATCCCAGCGTTTCTCCGCCTCCGCCAGGCGCCGGCTGAAGTCTTCATACCGTTGCTGGAAGTAGGCCGCGTCGGCGGGACTCAGGTCGGTTAATTTCGCCCGGATGGCCTCGGCGATGCGGCGGCCGTTCTGCGGGTCGAGCCAGTAGTGCGGGTTGCCGAGCGGGTGCACGTCGCCCATGGCACGGGTGATGACAACGGTGGGGATTTCCAGGATCTCGCAGTACTGGGAGACGTCTAAGTAGCCTGGCGCGCCCAGTTGAATCCGGGGGTTGCGGCTCTGGGTGATGAGCGGTGGCAGCCACCCGACCTCGAGCTGCAGGCCCACCAGGATCAACAGGTCGGCCCGGTTGAGTTTCAGCAGGAAGCTGGGTTTGGGCTCGACGAAGTGCGGGTCCTGGTAGCCGCGGGCGATGGACTCCACCTCCACCCGCTCGCCGCCCACTTCCCGGGCCAGCGCGGCCAGGTCTTCCGTAGTGGTGACGACCTTGGGTTTGTCCGCGGCCTCAGCCGAGGACGGCAGGCCGGCGCCAGCTGCCAGCAGCACGAGGGCGAGAGGAAACGTCAGGATCTTCATCGCCGCCTCCTAGAACGGGTGGGCGCCGTGGACGCCCAGGTTAAAGAGGAACTGGAGGAGCAGTTCGTTGTCGTTGCGGCCCTCGGCAGAATTGGTAAAGCGGTACTGCCAGCGCAACTGGCTGAACTCGCTCGGCCAGTAAGTGACGACCGCGGAGAAGCCGTTGTCGGTCAGGCCAGCGTCCCGGGCCCGCCCGGAGCGGTCGTAGCGCCCGCCCAGGGTCCAGCGGCGGTTCAGGCGGTAGTCCGCTCCTGTGTAGACGCCGAAGGCGCGCTGAGTGCCAAGCGGCTCCTGCCGGTGGCTCCAGACCAGCTCCGAGCGCCAGAGCAAGGAGTGGTAAATGGCGCGGCGCAGAGGCCTCCAGCGCAGGGTGGCGTCGAAGCCGTAGAGGTCGGTAGTAAACGTGCTGCCGAAGTCGTTGTGCCCGCGCGCGTAGGAAAGGCCGAGCTCAAGGTTGGTGGACTCGGTGAGGTCGCCGTAGCCCCGCAGATGTCCGACCACGCTGACGTCGCGCCGGCGGCTCGACTGGAAGACGTCCCCGGCGTCACCGCGGAAGACCTGGGCGGTGAGTTCGAGGAAAACGTCTTTCGGGGCGGGCAGGAGGCGGCTCACGGAAAAACCGGCTTCGCTCATGCCCTCTTCCCCGCCAAGAAGGTTTTCGGTGACGAGCGGGCGGTCAATCCAGGGCAAGGCGTCGTTATGTTTCGTGTTCACGATCCCGAACCCGGTGCGCATCTTGCCGACCTTGGCCAGTAGGCCGGCAGGGAGCGACGTAAAGGTAAGGTAGCCTTCTTCGAGGTCCACGCCTTCTTCGCTGAAGTCCAAGAAGAAATCCGCCCGGGCAAAAGGATCGACGACAGCCTGGAACCCCACCTCGGTCTCCCGCATCTCCAAGGCGGGCCGCGGGAGAAGGGGATTCCGTCCTATGGCCCCGGTGAAGTTGCCGATGACACTGATGTCGGGATTGAAAATCTTCGCCAGGGCGCTGGCCCCGCCGTAAACGGGCAATTGTCCGGTGGGGCCTTGGGGCGCACCGACCGGCGCGGCCACCGCGGCCACAGGCACCACGGGTGGCGCCGCGGCCGGGGCTGCCCCCGGCTGTGCCGCCTTGAGAGCAGCCAGCTCGGCCTCAAGCGCCCGGATGCGCTCTTCCAATGCCTTGAGCCGGGCGGCCACATCTGCGCTGGCTTCTTCGGCGGCTACGCCCGGCGGGGCGAATAGCAGCAGACAAACAGCCGCCAGGGCAAACCGCTTCAATGCTTCTCGAGAAAACGCTGAGCCCGTCTTCATAGCCTACCCCCTTGGATTTCTGAGATGAGAGCGGCCGCTGGCCGCAAACTCGCTTACGCCAGCGGTGGGGCCCGGGCAGGACGGCTGCAGAGAGAAAAAGACAACAACGAGGCCTGAGTCAGGGGACGCACCGATTCCCACGCGAGGGGAGTGGTCGTGGCCACGACCGGCAAGGCCAGCAGGCTGCGGTGAGCCAGACAGGCGGGGCACGGCAGGCTCTTGGCCATCTGGGCGACGGTCTGCGCGAAGGAAGGCGGCGGTTGCGCCTGGGGCGAGGAAGCGGCGCGAGCCAGGCCCGCATGCACCCCGGGGTGCACCAGCAGGTGCGCGAGGATGGCCACGGCCAGCAGGGTCTTCAGCTTCATAGCGAACCCCTTCGCTCCGCGCAGATAGTTATTCTGTTCCGATGGCCGGTCGCTGTAAAGGGTTGTTTCCCGGGGAGGGAAAAAGGTCGGCCGCCGCCTAGGGCAGCACCACCCACTCGAGCTCCACGCGCACGCTGATCGTGACCGGGCGCGCCGGGCGCTTCTTGCCGGGCAGCCGGAAGG
>JACQTJ010000017.1 GCA_016210855.1 Acidobacteriota bacterium | reverse complement strand
GACCTCGACCATGTCGGCCACGGTCATCAGGAAGCTGCCGGGGGAGTTCAGGATGCCGGGGACCATCTGCTCGCCCTCGTGGACGGGGAGGTTGGTGACCACGCCGTCAATGGGCGAGGTGTAGATGGTCTTCTGGAGGACGTCGGAGACCCGGGTGAGGTTGGCCTGGGTCTGGGCGTGGGTGGAGCGGGCGCGGTCGAGCTCGGCCTGGGTTTGCCGCCCCCGGGCCTCGGCGACGGCCACGCCGGCCTCGGCGCTTTCGTAGTCGGCCTTGCGGGTGTCGTACTCGGCCTGGGAAATGAGCTGATCGCGGTGGAGCCCCTGGGCGCGCTCCCAGTTGAGCCGGGCGCGCTCGAAGTCGGCGCGACTGCGCTGCAGCTCGGCCTGGGCGGTCTTCAAGCTGGCTTCGGCGGCGGCCACCGCCGCCTGGGCCGAGGCCACCCCGGCCCGGGAGGCTTCCACCTCGGCCGCGGGCTGCACGGCCTCCATGCGCAGCAGCACCTGGCCTTTGCGCACCCGCTCGCCTTCCTTGACCGCGATTTCGATAATCTTGCCGAAGGACTGGGAGTTGATGTTGACGTAATTGCGGGGGCGCACCTCGCCGGAGGCGGTCACTACCGAGACCAGGTCCTGGCGCTTCACGTCGCCCATCTGGACGGCCACCACCCCGGCCTTCCGCCGCTGCACGACGACGCTCACTGCAATCACCACCACCAGTGCCGCCCCTATGATCAGGGCAATCTTCCGCGAGCGTTTCATCGCCATGGGAACAGTGCGCTCCTCCTCATCTCCCTATACGTACCCCGGCCGAAAAAGTTTGCTGAAAATGTGTCTTCGCGGCGTCCAGGCAGCCTCTCCCCCCGCCACCTGCTGATTTTAGCCGAGCCCCTGCGGCAAGGCAACTCCCGGGACGCTCGGTCGTGGGTTTAGCCTCTGCGGCTCGACTCAGCGGCTGAAGCCGCCGTCAGGGGAGCTGGCGGTTGGCCCGCAGGGCCCTGACGGCGTGATTCGAGGCATGCGGCTTGACCTCAAACAACCGGAATCCGTACAATGGGCAGGGGATAGGTAGTCTCGCACGAGGCCAAACCATGAAGGCGTCCAGACTCCTTCCGGTTCTCCTTTCCTTTGCCTTGGCCGGCGGCCTGGGGCCGGCTCGCGCCCAGAAGCCCGCGGAAGAAAGCCAGAAGGAGCAGAAGCCGCTCGGGGAAGGCTTGCCCCAGCGCGAGCCCAGCAAGAAGGAGCAGGAGCGGCGCCAAAAGCAGTTGATCAAGGAGCTCGAAGCTTCCTACAAGAAGTGGCTGGAGGAAGACGTCCGCTACGTCATCACCCCGGAGGAGAAGGACGCCTTCCTGCACCTGAACTCCGAAGAGGAGCGCGAACAGTTCATCGAGCAGTTCTGGCTGCGGCGCGACCCCACCCCGGACACCCTGGAGAACGAGTTCCGCGAGGAGCACTACCGCCGCATCGCCTACGCCAACGAGCGTTTTGCCTCCGGCAAGCCCGGCTGGCGCACCGACCGCGGCCGCATCTACATCGCCTGGGGCCCGCCGGATGAGATCGAGTCCCATCCGAGCGGGGGCGCCTATGCCCGCCCCCTGGAAGAAGGAGGCGGGACCACGTCCACGTATCCGTTCGAGACCTGGCGCTATCGGTACCTGGAAGGGGTGGGCCAGGAAGTCATCCTCGAGTTCGTCGACCCCACCCTGAGCGGCGAGTACCGGCTGACGATGGACCCCTCTGAGAAGGACGCTCTCTTGCACGTGCCCGGGGCCGGCCTGAGCCTACTCGAAGAGATGGGGCTGGCGAACAAGACGCAGCGCTTCGACCGCACCGATGGCACGCGGCTGCCGACGCGGATGGGGGAGTTCGGGGGCCAGTCTGAGGGCTTCGACCGCCTGCAACTCTACGCCAACGTCCTGAAGCCGCCGCCGGTGAAGTTTGCCGACCTGGAGGCGCTGGTGACGACGCGGATTTCCTTCAACCTGCTGCCGTTTGCTGTGCGCACCGACTTCCTGCGCATCACCGACGAGTCCATCCTGGTCCCGGTGACCATCGCCGTGAAGAAAAAGGACGTCACCTTCCAGCTGCGGGAGGGGATCCACCAGTCGGTGATCAACGTCTTCGGGCGGGTCACCACCATGACCGGGCGCATCGTGCAGACCTTCGAGGACGTCATCCGGCTGGATGTG
>JACQTJ010000129.1 GCA_016210855.1 Acidobacteriota bacterium | reverse complement strand
GTTTTCACCTTGGGGGTCTTCAATGGGGGGCTGTATTACTACGTCGTCCGACCCCTGCGCCAGGACTTGGCCGCCGGCTTCGCCGAGACCGTCAGCGGGTCGGTCGAGTCCCGCTGGCAGGGCAAGTCTGGGATTGGCATTCACATCGCCGGTCAGGAAATCGATGTCACGCACGCGAACTACGCCCCCGAGGTCGGTGAGCAGGTCTCCGTGGACTTCCTCCCGCGCTCGAAAAAGGCCCTCAAGGTGACGAAGCTGGGTTCGACTTCCTGACGGTGCATGCACGCCATGCGCCCCCTCAAGCGGGAAGAAACTCCCCGTGCCCGCCGTTCTGCAAGGGGGCCTTGGAGACATGCGATCCAGATTGCTTTCTTCATTCTGGTTGCAAACCTTTGTGTTCATGCTCACCAGCCGCTTGACCTGGTTTCTATCCAGTACATTCCGCCGACGCTGGTGGTCGAGGCGCGGGTCAACGGCTCGAAGCCGCTGCTGTTCGCCTTCGACACCGGCACCACCACCTGCCTGATTGATGCCCAAGTGGCCCGGCGCCTGGGCATCCAGCCGGTTTCCCGCCCGGGCAGGGAAGGGCCGGGCTTCGCCCGGGCCCGCACGCTGGCCGTCGGTCGCGCCACAGCCCGCGACCTCGAGCTTGTCATCCGCGACCTCTCCCCATTCTCAAAACAGCTCGGCCTGGAGCTCGCCGGCATCATTGGTTTTACCTGGATGGAACAGTTCGTCTTCGAGATTGATTACCGCGAGAACCGCTTGGCCCTCTGGCCGCGGACCGCCGAACTCATTCCCCGCGCCGACCAGTTGCCGCTGCCCCTCGAACTCCATTCCGCCCCCGGCTTCACCGGCGCCAGCCTGTACGTCCCCGTCACCCTCGACGGCCGCCGCTGCCTGGCCGAGATTGATACCGGCGCCGAGACCGGCGTCCTGGGCCGACGGATGGGGGCCCGACTGGGCGCGACCCTCAAGCCCATTGACCGGCCGCAGGGTCTTCCCACCCACACAGTCAGCCGCGTGGAGCTTGCCGGCCGGGTGTTCGCCAATGTTCCGTTCAAGCTTGACCCGCGCCTCGGTTCGGATATGCGCCCCTACGGCCAGTGTGTCATCGGCAACGAGCTGCTCAAAGCCTTCGTCGTCACCTTCGACATCCCCCGCCGGCGCGTTTTTTTCCAGTCCGTTCTGCCGCAGCCCGACTAGCGCTTGCGGGGACGTAGGGCTTCCGCTATTCTTGGCGGCGCCAGGGCCGCAGCGATGGTCACTCCCGGAATGCAGAAGACCGACGACGAGCACCGCCGCGAAATCTGCGCAGTCGGCCGCTGGATTCACCAGCGCGAGTACATCGCCTCGACCGACGGAAATATTTCCGTCCGGCTCGACTCCCAGCGCGTCCTCACCACCCCCACCCTGATGTCGAAGGGCATGATGGAGCCCGACGACCTGGTCATCGTCGACTACCAGGGCAACAAGGTCGCCGGCCGGCGCAACGGCTCGAGCGAAATCGCCATGCACCTGCTCATCTACCGCCGCCGCCCGGACGTCCACGCCGTCGTCCACGCCCATCCGCCCGTGGCCACCGGCTATGCCGCCGCGGGGCTGGCGCTGAATCAGGCCCTCATCAGCGAAGTGGTGCTGGCCCTGGGCTGCGTGCCGCTCGCCGCGTACGGCACCCCGGGCACGCCCGAACTCTCCGACGCCCTGGCTCCGCTCGTCGGCCACTACGACGCCATTCTGATGGCGAACCACGGTGTCGTCACCTATGGCAAAGACCTGCTGGGTGCCTACATGCGCATGGAGACGGTGGAGCACTTCGCCCGCATCTCGCTGGTCACCCACCTACTCGGCCGCCAGACCTTGCTGTCCCGGGAAGAAGTGGAAAAGCTCGCCGAGGCCCGCCAGCGCTACTTCGGCGCCGCCGGCGCCCCTGTGGCTCCGTTGACTGAGGCCTGTCCGGTGGCCGCCGATGGCCGCCCGGGGCCGCTGCCCGAGACCGCCCGGGAGCGCTTCTGGGTCACCCGGGAGGAACTTGAAGCTCTCATTGACGAAGCCGTGAAATCTGCTAAAGTGCGCTAGGCAATCCGACCGGAAGTGCAGGAGGCGTGAATGGGTGAAGCGCTGGGCATGATCGAAACCCGCGGCCTGGTGGCCATGATCGAGGCCTCGGACGCCATGGTCAAGGCCGCCAAGGTGACGCTGGTGGGTTGGGAGAAGATCGGCTCCGGTTACGTCACCGCTCTGGTGCGCGGCGACGTGGCGGCCGTCAAAGCCGCCACCGATGCCGGGGCCGCCGCCGCTCGCCGCGTGGGCGAGCTGATCGCCGTGCACGTCATCCCGCGGCCGCATCCGTCGCTGGAAGACGTGCTGCCCATCGGCAAGGCCGCCGAGCTGGTCGCCAAGTAAACCGCGGCCTGCGATTCGACACCTGCAGGGTGAGGAATCGCGTCTCAGAGGACTCGGCATTTCGGCCGCTGGTTACCCCGCGCCCAAGCGAGGGGTCGAGCCCAGCCGCACTCCCGACTTTGGAGTAGATATGCTTCTCGCCCGTGTTGTCGGAACTGTCGTCGCCACCCGCAAGGACCCTCGCTTGGAAGGCAAGAAACTCCTGGTGGTGAAGACGGTTTCCCCGGACGGCAAGGACGACGGCAACTACCTGGTGGCCGTCGACACGGTGGCCGCCGGCTTCCGCGAAACCGTGCTCATCGTCCAGGGCGGCTCCGCCCGCATGGCCTCGGAGTGCAAGGACCGCCCGGTCGATACCGCCATCATCGGCATCGTTGATACCGTCTGCCTCGACGAAGAAAAACCCCTGGCCGCCGCCGCCCGCAAGTGACACCCTGATGTATCTGGGCAAAGTCATCGGCAACGTCGTCTGCACCATGAAAAACCCCGTGCTCGACGGCAAGAAGATTCTCGTCGTGCAGCCGCTTGACCCCCAGGGCCGCCCCGCGGGCAAGCCGGTCATCGCCCTGGACTCAGTCGGTGCCGGCGCGGGGGAAACCGTCTACTGGTGCCGTGGCCGCGAGGCCAGCTTCGCCTGGTACCCCACCGAGGTTCCCACCGAAACCACCATCGTCGCCATCGTCGACCGCGTCCACGTTCCTGGGGGTAAGGCATAGGATGCTGATCGGGCGCGTCATCGGGGAAGTCTGGGCCACGCAAAAGCAGCCCTCCCACGAGGGCCGCAAGGTTCTCTACGTCCAGCCGCTCGCGCTGGACGGCTCCGACCGCGGCCAGCCCATCCTGGCCCTCGACGCCGTGGACGCCGGCGTGAGCGAGCGTGTCCTGGTCGTCACCGAAGGCTTCTCCGCCATGACCGCCGTGGACCGCCCCAACTCGCCCATCGACATGGCCGTCATCGGCATCATCGACACCGTCGAGCTCGTCAAAGACGCCTAGTTTGCCCGCACCGGGCGTCCTAGTCTTGGTGTCACTTTCCACCCCGCGTTGACACTCCTCGGCCGCTCGCGCATAATCCCCGGCGGATGATCGGCCACCTGCGCGGCACGCTCCTCTCGAAGAAACCCTACCAGATTCTTCTCGACGTAAACGGCGTCGGCTACGAGCTGCGCGTGCCCTATTCCACTTCGCAACTGCCGGCCACCGGCAAGGAACTGGCCCTCGTCGTCCACACCCACGTCCGCGAGGACTCCATCACCCTCTACGCCTTCAAGACACCCGCCGAGCGCGATACTTTTGAGCAACTGCTGACGGTCAAGAACGTCGGCCCCAAGATGGCTCTGATGGCTCTGGCCGGCCTCACCCCGCAGGACATTTCGACCGCCGTGCGCCGCTCGAACCCCATGGCCCTCATCGTCCCCGGCATCGGCCCCAAGACCGCCGAGCGCATCGCGCAGGAGCTGCGCGGGCGGTTGCAACCGGTCGAAGAGGCGGCGCCGGCCGGCCCGCCTCTGAGCGAAGCTGCCGAAGAGGCTGTTTCGGCGCTCGAAAACATGGGCTGCGATCCCAAACTCGCCGCCCGCGCCGTGCGCGAGGTGCTACAATCGAGCGAGCAGCTTGCTGCGAGCTCGTCCCGCCTGCCCCGAGCGGAGTCGAGGGGAGCGCAAGCGAGGGACCCGCTTGTTAGTTTTGAAGCCGTGATGAAAGGGGCCTTGCAGTGGCTAAGAGAAAAGCGGCGCTGAGCGTCAAGCCGGGTACCGCCGGCATTCTCTCCGGCGCGCCTCTGGACGACGACCGCCAGTTTGAATTGAGCGTCCGGCCCCGCTTCCTGAAGGAGTTCATCGGCCAGGCCAAGGTGAAGGAGAATCTGGCCATCGCCGTCGAAGCTGCCCGCTCGCGGGACGACGCCCTTGACCACGTCCTGCTGAGCGGCCCGCCAGGCCTCGGCAAGACCACACTGGCCGGTATCCTGGCGAACGAGCTGGGCGTGCGCTTCGAAACCACCTCCGGGCCGGTGCTCGAGCGGCCCCTCGACCTCTCCACCATCCTCTCCATCCTTGAGCACCGCCAGGTGCTCTTCATTGACGAGATGCACCGGCTGCTGCCCACTGTGGAAGAAATCCTTTACCCCGCCCTCGAGGACTTCAAGATCGACATGATTGTGGGCAAGGGGCCGGGTGCCCGCGCCCAGGTCTATCGCCTGGAGCGCTTCACCCTGGTCGGCGCCACCACCCGCACCGGCCTGGTCACCAAGCCGCTGCTCTCTCGCTTCGGCATCGTGCACCGGCTGGACTTCTACCCGGCCGCGGATTTGCAGCAAATCGTCACCCGCTCCGCCGACATCCTCGGCATCGAGGTTGACTCAGCGGGTGCCGAAGAGATTGCTCGCCGCTCCCGCGGCACCCCCCGGGTTGCGAACCGGCTGCTCCGCCGCGTCCGCGACTTCGCCCAGGTGCGCGCCCAGGGCCGCATCAACCGCCAGGTGGCCCGCGACGCCCTGGAGATGCTGGAGGTGGACGGCTACGGCCTGGACGAGATGGACCGCAAGCTCCTGCTCACCATCATTGACAAGTACGGCGGCGGCCCGGTGGGCGTGAACACGATTGCGGCTTCGGTGAGCGAAGAGCCCGACGCCATCGAGGAGGTCTACGAGCCCTTCTTGCTCCAAATCGGCTTTCTGAACCGTACCCCGCGCGGCCGCGTCGCTACCGAGCTCGCCTACAAGCACCTCGGCCGCACCGCTCCCTCTGGTTCTGGCGCACACCTCTTTGGCCCCTAGTCTTGCCCGCCCCGGTGCCTAGACTCGTCAGGGCACGACTTTAGTCGTGCCGCCCTCGCGGGAACATACTCCGGCTTCAGCCGCTGGGGCCGTCAGGGGCTAAAGCCCTGGGCATAGAGGGGCCGTCCTTTTGGCACGGTTGATCCTTCGACTTCGCTCAGGACAAGCACCGTGCCCTGACCGCCCTTATGTCCCCTGTCATTCCGCCTGTCCCGAGCGGAGTCGAGGGAAGCCCGAAGCGAGGAATCTGCATTTGCGTGGCTTCGATGCTAAATGCAGATCCCTCGGGGCCAGGGCAATCAAGCCCTCGGGATGACAGGATAAGGTCGGCGGCTCGCCCGCCCCCGGCGCCGCCTCCGCACGCCTCTTCCGCAGCTAGTCCTGGCGGCTTCCAGAGCGGGGTTCTTCCCGTAACCTTTTCCCACCTGATTCGTCTAAGAGGATATGACTCACTCCGAGGAGGGAACTATGCGCAAAACGGCTTTCCTGGCGGCGTGCCTGTTGGTGCTGGCGGTGGGCTTCGCCCTTGCCGGTGACAAGGCTGGGAAGGGCAACGAGATGACCGCAGCCGTGAAGGCAGCCAAGCTGCAAGAAAAGCTCGGTCTGACGGACGCGCAGAGGGCGCAGGTACAGACGGTCTTCGAGGAGTTCCACCCGCGCTTCGAGGCGGTCTATGCCAGGGCCCAGAGAGGTGCTGACGTCTCGGCCGAGAAGAAAAAGCTCCAGGAAGAGCGGGACGCCCGCTTGAAGGCCATCTTTACCGCCGAACAGTGGGCCAAGTACGAGGAGATGAGAGCTGAGTCACACAAGAAGAAATAGCTCAGCCCAGCTTCCGACCACAACCCAGGATGGGGGCAGACATCGCCGTCTGCCCCATTCTCTTTTGACTGGCCCCTGGACGGGGAGAGACTTCTGCCCGCCCCCGCGTTCGCCCGCAAGCACAGCACCGCCTCCCCGGTGCCTAGACTCGTCAGGGCACGACTTTGGTCGTGCCGACCTCGCGGGAACATACTCCGGCTTCAGCCGCTGGGGCCGTCAGGGGCTAAAGCCCTGGGCATAGAGGGGCCGTTCTTTTGGCACGGTTGATCCTTCGACTTCGCTCAGGACAAGCACCGTGCCCTGACAGG
>JACQTJ010000130.1 GCA_016210855.1 Acidobacteriota bacterium | reverse complement strand
GGCCGGAGGGGAGGCGGAGGAGGCGGCGGGGGTGGAGCAAAAGCGGGCGGATAGCCGCCGGGGCGAACCTCGCTGGGGAGTTCTTCTTCCTCGCCCAGTTCTTCTTCCTCGGGGTAGTCTTCGCCCAGCTCTTCCTCTTCGCCGCGGCCGGATTCTTCGTTGTCGCCGTTCCGGAACCTGAGGATCGGCTCGGAGTCTTCCCGCACCATCACACACCCTCCTATGCGCAAGTTCGGGGCCCGCCGAACTTGGGCGCATTAGAAAACCAGCCGTGGGGCTTTGTCAAGCTAAACCGAACAAGAAGCCCCAAGGCTTATGGAAATGGGAAAGATAGGCGGGGCCGCGGGCGCCCCATTTAACTTATTGAAAACAAGTAGCTTGTAAAGGCTATTCCGGCAGGCGCAAGGTGTCGCCGGCGCGGAGCTGGCGGTCTTCGAGGTAGGGGTTCGCCTCGCGGAGGGCCGCGATGGAGACCCCGTAGCGGCGGGAGAGGTCCCAAAGGGTCTCGCCGCGACGGACGCGGTGGACGCGGTCGGCTTCGCGCCCGGGGGTGTGCCGGGTGGCTGCAGGCGGGGAAGCCACGAGCGCGTCCCCGGGCCCGGGTATCACCAAGCGGTCGCCGACGCGGATGACGGAGCGGAGCGAACGCCCGTTGGCCGCGGCCAGAGCCTGGGGGCGTACGCCGTGGCGGGCGGCGATCCCGGAGAGGGTGTCGCCGGGCTCGACCCGATAAAGGAGCCGGCCGTCGTCGCGGCGCGCCACCCGGGAACGGCTCTGGGGCCTGTAGCTCCGGGAAGCGCCGGCGCTGGGAATCAGGAGCACCTGCCCGGGGTGGATGAGGGAACGCAACGAAATCCCGTTGGCCTGAGCGATGGCGTAGGCGGAGGTGTCGTAGCGGGCGGCGATGCCGGAGAGGGTGTCGCCGCGGCGGACGCGGTGGCGCTGCCAGTCAACCAGCTCGGCTTCGGGCAAGCCGGGAAGCGCGGCCAGGAGGGTTTCGGCCGCGCCCGGAGGGACGTAAAGCTCGAAGTTGTCCTGGCGTGGAGTCACCCCGCGGAGCACGTGCGGGTTCAACTCCTTCAAGGTCTCGACATCCACGCCGATGGCTGCGGCGAGGCGGCCGAGGTCAGTGGGCTTGGAGAGTTCGACGGTCTCAAACCGCAGGGGCGGGTCGGGCTCGACGTCAACGCCGTAGCGGGCGGGGTCCTTGGCGACCAAGGCGACGGCCACGATGATGGGGACGTAGTTGCGGGTCTCGCGGGGCAGCAGGCGCCGCTCGACCAGCTCCCAGTAGTCGCGCACCCCGGTGCGCTCCAAGGCGCGGCTGACCCGACCCGGGCCGCTGTTGTAGGCGGCCAGGGCCAGGTGCCAGTCGCCGAACTGCTGGTAGAGGTCGCGCAGGTGGCGGGCGGCGGCGCGGGTGGATTTGACCGGGTCGCGGCGCTCGTCCACCCACCAGTCCACCTGCAAGCCGTACTCGCGGGCGCGCCAACCGACAAACTGCCAGAGGCCGACGGCGCGGGCGCGGGAGCGGGCGTGGGGTTGGAAGGCGCTTTCGGCCTGGGCCAGATAGATCAAGTCGCGGGGCAAGCCTTCCTGCTCCAGGATGGCAGTGATCAACTGGCGGTAGCGTCCGGCGCGGCGCAGGCCGTTCTGGAGGATGCGGCGGCCCTTGGGGGTCTGGAAGAAACCGATGACGCGCAGCACCTGCTCGTTCAGGGTGAGGGGCAGGTCGGCGGTCAGGGCGCCCAGCTCCTGCTCGACCTGGAGGCGCAGCTCGGGGTCGAGCGGGAAGGTGAGCGGGGCCACTTCGCCAATCTCTTCGATGGCAGCCGGGACGCTGGGGGCCTCGTCGGCGGCGGCCAGGTCGCGCAGGGTGGCGCCCTCAAGCTGGTGGATGCGGTCCACCAGGGAATCATACCCAAAGAGCCACCGCGGGTCGTCCCGCAGCGCGGCCGGAAAACTGAGCAGGCGATCGAGGGCTTGGTCGAATTCCTGCCGGGCGGTGTCGAGCTCGCCGGCCTCGAGCTGTTCCTGGCCGCGGCGGAAGGCGGCGTCGGCGTCGTCCAAGGCCATCTCGATCGGGTCGCGCACACCGCTCCCCAAGAAGTAGAACAGCAGGGGACGAGGCGAGACCTGCGGCGCGGCGCGCAGCTCGGTCAGCTCCCCGAGGGCCTCGCGGGTGCCGGCGGGAGCACTGCGGTTGCCGGCCCCGCCATATCCCTCGGCGGCGCCTGCCCGTGGCGCGAGCCCCGCGGCGGGCGGAACGCCGGCCGGCTTCTCGGCCCGGGCGCGCTGGCTGGCTGTGCAGCCGCTGGCGAGAAGCGCCAGCCCGGCGAACACAACCAGCCCGCGCAGCAGACTATCCCGCCGCGGCTTGTGGGCCGACTCTGGGGCGCGTTCGCTCAACGCTTCCTCCCGCGTGTCTCCTGTCGGGCCGGCGCCCAAAACAAGCGCCGATTGTACAAAGCCGACTCCTAACCTGTCTACGGTTTCCGCTGTTTTTGCGGTTTCTGCGGATGAAAATTTTAATTGGTTTCTTTTCAACGCATTGCATCCGCAGAATCCGTCCTGCTTGTCCCGAGCTTGCCGAGGGGAGCGAAGCCTGCCCTGAGCTTGCCGAATGGGTCGAACGGGCGGTTTTTGCGGACACTAATTTTTTCTCCTTTTCTTTCAATCGGCTGGGGGCCAGACCACCGGTTAGACGGGGCCCGAAGGGCTTTGGTTTTGACTCCGGTTGGGGTTGCGAGTATGATGCCGGGTGCCGCCAGGCGCCCGGAGGGTGTGTGCTCCTCCTTATCCCGTTGCCCGAAGGGCCGTAGTTGTCTCGTCACCCGAGAAGGAGGGAACATGGCGAGTCGTGCCGAGGCCGTCCCGGGCCAGCCCCGCTATGCGCGCCGGACGCTGGTCGTCAACTGGGGCTTCCAGTTGCGGGCCCTGATCCCCCTGCTGGTTCTGGTGGGAATCTTCATGGTGCTGGCGCTGGGGGTGGTTTTCTTCCCCGTGCACCGGGCCGCGGCCAACGAGCCGGACTGGGGGATCCGGGCCATCCTGCGAGCGCAACTCGCGAGCATCCACGTGCAGTTGTGGCCGCTGCTGGGCGTGGCGACGCTGTTCTCCATCTACCTGAGCTGGCGGCGGTCGCTGCGCGTGGCCGGGCCGCTCTACCGGCTCCACCGCACCCTGAACGATATGATCGAGGGCGACTACAAGGTCATCCAGTTTCGCGAGGGCGACGAGTTCCGGGTGTTCGAGGACGACATCGCCCAGCTGGGCCAGAAGATGAAATTGATCAGCACTCGGAATCGGGATATCCTTGTGGTGGTGCACAACCAGGTGAAGCGGCTCTCCGACCGGCTGGCCGGCGGCGACGTCATCGCCCGGGCTGACCTGGAGGAAGCCGTTCAGGCTATGCGCACCCAGCTGGAAAAGGCCCCCGAGCTTGGCCTGGGGACCCCGGCGGCACCGAAGAAGAAATGAGCCTTCGCACCGCTCGTCGCCAGGGCGGGTTCAGCCTGCCCGAACTGCTCGTCGTCCTCTCCATCATCATGCTGCTCGCCACCCTGGCCATCCCCCGGGTGCGCCGCGCCAAGGAGAAGGCCGAAGAGGCCTCGGCGGTAGTCACCATGAATGCGGTCACGACCTCGCAGGAAGCCCATCGCATCACGCACGGCGAGTACGCCAGCAACTTCAAGGTGCTGGTGGGCGAACGCGGGGTCAACATCGTCCAAGACACCCCCTCCGACAGCGGAGACGAGCCCAGCGCCCCCACCGGAAAGGTCATGGTCCAGCACGGCTACATCTTTCGGCTGAACCGCACCGCTACGGACGAGTACACCGTGACCGCCGAGCCCGTGGAGAACCGCTCCACTCGCCCCTTCTACTCCATGAACCAGACCGGCGACGTCAAAGCCACCACCGGGGGCGGCCCCGAAGGCGGCGGCGTTGCCGAACCCACCGACGGAAGCCCGCCTCCCGGCAGCTAGTCCCTTCTTCAACTCCCGGACGGCTTCACCGGATTCTCCATCGGCGCATAGCCAGCAAAGAAGAGCCGGTAGGGAGGAACAACGCCCCGCTGTTCCACCAGGAAAGAGAGGGCGGCGGAGATCACAATTGTAAAAAGAATCATGGCGTAAGCAACACTACGAACCACTTCGCCGCCAGCGATTCCTTGCTGGACCGGCAAAGACGCCAGGGCCGCGGCGGCCAGACCTTTGGGAATCAGGACGGCCATCAGGGCCGCATCGAGCTGCGGCGTGGTTTTCTGCATCGTGATCCGCACTACCGGAATGCGCAACAGAAATGCGGCCAGGGTGAGCGCCAGCCCCGCGAACACCAACCCCCACTGGCCGAGTTGGATCGACAGTCCGATATAAACGAAGAAGAAAGTCTTCATAACGAAGACGATTTCGGCAAAGAAAGACCGCTCCACGTCATTCAACCGCACCGGATGAACCCCTTTCACGAACTTCTGAATCACCCCGCGGACGCTCTCGATGTTGCCCAGGGCGATCCCGAAGCCCAGGGCGGCAATGGCGCCGCTGAAGCCCAGCAGTTCCGTGATCCCAAAGAGGACAAACACGAAGGCGGGTGTGGTAAAGATGCTGTTTTGCAACCCCCGTACTTTGCTCAGTGTGGCCGACCAAACAATCGCTCCCGCGACGCCGGTCACCCCGGCCATGAGAAACGAGGACAGCATGTGGCCCAACATCAAGCCCGGGCGGATCTCATGGAAACGCATAGCTTCAAGAAAGCCCAGGGTGAAGACGATGCAGAGCACATCCGTGAAGGTGGCTTCGAGAAGCAGAGTGACGCGGGAAACGGGCTGCAACCGAAGCTTGCCCACCATCGGGATGACCTCGCCGGAGGAGGTCCCGCTGACGATGGCGCCCAGCGTCAACCCCAACAACATGGGCAGCCCCAACCAGTAGGCCGCCACCAGGC
>JACQTJ010000128.1 GCA_016210855.1 Acidobacteriota bacterium | reverse complement strand
TTCCTCCACATCATGGACGACGTGCAAGTGCTGCTGCGGCGGCTCTTCCAGACCGAGAACCGCCTGACCTTCCCGGTCTCCGGCACGGGCAGCGCCGGGATGGAGACCGCCATGGTCAACTGCCTTGAGCCGGGCGACACGGCCCTCATCACCGTGGCCGGCCACTTCGGGGCCCGGTTGGCCGAGATGGCGAAGCGCGCGGGCGCCGAGCTAGTGGCTCTGGAAGCCCCTGCCGGCAAGCCGGTCGAGCCCGAGCAAGCCCGCGCGGCTGCCCGGGGCAGGAAAGTGAAAGTGCTGGGCGTGACGCACGGGGAGACTTCGACCGGGGCGCTGCACGACCTGGATGGGTTCCGGCGGGTGGCCGATGAGTGCGGAGCCGTTCTGGTCGTGGACGCGGTGGCCACCGCAGGCGGGATGCCGCTGCGGGTGGACGCACAGCGCCTGGACGTCTGCTTCACCGGCTCGCAGAAGTGCTTGAGCGCCCCGCCCGGCCTGGCTCCATTTACCGCCGGCCCGCGGGTGGAAGACCTGCTACGCCGGCGGCGCACCACCGTCACCAGCTGGTACTTCGATTTGACCACCATCATGAAGTACTGGGGCCACGAGCGGACCTACCACCACACAGCGCCGATTTCGATGGTTTATGCCTTGCGAGAGGCCCTACGGCTAGTGGATGAAGAAGGCCTGGAAGCGCGCTGGGAGCGTCACCGGCGCAACCAGCAGGCTCTGGTGGCAGGTCTCGAAGCCCTAGGACTGGAATTGCTGGTGGCTCCCCCGCACCGGATGTGGACGGTGACCTCGGTCCGGGTCCCTGCCGGGGTTGAGGACACGAAGGTGCGGCGGCGGTTGCTGGACGAGTTCAACATCGAGATTGCCGGTGGCCTGGGCGAGCTCAAGGGCCGGCTGTGGCGCATCGGCCTGATGGGGGCCTCCTGCACAGAAAACAACGTGCTGCTGCTGCTGGCAGCCCTAGAAAAGTGTTTGCTGGAAGAAGGTTTCAAGCTTTCGCCCGGGTCCGGTGTGGCTGCCGCTGTCCAGACCTACCAGCAAACCCCCGCCTCCACGGCGCACTAGGGCAGGTCGGGCTGCCTGTGGCCAGAAACCTAGCCGCCCTTGAGGAGGCTCTTGGCGACAAACCAGAGGTTGGCGGGGCGCTCGCCCAGGCGGCGCATGAAGTAGGGGAGCCACTCGGTGCCAAAGGGAATGTAGACCCGCATCCGGTAGCCCTCGCGGACGAGCTGTTCCTGAAGGTCGCGCCGCACCCCGAGAATCATCTGGAACTCCCAGCGGTCGCCCCCGCCGCCCTGCTGGCGGGCCATCTGCTTGGCCAAATCGATCATTTTCTCGTCGTGGGTGGCGACGGCCGGCCAGAACCCGTCCGAGAAGAGGACGCGCATCAGCCGGCGGTAGTTCTCATCCACCTGGCGCTTGGAGGGAAAGGCCAGCGCCGGCGGCTCGCGGTAGGCGCCCTTCACCAGGCGAATCTTCGGCCGCAGCGGCTTCAGCCGCTCCAAGTCTTTCGCGGAGCGGTAGAGGTAGCTCTGGATGGCCAAGCCCACGTTTTCCTGCTGCCGGCGTACGGCCTCAAAGAGCTCGACCGTGGCTTGGGTCGAATCCGAGGCCTCCATGTCCATCTCCACGAAATTGTTGAGCCGGGCCGCTTCGCGCGCCAGGCGCAGGGCGAGGTCGCAGCAGAGGTCGGGAGCAAAACTCAGCCCGAGCTGGGTAGGCTTGATGGAGATGCTGCCGTCAATCTTCCGCCGGGTCAGCTCCTCGAGCATTTCCCGGTAGCCTTCGTAGGCGGCCTCGGCCTCGCGGCGGTCGGTGACGTACTCGCCCAGACGGTTCAACATGATTCGCAGGCCCTTGGCGTTCAGCTCCTGCGCAACCCGCAAGCCG
Organism: Acidobacteriota bacterium; assembly: GCA_016210855.1. GTDB lineage: Bacteria > Acidobacteriota > Terriglobia > Acidiferrales > 2-02-FULL-67-57 > 2-02-FULL-67-57. Next base: position 2,194 of record JACQTJ010000128.1, on the reverse strand, counting down.
TCCTCCAGGGTTTCGCCGGCGATGAAGCGGCGGGCAAAGCCCAGGCGCATCCCGGTGCGGGCGATGGGTTGGGTGAAGGCTTTCTTGGCGGAGAGCCAGAAGATGAGGTCGCGCATCCACATAGGGGCTGGGGGGAAGATTCCCCCAGCGTCTAAAAGCTGCGCATGGCAGCCGCTTCGTCGTCGAAGGCTTCGATCACCGTGAGCAGGCGGGTGATGTCGAGCACCTCGCGCACCCGGGACGACACCTTGAGCAATTTCAGCTTCCCACCGCGCTTCCCCACCGACGTCACCCCCCACACGATCGACTTAATCCCCTGGCTGTCAATGCTGGAGACGCCGGCGCAGTCGAGCAGCAACTGGCGCTCGCCAGCGGCAATCAGTTTCTGCAAGGTGGCGTCCAGTTTGTCGGTCCCTTCTCCCATGGTCAGACGTCCGGCAAGCTCCAGGATCAGCACCGGCCCAGAGCGGCGCTCCTTGAGGCTAAACGGCATCCCCTCCCCCGACCCGACGGGAACTTCCACCCCCAGAGGGCAACCTCCATTATACCTCCGCCGCTGTACGTTCCCGGCCGCGCTTTCGCGGGTAGCGGGCCTCGACGCTGGCCCGCAGGCCGCCGCGGGCGGTGAACTCACCGCGCACCACCGCCCAGCGCGGGCGGCAAGCGGCCACCACGTCGCGCAGCATCCGGTTCACCGCGTTCTCGTAGAAGATCCCCAGGGTCCGGTAGGCGAGGACGTACATCTTCAGGGACTTCAGCTCCAGGCACTTCCGATCCGGCTCGTAGCGGATGGTGATGGTGCCGAAGTCGGGCAGGCCGGTGCGGGGGCAAACCGAGGTGTACTCCGGGATGGAAATAGTGATCTCGTAGCCGGGAAATTGATTCGCCCAAGTCTCCAGGCGCGGCAGCCGGGCGTTGACGCCGGCGCGGGCGTGCTTTTCGCTATACTCGGGCATCGCACTTCCGGGCGGCATCATAGCATAGCCGGTCGGGGCCCTTGCTTGACACCCCGAAGGAAAGCTCCTAGTCTTCGAAGTTTTGGCTCTGCGCGAGGGCGCGCTGGAGGCGTCCGGGTGAGCATCGAACCCCGGAGAGGCCACACCTAACCCACAGTGAACTCAAAGAACCATCACCCGGAAGCCTTGAGCCCTCGCGCCCCCCAATCCGCTTTCCTCACCAGGCTACTGGCCGCCCTGCTCTTCTTCCCCGCGTTGCTGGCCGCCCAGAACAGCGCCGAACTCTACGGCCACGTCCACACCCCCGGACCCGACGGCCAGCCCGTGCGCCTAGTGGAGGTGCGGCTGACACTGGCCTCGAAGACGGATTCGAGCTTCCGGTTCGAAACCGCCACCGATTCGACCGGAGCCTACAGCTTCACGGACATCCCTGCCGGGACCTACGCCCTGACCGCGCGGCTGGAAGCCTACGAAGAAGCCGCGCGCGAGGTGGTGGTCGAAGCCGGCTCCCTGCTGGAAGTCACGCTCGAGCTCAAGCTCAAGCCAGTGCGGGAAGCGGTCGAAGTCACCGGCGAAACTCCCGGCATTCAGCCCGAGCAAACCTCCTCGCAGGCGGAGATCAAGCACGCCACCCTGCAGAACGCCCCACTCGTCAACGAGCGCTTCCAGGACGCGCTGCCGCTCGTGCCCGGAGTGGTGCGCGGCGCCGATGGCCTAATCAAGATCAAAGGGGCGCGCTCGACGCAGACGGGCTGGCTCGTGAACAGCGCCAACGTCACCGACCCCGTCACCGGCGAACAGGCCATCAACCTGCCCACCGACGTCATCCAGGATGTCGAAGTCCTGCCCAACCCTTTCGACGCCCAGTACGGAAAATTCGCCGGAGCGGTGACGAGCGTTGAGACCCGCCCGGCCGGCGACAAATGGAAATACAGCCTGCAGAACTTCATCCCACGCTTGCGCAAACGCGAGGGCGTGACCCGCGGCATCGAATCCTTCACGCCGCGCTTTACCCTGGGCGGGCCGCTCCTCAAGGAGCGGCTGACCCTGCTGCAATCCTTCCAGTATCGCTTCGTGCGCTCCCCGGTGACCAGCCTCCCGGAGACCGAGCAGGATACGGAACTGGAAAGCTTTGACAGCTTCACGCAGCTCGACGCCACCTTCAACCCCAACCATCGCCTCACCCTGGCCGTCTCCTTCTACCCGCAGAAGAGCCGCTTCGCCAACCTGAACACCTT
>JACQTJ010000126.1 GCA_016210855.1 Acidobacteriota bacterium | reverse complement strand
GAGCGGCTGCTCGGGACCGGCGCGCCACGCATCGAGTCCATCGCGGTGCTGCCGCTCGAAAATCTTTCGCGCGACCCCGAGCAGGAGTACTTCGCCGACGGGATGACCGAGGCGCTGATTTCCGACCTGGCGCAAATCAGCGCCCTGCGGGTGATTTCGCGGACTTCGGTGATGCAATACAAGGGAGTGCGCAGGCCCCTGCCCGAGATTGCCCGGGAGTTGAACGTGGACGCGGTGGTGGAGGGCTCCGGACAACGCGTGGGGGACCGGGTGAAAATCACCGCCCAGCTCATCCACGCTCCCACCGACAAGCACCTGTGGGCGGAAAGCTACGAGCGCGACCTGCGCGACGTCCTCACGCTGCAAAGCGAAGTGGCCCGCGCCATCACCGACGAGATCAAAGTAAAGCTCACACCGCAGGAGCAAACACGGCTCGCGGGCGCACCGGCCATCAATCCCGAAGCCCACGAACTCTACCTTAGGGGTCGCTATGCGTGGAACAAGAGAACGCCCGCTGGAATGACGAAGAGCATCGAGTATTTCAACCAGGCGCTCGAGCACGATCCGACCAATGCCCTGATCTGGGCCGGGCTCGCCGACTCCTACAACCAGCTCGGATACCGGGGTTACCTCTCGCCTCGAGAAGCCTATCCCCGAGCCAAAGCGGCCGCGGCCAAGTCGCTGGAGATCAACCCCACCCTGGCCGAAGCCCATGCGGCCCTGGGTTTCGCCCTCTTGAACCATGACTGGGATTGGCCAGCAGCGGAACGCGCCCTGCGGCGCGCCCTAGAGCTAAACCCTAATTATGCGGAGGCGCACCACTGGTACTCCCATTACCTGATGGATACAGGACGAGTCCGGGAATCGCTCGAAGAAAGCAAACGCGCTCTCGAGGTGGACCCCCTCTCGATGATCATCAGCGTCCACCTGGGTTGGCATTACATCTCCGCGCGGCAGTACGACCTCGCCGTAGAGCATCTGAAGAAAACGGTTGCTGATGACCCGAGCTATTACTCAGCCCACTTTCACCTGGGGCGCGCCTACCAATTCCGAGGCGCCTTCGCGGACGCAATCGCTGAACAGCGAAAAGCCGCCGCGCTCTCAAACAACAGCACCGAGGCGTTGACCGCGCTGGCTACAGCCCTGGCCCTGGGGGGGCAGCGCGACGAAGCCGCACGGATTCTCGACCAGCTCAAACAGATGGCCAGCACACAATACGTCTCCTCGTGCGACATCGCCTCGGTTTACGCTGCCCTCGGAGCCACAAGTCAAAGTTTCGAATGGCTGGAAAGAGCCCGGCAAGAACGCGCCAGCCGCCTCATCGAGCTCAAAGCCGACCCGTTGTTCGATCCGCTGCGGGGCGAGCCGCGGTTCCGGGAGCTGCTGCGGCGGATGAACTTCCCGCAGTAGGACGAACCTTCCCACCAAGAGAAAAGGGACGGCTCCGCCGAACCGCCGGTGGCACGGCGCCGGTGTTGACTTCAGCCCGGCCGGGTGTAGAATCGGCGCGACGTTGAGCGGAGAGGGGCGCTCCGCTTCGGCCCTGCGAGTTGACGCGCAGCCTAACCTGCCGGATGGGTGGGCCCGCGCTCTCCCGGTCCTCGAGACGTGGTGACCGAGAACAGAGACCAGCCCGCGGCAACTCGGCCCGCCGCCTCCGGGCGCCGGCGGCTGCTCGGATTCCTGCTGGGGTCGAGCCTGCTGGCCTCGCTCGCTTCCTTTTTCTATCCCATCCTGAAGTTCGTCCTGCCCCCCGAGACCACGGAGATGGACGCCGATACCGTGGTGGCAGCGCGCGCCGACGAGCTGGCCCCGAACTCTGGGAAAATCTTCCGCTTTGGCAGCAAGCCGGGCCTGCTGGTTCGCCTGTCGAGCGGCGAGTACCGCGCCTTGAGCGCCACCTGCACCCATCTCGAGTGCACTGTGCAGTACCGCCAGCGCGAACAAGACGTCTGGTGCGCCTGCCACAATGGCGTCTACGACCTCCAAGGCCGCAACCGGAGCGGCCCCCCGCCCCGACCCCTCGATGCCTATGACGTGCACGTGCGCGGCGATGAAGTCATCGTCGCCCGCCACGGCCACGAGCACGGCCGGAGCTGACCCGATGGCCTCCCAACTCGAACGCCTGCTGCGCTGGTACGACGAGCGCTTCGGCGACCTCGTGGGCCATCTGGTCGAGAAGAAAACCATTCCCCGCCACCGCCATACCCTCTGGTACTACCTGGGCGGGATGACGCTCTTCCTGTTCTTCGTGCAGGTGGCCACGGGCATCCTGCTGCTGCTCTACTACCGGCCCTCGCCCGGCGAGGCCTTCGAGAGCGTGCAGTTCATCATGACCCAGGTGCGCTTCGGCTGGCTGGTGCGGGGGCTGCACGCCTGGGCGGGCAACCTGCTGATCGCCACCGCCATGCTGCACATGTTCTCCACCTTCTTCCTCAAGGCCTACCGCAAGCCGCGGGAGCTCACCTGGGTGACCGGCTGCCTGTTGTTCTTCCTGTTTCTCGGCCTCGGCTTCAGCGGCTACCTGCTGCCCTGGAACGAGCTGGCTTTCTTTGCCACCAAGGTGGGCACTGAGATGATGGCGGCGGTGCCGCTGATCGGCCACTGGATGCTGATCGTTTTCCGCGGTGGGGAGGAGGTGACCGGGGCGACCCTGACCCGCTTCTTCGGCTTCCACGTGGCGGTGCTGCCCCTGCTCACCACGGCGGTGCTCGCCGCCCACCTCTTCCTGGTGCAACACTTCGGGATGAGCGTGTCGCCCGGCGTCGAGCGCGCCTACCGGGCCAGCGGCATCCCCGTGCCCGTTCTCCCCTTCTTCCCGAACTTCCTGCTGCGTGACCTGATCGGCTGGTACGTGGCTCTGGGGGTGCTGGCCGCCTTGGCGGCGCTCGACCCCTGGGGGTTGGGCATCAAGGCCGATGCCTTCGCCCCCACCCCGGCTGGCATCAAGCCGGAATGGTACTTCCTGTTCCTCTTCCAGACCCTGAAGCTGCTGCCCGCCAAACTGCTGTGGATCGAAGGCGAACAGTTCGGGGTGCTGGTGTTCGGGGCAGCGGCTGGGCTTTGGGTGCTGGTGCCGTTTCTCGACCACAACCCCGAAGGCCGCAGCGGCCGAATCTTCACCGCCCTGGGGGTGGCCACCGTGATCTACCTCGCGGTGCTGTCGCTCTGGGCGTGGGGAGGCTAGGCCGATGCGGAACTGCTGCCTGCTGCTGGGCGCACTGCTTGCCGCCGGCTCCTTGTCCCTCTCAACGCAGGAGGTGCCCCAGACGGGCGACAGCTGCCGGGACTGCCACTCCATCCTCGAAGACCGCCTGGGCGAGGCCACCCAGAAGTTTGTCGATGACATCCACAGTGCCCGCGGCTTGAGCTGCGCCGCCTGCCACGGCGGCGACCCGCGCCAGGAGGAGGCCGACAAGGCCATGGACCGGGCCAGAGGCTTCCTCGGCACGCCCTCGCGCGCCCAAATCCCACCGTTATGCGCCCGCTGCCACGCCGACGCCGCCTTCATGCGCGCCTACAACCCTTCGCTGCGCACCGACCAACTGGCCCAGTACTGGACCAGCGTGCATGGCCGGCGCTTGCGCCAGGGCGACGCCCGCGTGGCCGTTTGCACCGATTGCCACAGCGTGCACGACATCCGCCCCGCCACCAGCCCGCTCTCCAGCGTCCACCCCCTGAAGATCCCCGCCACCTGCGGGCGCTGCCATGCCGACGCCGGCTACATGAAGCCCTACAAGATCCCCACCGACCAGTTGGCCGCCTACCAGGCCAGCGTGCACTTCAAGACACTCGAAGCCGGCGACCTCGCGGCGCCCACCTGCGCCACCTGCCACGGCAATCACGGGGCGGCGCCGCCCGGGGTGGCTTCGGTCGAGCGCGTCTGCGGCACCTGTCACGTCTTCCAGGAGCAACTCTTCGACCTGAGCCCGCACAAGCAGCCCTGGGAGAGCCTGGGCATGCCTGCCTGCTCGACCTGCCACAGCAACCACCGCATCGAGGCCACCGGGGATTTCCTGGTGGGCGCGGGCGAGCGGGCCGTCTGCGTGATCTGCCATACCGAAGGCGACGGCGGCTGGACCACGGCCCAGCAGATGCACACCCGGCTCACGGAGCTCGATGCCGCCCTCACCCAGGCCACCGACTTGCTGGGACGCGCCGAGCGCGCCGGTATGGAGGTCAGCGAAGGCCGCCTGATCGAAGCTCAGGCCCGCGAGAAACTCATCAAGGCCCGGGTGGATGTCCACGCCGTCGATACCCAGCGGGTCGAAGAAGGCGTCCAAGGCGGCCTGAAGACCACCGCCGAGGCTCGGAGCGCTGCCGAAGAGGCCCTGGCCGAGCTGGCCTTCCGCCGCAAGGGCCTGGGGCTTTCGCTCCTAGCTATCGGGTTTGTCGTCTTCAGCCTGTGGCTGCTCATCCGCCACATCGAAGGCGGGAAGAACCAATCCCGCGAAGCAAGCTAGCGAAGGCGTTCTCATTACCCCCTATCCTACCGCTGCCATCGGCATTCCGTTTTTGCTCTTCTACGGCACCATGTGGGTGGTATTTTTCTATGCCTTTGGCTATGGCGCATGGGCCGTGCTCGGGGCTAGTTTGGGCTTTTTGCCACAGCCCTGAGAGTTCTGCCCCCGCAGTTTTTCCCAAGCTTCGACAAGCACCCAACCGCCTTCGTCTAAGCCCTTTGTTTTCTGTCAAAAACAGGCGAAGCCGGACCCAAGGTTTGGCAGCCCGTGTGCCCCTCTTGCCGGGCAAATGACTGGGAGATGGGCGGCAAGGAGCATGGCAGAGCCAAACCTTACTACCCGACGCCTCGCCCAATTTGGCTCGCTCCTGCGCCGCCCTCTCGTTCCTCTCAGTTCTCTTGCGGATGTGGAGGTTGCTCCCGCGAGGCCGGCGGCGACGGAGGTTCGCCCATGAACCCACCTGATTCCGTCCCGCGGTTGGTCTTTTGGGAGTTGACAACCGGATGCAACCTGCGCTGCGTCCATTGTCGCGCCACCGCTCAGGAACTTGCCTCAGCCTATGACCTGTCGACGCCCGACGCCCTGAAGGTTATCGAGCAAGTCTCCAGTGTGGCCCACCCGATACTCATCCTGAGCGGTGGCGAACCTCTCTTTCGCAAAGATCTTTTCACCTTGGCCGCCACCGCCGTGGGGCGCGGCCTGCTGGTGGCGCTGGCGACGAACGGCACCCTGATTACCCCCGACGTGGCGGCCAAGATCCGGGTGAGCGGCATCCGCCGGGTGGCCATCAGCTTCGACGGTGCCGATGCCCAAACCCACGACAGCTTCCGCGGCATCCCCGGGGCCTTCGCAGCCGCCCAGCGGGGATTGAAAAACGTTCAGGAGGTCGGCCTCTCTACGCAAATCAACACCACCATCGCCCGGCACAACGTCCACCAGTTGCCCCAGATCCTGGAGATGGCCCTGGAGTGGGGCGTCGATGCCCTGCACACCTTCCTGCTGGTGCCGGTGGGCTGCGGGGTGAATATCGCCGAGGAGCAGATGGTGCCGGCGGCCGAATACGAAAAAATTCTCAACTGGTTCTACGACCAGGAGTGCGAAGGGTTACTGGAACTGAAAGCCACCTGCGCGCCCCACTATTTCCGGGTGCGCAAGCAGCGCGAAGTCCATGAGCGGCGCGCGGCCCAAGCCCAGATGGACGCCCCCCATCCTGGCGCCCTTGGCGCGGACCTCAAGTCGCGCGCCGCTCACCATCCCGCGGGAACCGGCTCCCGCCATCCGCAGATGGTCGCCGTCACCAAGGGCTGCCTCGCCGGCTCCGGTGTCTGCTTCATCTCCCACAAGGGCGAGGTCTTCCCCTGCGGCTACCTGCCGGTGAAAGCCGGCGACCTGCGCACCCAAACTTTCGCCGAGATCTGGGAACACTCGCCCGTCTTTGCCGCTCTGCGCGACCCCGACAACCTCAAGGGCAAGTGCGGTGTCTGCGAGTTCCGCAAGATTTGTCTCGGCTGCCGTGCCCGCGCCTACGCTCAAACCGGGGACTACCTGGACGAAGAGCCCTTCTGCGTCTACCAACCGGGGCAGGCCCGCCCGTCCCGAATCCCCAGAGGCAACGGGCGCGTGAGACTCCGGACCGAGGTGGTCACGTGACTTTCCTGCTCCCCCGCGAACACGGCGCCTGGGGGGCGCGGGAGTTTGGGCAGCGGTTTGCCCTCCGGCGACTGGGATGGACTGAAGTCGCCCACTCTTTGGTTTTCGGTACCCTGCTGGTTGCGGCGTTTCGTCTGTGAGCCGGATGTGAGCACCATCGAGATAACGCGGGAAAGCTGGCTGGCGCAACTCCAGCTTGGCAACTGCGTCACCCACTTCGAACCCCGGCCCATCCCCCCCGACACCCTCGGCCAAATCCTCGAAGCCGGCTGCCAAACCGCCCTGCCCTGGAACCTGCAACCCTGGCAGTTCGTGGTGGTGACGGCGCCCGCCAGCCGGGAGAAACTCCTGCGGCACTGCCTTGACCCGGGGCCGGCGGCTACGGCCCCGACACTGGTGATCGCCCTGGGGGACCCTGGCGCCTGGAAGCGGGCCCCCGCCCGGCTTTCGGAGATGGTCGTCAGCAGTAGCTTGGCAGCGGGCAGCGAAGCCGGGCATTTGGACCGCATTCGCCGGCAATGGAGCGCGGGCGATACAGCTCGCGTCTTCGCCATCGCCCAGACCCACGCTGCCTTGCAGCAAATCCGCCTGGTGGCGCTGGCCCTCGGAGTCTCCAGTTGGTGGATGGGGGAGTTCGATGCCGAGGCCATTGCCCGGGACTTCCACATCCCGGAGACGCTGCTCGTGGTGACGGTGCTGGGACTGGGCTATTGTGCCGGGCAAGCGGTGTTGCCGCGACCCTCACTCGCTCGCACCGTTTTCGCGGAAGCTTACGGGCTGCCCTGGCGCCGCCCGGCGGTGGACAAGGTTCCCTGAAGGGAAGGACCATGCACGGCAAGGAAATCCTGGACACGCTGCTGCGAGAGCACCAGGGGCTGCGCCAGCACCTGGAGGAGTGGGAGGCGGCCCTCCGCCAGGCCACCGGCTCAAGCTACGGCCAGTGCCAGCAGGCGGTCAGCGTGCTCCGCGACCTCTGCCAAGTCTTTGAGCACGAGCTCCGGCACCACATCCGTGAGGAAGAAACCGTGTTCTATCCCGCCGTCGAATACCGCCTGCCTCGCCTGCGCGCCCTGCTCGGCGAGTTGCGCCACGAGCACGACGTATTCCGGCAGGCCTTCGAAGAGTTTCGCCGCGAGCTGCTCCATTTCAATGCCACCGGCGAGCTGCGCCGACTGCTGCCTCTGGGGCGGGAGCTGGTGGGGCTGCTGCGCCAACACGTCGACCGAGAGGAGCGCGAGTTGCATCCCATCGTCCTCCACGAGTTTGGGGAGGAGGACTGGCGCGAGCTCCGCCGCCTCTATGTCGATTCCGAAGTAGCCTGAACCCCGGCCTCTGGGCTGATTGTTGAAGATATGAACAACAACAGCCGGGTTTGGGGCATGATTTGCAAAGGAAAACAGGAAAACCGGGGGAAGAACCATGCAACAATGGAAAAACGAGTGTAAGTT
>JACQTJ010000125.1 GCA_016210855.1 Acidobacteriota bacterium | reverse complement strand
TGTCTTCGAGAAACACGGAGGGGGCTCGCCGCGTTCCAGTCAGGCTGGTGAGGGTTAACCGCTGCCGGGCTCGGGTCAGGGCCACGTAGCACAGGCGCCGCTCTTCTTGGATGTGGAAATCCCCCGGCGGCAAGACTTCCTTCATCAGCGCCTCGGGAAAGACAAAGAGAGGCCGGCGTCGCGTGGTCGGGAAGTCGTTGCGGTTGAGGCGGAGCACGAAGACGGAGTCGAACTCCAGCCCTTTGGCCGTATGCACGGTCATCAGCTGCACGGCATTCCGGTTGTCGGTGTCTTCGGGCAGATTGACGGCGCCGCCGGCTTCCTCAAAATAGGCGAGATACTCGACCAACTCGGGCAATCGCTTGGTCTCGCTCTTTTCTTCTTCCCACTGCCGGAGGAAGCCGGCAAACGTGGCCAGCGGGCGGGCGTCGGGGTCGGCGGGGAGCAGGGAAAGTTGCAACCGTTCCCGCAAGTCGTCGAAGAGCTGCGTCACGGTGCGCTGGGGGGCGCGCCCCCGGAGGTCGGCGAGCAGCCCCAGCAGCTCCCCCAGGCGAGTTTGCTCGTCGCGTACCCGCGGGTGTAGACCCTCGATGGCAGCCGCCAGTGTGCTCTTCTCGCGCCGGGCGCTTTCCAGCAGCTCGAGAAGCATCTCTACAGTCAGTCCCCAGGCCGGAATAGCCAGCAGGCGCGCCAAGCTGATGTTGTCGGCGGAGGAGTGGATGGCGCGCAGGTAGGCGATCAGGTCGCGGATCAGCGTGCTGGAGAGAATGGACAGATTGCGGATGACGAAGGGAATGCCCGCCCGGGTCAGGGCCTCGACCAAGGCATTGCGGTGGGCGTGGGCGCGGTAGAGGACAGCGACGCCGGGGTAGCCTCCCCTCTCCTCCCGCAGGCGCTGGATCTCGCTGCACACGTAGGCGGCTTCAGCGCCGACATCGTCCAACTCCACTAGGCGGGCTTTCTCGCCCCCGGCTTCAACGGCCTGGAGTTTTTTGTGCGGGTCGAAGCGAGCCGTGCCGTTCTGGGCGATGAGCTGGGTGGCCACGCGCAGCAGCCGCGCCGTGGAGCGGTAGTTCCGGGTGAGGGTGATCTTTTTGCAGTCCGGAAACATTTCCTCGAATTTGCGGAAGCTGGCATAGGAGGCCCCCCGGAAGCGGTAGATGGCTTGGTCGTCGTCGCCGACCGCCATCAGGTTGCGGTGCCGGCCGGCCAGGAGCTCGAGCAAGCGAATCTGGGCGATGTTGGCGTCCTGGAATTCATCGACCAGAATGTAGCGCAACCGCTCCTGAAGGTGCTCACGCAGCTCGCGATTGGACTCGAGGAGCTCGACCCCCGCCAGCAGCGAGCCCCCGAACGTGGTCCGCCGGGCCTCGCGCAGCAGCCGCTCGGCCGCCGCATAGGCACGAGCGATCTCCTGTTGTCGGCGGATCTCTTCTTTGCGCTCGGCTCGCTCCTCGGCATTCAAAAGTTTCTTCTCGCGCTCAAAAGCGGCCACCAGGTCGGCCACGTAGCGGTGGTAGTCCTCCGGACTCACCAGCTCGTCCTGGCAGCGGTAGAAAAAATCGCGGAAATCGTTGAGGAAGCGGCCGGGCTCGGACAGTCTCTTGAAGATATCCAGGTCGAGGTGGTGGAGCCGCCGGCGGAGGAAGATCCAGTGGTCAACCGGCTCGAGGATCCGCAGGGCCTGGTCGTGACGGCGGAGCAGCTCGTAGCAAAAGGCGTGAAAGGTGCAGATGCGCACGCCTTCGCCGCGCTTGCCGGCACTGCGTCGGATGCGCTGCTGCATTTCGGCCGCCGCCTTGTCCGTGTAGGTGATGGCCAGGATGTTTTCTCCCCGGAGATCGGGGAGCACTTCGAGGAGGGAGCGGACGCGCTCGGTGATAACGCGGGTCTTGCCGGTGCCGGCCCCGGCCACCACCAGCAGGGGCCCGTGGAGGTGCTCGACCGCAGCCCGCTGGGCGGGGTTCAATTCCACTCGAGCCGGCTGCTGGGTCTCGGGGGGTGTGGAAGGCGTCATACCCGGGCTTCCCTCATCTTAGTGGGCACCCGCCGCCTGGACAAGGGGAACCTTCCGGTGGCGAGCAGGCCCGCGCGTTGCACTGGCGTCAAGCGAGCCTCGACTCCGCAGATTCCTTGACCGGGCAGAGGGCGAAACCTATAATCGCCAAGGGAGCAAAGGAGCACGCCATGAAGCAAGCCGTCATCGTCAGCGCGGTTCGCACCGCCATCGGCAAGTTCCAGGGGTCGCTGGCGCCGCTCTCGGCCACCGAGCTTGGCGCCAAAGTGGTCGCCGAAGCCGTCCAGCGCGCTGGGATCGAGCCGGAGCAGGTGGACGAGATCATCATGGGCAACGTGGTGTCGGCTGGCCTCGGACAGAATCCGGCCCGGCAGGCGGGCCTGCGCGGCGGCTTGCGCCCGCAGGTAGCGGCGATGACCGTCAACAAGGTGTGCGGGTCCGGGCTGAAAGCGGTAGGCCTGGCTGCTCAGGCCATCGCCACCGACAATGCCACGGTGGTGGTGGCCGGGGGAATGGAATCGATGACCAACTCCCCCTACTTGCTTACCAAGGCCCGCGAAGGCTATCGCCTCGGCCACGGACAAGTGCTCGACTCCATGATTACGGACGGCCTCTGGGACGCCTATGAAGACTTCCACATGGGCATGACGGCGGAACTCGTGGCCGAGAAGTACAAGCTCGGCCGCGAAGAACAGGATCGCTTCGCTTTCCAAAGCCACCAGAAGGCGGTCAAGGCCATCAAGGAGTGCCGGTTCGAGTCGCAGATTGTGCCGGTGGAGATTTCGAGCAAGAAGGGCGAAACCGTTGTCTTCAAGAAAGACGAGAGCCCCCGGGAGGACAGCAGCCTTGAGAAGCTCGCCAAGCTGCGGCCGGTCTTCAAGAAGGACGGCACGGTGACTGCCGGGAACGCCCCGGGGACCAATGACGGAGCGGCAGCACTGGTCGTCGCGCCCGAAGACTGGGCGGCGAAAAATGGCAAAACGCCGCTGGCCCGCATCGTAGGCCAGGCGGTGAGCGGGGTCGAGCCCAAGTGGGTGATGATGGCCCCGGTGGATGCGGTCAACCTGTTGCTTCAGAAAGTGGGCTGGAAGCGCGAGGAAGTTGACTTAATCGAGTTGAACGAAGCCTTTGCCGTGCAGGCCCTGGCCGTCATCCGCGAACTGAAGCTCGACCCCGCCCGGGTCAATGTCAATGGCGGGGCGGTGGCCCTGGGGCATCCCATCGGGGCCAGCGGGGCCCGCATCCTCGTCACATTGCTCTACGAAATGGCGGCTCGCCAGGCGAAACGCGGCATCGCCGCGCTCTGCCTGGGGGGAGGCAACGCGGTGGCCCTGGCGGTTGAGCGCTAGAGATTTGTCGGGGCGCAAGCGAGCAGGTTGATTTGAGCGCGTGGTGGTTGTTGGGGTTGGCGGTTCTGGGAACCGCGATCTCTTTCTATTTCACGATCGTTTATTACGGGCGCTTCGAAGCCCGCGAAGTTCCCGCCGCCCTCTGTCGTCGCGAGGAACGCACCTGCATGACCGTCCTCGAAACGCCGTACGCCCGGCTGCTGGGGGTGCCGAACGCCCTGCTGGGCCTGGGCTTCTATGCGCTGACGGGCGCGGTGGCGGGCCTGGCCCTGGCCGGCGTGCTGCCGGGCTGGTTGTGGAGTGCGAACTTGGCCCTGGCGGTCGCCGCGGTTCTGGCGGCCCCCTATCTCATCTGGGCGCTGGTGGCGCGGCTCGGAACTTGGTGTCGGCTGTGACTGCTCAGCCACGTCGTGAACGTGGCCATTCTGCTGTTGTTGTGGGGCGGACGATAGGCCCGGGATGAAACGGGAAACCGAAACCGTGCGGGTTTGGGTTGGCCGGGACCTGGTGCAGGCGCAGATGATGAGGCAGATGTTGCTCGAGAGCGGCATCGAATGCTTGGGGAACCTGGACCCGGGCGTGATTCCCACCGGTGAGTTTGGTGACATCGGGCTGTGGGTGAGCAAGGAAGATGAGCAGCGCGCGCGGGTGCTGCTCGAAGAACTCGAACAAGGGATGAGTGAGGACCGGGACGGCGAACTTTCCCGGGAAGAGAAGGAGAGGCAGTGATGGCGGACGAACGCAAGCGTCAACTGGATGTGGCGATCACCCAGATCGAGAAGGAATACGGCAAGGGCTCCATCATGCGCCTGGGCGATAAGGACGTGATGGTGCCGGTGGCGGTGATTCCCACCGGAGCGCTCTCGCTCGACGCCGCCCTGGGCGTCGGGGGCATGCCGCGCGGCCGCGTGGTCGAGATCTTCGGGCCGGAAGCGGGCGGCAAGACCACGCTGGCGCTGCATGTCATCGCCGAGGCCCAGAAGCGCGGCGGCATGGCGGCCTTCATCGACGCCGAGCACGCGCTGGACGCCCCCTATGCGAAGAAGCTCGGCGTGGACGTGGACAACCTGCTCGTGTCGCAGCCGGACAGCGGCGAGCAGGCCCTGGAGATCGCCGAGACCTTGATTCGCTCCGGGGCCCTGGACGTGGTGGTGGTGGACTCGGTGGCGGCGCTGGTGCCGAAGGCCGAGCTCGAAGGAGAAATGGGTGACCCGCAGATGGGGCTGCAAGCCCGGCTGATGTCGCAGGCGCTCCGGAAGCTCAAGGCCATCGTGAACAAGTCGAAGACCTGCCTGATCTTCATCAACCAGCTGCGGGAAAAAATCGGGGTGATGTTCGGCAATCCGGAAACCACCCCCGGCGGCCGGGCGCTCAAGTTCTATTCCGACGTGCGCATCGACGTTCGCCGCATCGCTACCATCAAAGAGGGTGAGCGCGCCATCGGCAATCATACCCGCGCCAAGGTGGTGAAGAACAAGTTGGCGGCTCCGTTCCGGGAGGCCGAATTCGACCTCATCTACGGCGAAGGCATTTGCCGGGAAACCGACCTGCTCGACCTGGGGGTGGCCCAGGGCATCATCGAGAAGAGCGGGGCCTGGTTTGCTCTGAATGGGGAACGCATCGGACAAGGGCGGGAAAACACCCGGCAGTTCCTGCGGGAGAATGCCGACATCTGCGAAAAGCTGGAACGGGGCCTCCGGGAGAAGCTGGGGCTTGGCGGGACTCCACCGGCAGAAGCTTCGGGCGCCGATCGGGGAACCCGAAGCAAGCCCCGCTAGCCTTTCTTGGTCCGGTAAAGGCGGGTGAGGCGCGGAGCGAGGGCGAGGAGTTCTGCTTCGCTCAGCGTGGCCTCGATCCGCGGGAATACCTGCTCTTCTTCCAGCCGCACGTGGTCGTGCAGCATCCGCCCCAGGATGGCGACTCCCTCCTCCACCAGGCGGCGTTCCGCCAGCGCCGCCTGCAACTCGTGGAAGGCCGCGCGAATGGACGCGTGGTCGGCAAGCATCCGCATGACGGCCTCATCCTGGTTGAGGGGCACGTGGCGGGCGTAGGCAGGGAGCAGCACCTCTTCTTCTTCACGAAAGTGCTTCTGCCCGGTTTTCTTCCAAAAGCGAACTAGACTCCTGGCGACCCGCTCAAGAGCGGCGGCGTGTCGGCTGGGCGGGATCGTGCCGGCGCGGCGCACCTGGAGAGCCTGGACCAGGACGTGGTGATGATGCTCGCTGAGGGGGTGCAGGCTCCGGTGCCGCTTCAAGGCGCCCGTCAGGCTACTTTTTGGCCAGCGTGCGAACGTAGGCCACCACGTTGGCCACATCCGTCACGCTCAGCCCGGTCACGGCCTTCATCTTCCCCGTGCCTTCGGTGATGATCTTGCTCAGCTCGGGGTCGGACTTGGCCTGCACCTCTTTGCAGCCCAGGTGGCGGAATTCCACCTTGAGCATCTTGGCCATGGCTTCTTTGCCTTCTCCGGCCGCGCCGTGGCACATGGCGCACTTCTTGTCGTAGACGGGTTTGCCCGCTGCCGCATCGCCCCCGCCCAGGAGCAGCAGAGGAGTGGTCATCGCAATCAGCAGGATCAAGCCAGGTTTCAGCCAGTGCTTCATTCATTCCTCCTTAGGTGATGTGGGCGGCAGTCATGGGCTCGCGGCTAGCCTGGCGCCATCTTCTATCCGCAAGATTCATGGAGTCAAGAGTTGAGTGGCAAGCCTGTCCATCAAGGCGTGGAGCCGCTCATGGGTGCCGGCCCCCATTCTTTCTTCTTCCACCTTCTCGAAGGCGCGGGCCAGCTGCTGCTGCTCGGCGTCCGAGAGCAGATTCTCCGCCACCAGGAACAGCACGTTGTTCTCTTTGTGGATGTGCTGACGCAGCAAGGTGACATAGGCGCGGGCGGCTTCGGCCCAGCGACGCCCCGCCTCGGAGGCGCCCTGGGCGTAGGCCTGGCCGGCCTCTCCCAGTTCCCGGAGGAGCGAGCGTCCTTGCTCGTGCTCGTCCAGCATGACCCCGATGGGTCCGCCCGCTCGCGGCAGGCCTTTCTTCTCCAGAGCCGGAAACAGCAGGTCTTCTTCTTTGCCGTGGTGGCAGCGGTCGGCGAACAAGCGGAAGAACTCGAGCAGGCCGGCCAGAGTCTCCGGGTCCACCCCTTCCCCGCGGTAGAGGAGCCGCACCGCCTCTTCGGTTGCCTCCAGCATCCGCAGGATGGCATCGTGCTCGCTGCGCAGGACGGCGGTGGCTGTAGTCATGAGATTCAGCTCCTCAATCCTTCTCTTCTTGCATACCCAACTCAGCCTAGCCGTGGCGGGCTCCGCCCGCTGTGACCGCGGTCACCCCCCGAGGGGGCCAAAGCCCGAGTTTCTCGAAGAAAGATGTTGCATCGAAACGTCTTCCGGCCTAGGATCGGGTGCGATCCTGCAGCGCCACCACTAAAAAAGTCCCGCCTGCCGAGCGCAGGCAAGTCCGGAGCGACCCGATGCATCGGTCACGGTTGCGGTGGTGGAGCTTTTTCCTGGCTGCCCTGCTGGTGTTCCTGCCTGCCGGAGAGGTCTGGGTGCAGGCAGCGCAGAAGAAAAAGTCCTCCCACCGCCGGGTGCGCTACACGGTCCCGAGCTACGCCGACCCCACGGTGAACGACCTCTTGGAAGGGGAGGAGATCCCGGTGCGGGAGGTAGCCGTTCGGGCCTTGGGGAATCTGAACGGCAGCGTGATGGTGGTGGAGGCAGACTCGGGGCGGATCCTGACCCTGGTCAACCAAAAGCTGGCGCTTTCTTCGGGCTTTAAGCCCTGCTCCACGATCAAGCTGGCCGTCTCGTTGGCGGCCCTTGAAGAGGGTTTGATCACCGGCGACACGCTGCTGCGTGTTTCCCGACGCCAGTCGATCAACTTGACCGAGGCGCTGGCCTACTCGAATAACCCTTTCTTCGAGATCTTGGGCAAGCGGCTCGGCTTCGAGAAGGTGTCGTCGTATGCGCGCCTGCTCGGCTTCGGCGAACTGGCCGGCTACCTGGTCGAGGA
Organism: Acidobacteriota bacterium; assembly: GCA_016210855.1. Lineage (GTDB taxonomy): Bacteria > Acidobacteriota > Terriglobia > Acidiferrales > 2-02-FULL-67-57 > 2-02-FULL-67-57. Next base: position 42,172 of record JACQTJ010000125.1, on the reverse strand, counting down.
CGAACACCCCGGCTCTTTCCCGACTCGGCCGCCCGCCTACGGCGGCGTGGGGCGGCTCTCGAGCTTTGGTGAAGGCGTCAAGGTGACTCCCCTGCAGCTGGCCGCGCTCATGGCGGCCTTCGCCAACGGGGGCACGCTTCACTACCTGCAATACCCGCGGACGGAGAAGGAGCGGGCCGGGTTCAAGCCGCGCGTCAAGCGCCACCTGCCCATCCAGCGCTGGCTGCCCGAGCTGCGGGCCGGGATGGAAGCCGCTGTGCTCTATGGCACCGCCCGGGTGAGCGCCGAAGCCGAAGAGCACCTCCTCGGCAAGACCGGCACTTGCGGCGAAGACCGCGCCAAGCTGGGTTGGTTTGCCTCTTACGGTGAGCTGCCCAGGGGACAACGCGTCGCGGTGATTGTGTTGCTACGCGGCGGCCGCCCGCTGAGCGGCTCCAAGGCGGCCGAAGTAGCCGGCCAAGTGTACCGCGGCTTGAGCCAGACCTACCTGCTGGCGAACCGCCCCGAAGACGTGCCTCCGCCCCCGCCAGCCACCGGCAACTAGCGCCGGTCTCCCGCAAACACCTTGCCAACCCCGGCGGGGTTGTGTACCTCTTAGAAGAGAGAGGGAGCCGATGAGCGCGCTGAAGAAATCCTTGGTTGCCCTGGCGGGCCTGCTCGGGCTGCTGGCGGTGGCCGCGGCCGTCTTCGTCTACACCTTCGATGTCAATCGCTACCGGGGGCTCATCCTGGAGCAACTCGGCCGCTCGGTGAACCGTCCGGTAGAGGCGGCCGAGTTGGAATTGCGGCTGCTGCCGCTGCGCCTACGCTTGAACCGGGTGCGTATCCCCGAGGCCCCGGGCTTTGCCGGAGAGGAGTTCATCCGCGCCGAGGCGGTGCAGTTCGACTTCAGCCTGGGGGCACTCCTGCGCGGCGAGACCCGGGTGCAGGCGCTCGAGTTGGTTCGCCCCGAGGTCTGGCTCCGCCAGAACGCCGCGGGGGAGTGGAACCTGGCCACGCTGGCGGCGGAAGAGCCGGCAGAGAAGCCGGCTTCCAGCCCGGGGCCAGCGGCCGCTCCGGTGCGCAACTGGCGGCTGCGTGAGGGCACGGTGGTCATCGAGCGGGCCGGGCGGACGCCGCTCCGACTGAGCGGCGTGGAACTTGCGGCCACAGACCTGAGCGCCACCGAGGCTTTTCCTTTTCGCCTGGCGGTCGGCTTTGATTCCGACAGCCGGGTGAGCGCCAGCGGACGGCTGGGCCCGCTGGACTTGGCGGCCCCGGCCCGGACTCCCTTTCAGGCAGAGCTGACCTTGGAAAACTTCCGACCGGCCGCCCTGGCCTCGCTGGTCAGCGTGCCGGCGGAGCTCGCGCGGCTGGGGGCGCTGGCCGGGGCGCTGAAACTCAGCTCCACCCCGGACGCAATCAGCTTGAGCGGCACGGTGACTCTCCTTGGGGCTCAGGCGGCGGACAACCTCGCCCTGGAGCTTTCGGCCCGGCTGCCTGCCGACTGGAGCCGAGTCGAGCTCGGCGACACGGTGGTCAAGTACGCCGGCGCGCGGGTGGCGGGCCAGGGCAGCCTGAGGCTGGGGGCTCCGATTCGGTTCGACCTGAAGCTCACCACCGCCGAGGCCGACTTGGGAGCGTTGGCGCGAATTCCATCCCGGCTCGGATACCCGCTGCCCCCAGGACTTCCGCCGGCGACGGGCAAGCTGACGGCTGAGCTCAAGGCCAGCGGGGCGTCGGACGCTTGGCAACTCACCGGCACGGCAAAGATACGCGACCTCGGGGTGAAGCTGGAAGGCTTTGCCCAGCCCCTGCGGGTGGCGGCCCTCGACCTCACCCTCGAGCCGGACCGCATCACGGCGGCCCCCTTCAGCGTCTCCCCGGAGCCGGGCGTGAGCCTGATACTTGCCGGTTCCGTCTCGGGCTTTCGCAGCCGGCCGGTCGTCGAGGCCCGTGTCGGCGGCGGGGAAGTGCCTCTGGCACCACTGCTGGCGCTGGGGGCGCGCTTCGGAGTGAAGACGCTGAGCGAAGGGCAGCAGGTGACCGGATTCGTCCAGCCGGCCCTGAAGCTCGCCGGGCCGCTGGCCGAGCCCGCCCGGATGAGCTACGGCGGCACCCTCAAGTTCCGGGCGCTTTCCCTGAAGTTCGCCGAGCTGGCGAAGCCGGTTGAGGTGCCGGCCGTGGTCGTCGAGTTCGACCGCGAGCGCCTCATCGCCGCGCCCTTTACGATCTCGCCCGAGCCGGGCGTGAACCTGACGCTGGCAGCCACGGTGGACGACTATCGCGGCCAGGCGCGCCTGAAAGCGCGGGTGACGGGTGAGGACGTTCCGGTCGGGCCGCTCCTGGCGCTGGCCTCGGCCTTCGGCGCCAACCCGCTCGGCGAAGGGCAGAAGCTGAGCGGGCGGGTGCGCCCGGCGATTGACCTGAGCGGGCCGCTGGCCGAGCCGGCGAAGATCGCCTACGAAGGCACGCTCGCCTTCCGCGACTTTTCTCTCACTACCCCACAGCTCCCCCAGCCCCTGCGCGTGCCGGCCCTGGAGCTGGCCCTCAGCCCCACCCGGCTCGCAGCGGCGCCCTTTGCTGCCACGCTCGGAGAGGAGCTGCGGGCCCGCGCCAATTTCCGTCTGGACAACTATCGGACTCGGCCTGCCCTGGAGGCTCACGTCGAGACCGACGGCGCCGACCTGGAGGTGCTCGTGGGGCTGGCGCGCGTCCTGGGCAGCGATCCTCTGCCCGGCGGTCGGGCCAGCGGGCGGGTGACGGCCGCCGTGGATCTGCGCGGCCTGCTGGGCGAGAAGGCCTCGCCGCTCGACCTGAGCGGGCGGGTCCAACTGGCGGGAGCGTCGGTCACGCTGGCGGCGCTGACGCAGCCGCTGGGCATCGAGCAGGCGGAGGTCGAGTTTGCTTCCAACCGGCTCCAGGTGACGAACCTGCGTCTGGCGGCGGCCGGGACGAAGCTCGAGGGCTCGCTGCGGGTAGATAACTTCGACGCCCCCCGGGTCAACTTCGACCTGCGCGGCGACCGCCTGGACGTGATGGGCCTCCAGGCCCTAGTCGGCGCCCAGCCGGCCGCCCCCGCCGCGCCTCCCAAGCGCCGGCGGCTATCGCAGCTTTTTCTCCCCGTGGTGCACGCCCAGGAAAAGGGCGGCGACTGGTTCGCCCGCTTGAGTGGGCGCGGGCGGCTGGAGTTCGACCGGGTGACCCACGGCACGCTGACCCTGGCGCCGTTTGTCTCTCCGCTGAGCATCTCCAACCGCGTGGTGACCTGCGAGCCCATCGAGTTCGGACTCTACGACGGCGGCGGCCGCGGCCGGCTGGTGGTGAACCTGCAGGGTGCGGAGCCGCTGGCCGAGTTCAACGGGCTGCTGCGCAACGTGGACGCGAACAAACTGCTCTCGGAGAATTCCGAGTCGAAGAACCGTCTGCACGGGCGTCTGGGGGGCGCAGTGACGGTGCGCTTCGCCGGGAGCGAGCGGCCCGCCATCCTTCGTTCGGCCGTAGGCCAGGGTGCACTGTCGCTGGTGAACGGGCGGTTCGCGCAACTCAACCTCAGCCGGGAACTGGTGGCGCTGGGGCAGTTGGCGGGATTGAGCACCGAGCAGCGCGACACACCCATCGAAGACATGACCACCCAATTCCAGATCGCCGACGGCTGGGTGCGCACCGACGATCTCACCCTGCGCACGCCCGATCTGACCATGACTGCGTTGGGCGGCTTCAGCCTGGAGGATGAGTTGGCGTTTGCGTCCACCGCCACCTTCACCCCCGAAGCCAGCCAGCGCTTGAGCAGCCGCGGCGGCTTGGGAGCAGTGGTGGGCGGCTTCTTCACCGACGAGCAGGGACGGGTCATGATTCCTTTCCTGATTCGCGGCACCTTCGCCGCCCCCAAGCTGGAGCTCGACCTGGGACGGCTCATGGAAATGAAGCTCGGCCGCGGGCGCGACAAGCCCGCCGGGACGCTGGGCGACATCCTCGACCGGCTGCGCAAGCGCAAGCAGCCGCCCAAGTAGCGGCCAGACCCGGACGGCAACGCTCGGGCGTGTATAATCGCCGGCGTTTCGGAGGCCCTATGACCTACCTAGAGGTCAGCTACCGCTACGCCGGGCCGCTCAGCCCCGCCCAAGTGAAGGCCCTGGGGGAGCTCGCTAGCCACTACGGCATCCTGCGCATCCGGGTGGACGAGGCCAACCGCGTGGCTTCGATCCAGTTCGACGCCTCCCGACTCAAGGAGACCGAGGTGGTGCATTGGGTCCGCCGGGCAGCGATTCCCCTCACAGAAAAAGTTGAGGTCAGCAGAAGCCCGGCCTGAGGTCCCTCCGGATACTTCGCGGCAGGGGATCAAGCCCGGAGTGTCAGGGAAGGTGGCGACCCCCGCTTCGATGGGGGTCCGAGCCAGCTTGGGGAGCCGACCCGGATTGGGGTTGGCGATGCAGTTTCCTCCTGGCCTGAACCGACCCAGGGAGAGAAACAAACCAACAGCCCGGAGTCGGGTACGGGGGTTGCGCCCGCCACGCCGACTGCCAGGCTGCTGGTTCCGCAGAGCGCGAGCCGCCACTCTTCCGCGCAGTGGCTAAGCACGACACTCGCCAAACCCCTGAGCCGCAGCTCACGAAAAGAAAAGCACTTAGAGGGTGTGCTGTGCAGCCAGTGGGTGGCTCCTCTCCCAAGACGGGAACCCCAGCCTCCCTTCGGGAAATTTGTGGCGGGTTCGCGGTAGCCTGGCACCTCCCAGGGGTGGCCGGCCACGAGGCCACCGGACAGCCGAGCGGCTGGCCGCCGCTTGCTATTTCGGTAAAGCGGCCTGGATTTCCCGCCCGAAGCGTTGGGCACGGCGGCGGATGGCCTCACTGTCCAACGTCTGCAGGCGACGACACTCCATGCTGGGCAAAGGCTGATTCCGACTGAATCCCCGCGCCTTGAACGTCCGTCCAATCTCAAGTAGCCTAGCGAGCGTTCGGGCCCAATGGGCCGAAGCCTCGGACAAGGAGAAGCGACCATGCCACGTCGGCAGCCATTGATGGACAGTGAACAGGCGGTTCGGGCGCGCTACAGCGAGGCGGCCCGAAAGAAGGAGCCGGCTCTTTGTTGTCCGGTGACCTACGACCCTCGCGCCCTGGAACTGATCCCGGCCGAGATTGTGGAGCGCGACTACGGGTGCGGCGACCCCACGCCGTACTTGCGCACCGGCGATACGGTGCTCGACCTGGGTTCGGGCGCGGGCAAGGTCTGCTACAGCGCGGCTCAAATCGTCGGGCCCACGGGAAAGGTCATCGGGGTGGACATGAACGAAGAGATGCTGGCTCTGGCCCGCAAGCATCAGCCCACGGTCGCCGAGCGCCTGGGGTATGACAACGTCGTCTTCCACCGCGCCCGCATCCAAGATCTGGCCCTGCCGCTTGATGAGCTGGAGGCTTACCTGAAGGGCCGGCCGGTTCGCACCGCCGCCGATCTGGCTGATTTCGAGGCCTTCACCGAACGGCTGCGCACGGCAGCGCCGCTGATTGCCGGCGAGTCGGTGGACGTCATCATTTCGAACTGTGTCCTCAACCTGGTAAAGGACGCCGACAAGGAAAAGCTTTTCGCGGAGATGTACCGGGTGCTGAAGCGCGGCGGGCGGGTGGCCATCAGTGACATCGTGTCCGACGAAGACGTGCCTGCCGCTATGAAACGCGACCCCAAGCTCTGGAGTGGGTGTATCGCCGGCGCCTTCCGTGAGGACAAGTTCCTGGAGTCGTTCGAGCGGGCCGGCTTCTACGGCATTCAAATCGAAAAGTATGACCAGAAGCCCTGGCAGACGGTCCGCGGAATCGAATTCCGCTCCATCACCGTGACCGCTCGCAAAGGCAAGGAAGGCCCGTGCTTGGAGCGCTACCAGGCGGTCGTCTACAAGGGCCCCTGGAAGGAAGTGCGGGACGACGACGGACACGTTTTGCGCCGCGGCCAGCGCATGGCGGTCTGCGACAAGACTTACAAGATTCTCACCCAGGCTCCGTACGCTGACGACATCATTCCTCTGCCGCCCCGGCGCGAGGTGCCGCTCAAGAGAGCCCGTGGATTCGTTTGCAGCGGGGCGGAGGTGCGGGACCCGCGCGAGACCAAGGGAAAGCGCTACCGCAAGACCCTCGCCCCCGCAGCCAGCGTTTGTGGGCCGGGAGACTGCTGCTGATGGGCACGGCCATCCCCACGCTCCTCGGGCGGCACCCCGACGGCCTCGCCCTCACGAACGCCAAGGGCGAGCAGCGCGCCTTCGTTGATCCGAAGCGGCTGGGCGGACGCTTCGTGCTCGAAGATCTCTGGGTGATGCAAGGATCGCTTTGCGACTTGAAGTGCACGCACTGCTATACGGCTTCCTCACCTTCCAACAACCGCCTGGAGCAAATCGCCTTCACGGAGCTCCGCCCGCACCTGGACACCGCCGCCCGCTTCGGAGTCCAGAAAATCTGCTTCACCGGCGGTGAAGTCTTCGTGAACGAGGCGGTGTTGCGCGGCCGGGCGAAGAGGAACGAGGAGTTCGTCCGAAGCCTGGAGTATGCGCTGGAAATCGCCCCGGTCGAGATCCTCACCAACGGACGGCGTTACATCCGCCACCATTTTGACGTCCTGCGGCAGCTGCGGGAGCGCCACGGCGACCGCTTGCGGGTCCGCATCACCTTGGAAAGTCCGCGGGCAGCCGAACACGATGGCATTCGCGGCAAAGGAACCTTTGCGCAGACGGTCGAGACCATCAAGCAGCTGATGGAGATGGGTTTCGTGCCTGTGCTCACCGCGGAGCGGCCCTTCCTTTCCGAGCAAACCGACGAAGAGATTCGGGCCCACTTCCAGGGGCTATTCCGGGGGCCGGTCGAAGTAAATTTGATTGAAAACGTGCTGGAGATGGGGAATCAACTCGTGCAGTTGGGCCAGCGGGGTCAGGAGCCGAAGCCTGAAGTCTTCGTTACCACCAACTGTTTCTCCAGCTTGAACAGAGCCCCCGAGTCGCTGATGTGCCATTTCAGCCGGTGCGTGCAGAAGAGCGAGGGCGTGCTGCGCTACTACCCCTGCCCGGTGATTTACGACGATGCGCGATTCGAGCTGGGCACGACGCTTGAGGAGTCCTTTCGGCGTGTGCACATCGCGCACAAGAACTGCTACGACTATTGCCTGAAAGGCAAGGGTGCCACCTGCCGCACACGCCCGCTCTAGCTTCTGGGCTTTGTCCCCGGGCCGCTGCATTGACACTCCGGGGAGGCCCCTCTACAATGAATTTCACCCGTCGCGCCCGTAGCTCAGTTGGATAGAGCGTCTGGCTACGAACCAGAAGGTCGGGGGTTCGAGTCCCTCCGGGCGCGCCACTCCCCTGTTTTGGCTGCCTGAAAAACTGGGTCGAAGGGCTTCTTGTCTCCTTTTGATACCAAAACTCCTGCTGGCCAGCGGGCTCTCTTGTAGTAAGATTCAGCCAGCCTCCACCATCTCCAGCCCGGGCTCACGTGGCCAGGCCTCGCAGCGTCGGTGGGTGGCTTTTGCCCCCCAGCGAGGGTTGCAGCCAGAAAGGAGAGCATTCGATGGAGGGGCCAAGCATTCGCAGTTTTCCCCGCATAGCGCTCGGCAACCCCGTGGAACTCCGCGGGCAGAACAAGACCATTCGCATCCGGGAGCCCATAGGTAACCTCAGCGCCGGTGGCCTGTTTGTCAACGCCGCAGACCTGTTGGTGAATACACCGGTTCACATCAAGATCGCGGCCGCTCACCCTTTTGAAGCGGAGGGCGTGGTTCGCTTCTGCGAATCCCAGGGCGGCGTGGGCATCGAATTCACCTCGATCACCGATGCGAATCGCAAACGACTGGATGAACTCATTGTGGAGTTGACCAAAAAAGAGGTCCTGGCCTCCTGAGCGGCAACGCAGAACGGTTGCTTGACACTGGCGCTGCAGCGGAGTTTAATGCTGGCTTGGGCGTTGCCGGTCCGACCAGGGGAGGGCCAGTGTTCTTAGTCTCCACAGGGAGAGCCAAAGGCGATTTGCGCCCGGGCTCTTGCCAATTTTAACCCGGCTCTGGGGATGTCGCTGTGACTGACATTACCATTGGAATCGGGGGCGCTGCCGGTGATGGGCTGGACAAGACCGGCGACACCCTGGCCAGAACTGCGGCCCGGCTAGGGTTGTATGTGTATGCGTACAACAGCTATCAGTCAGTCATCCGGGGGGGCCACATTTGGCTGCGAATCCGCCTGGGCCAGGAGAAGGTGGAGTCACACGGCGACCACCTAAGCGCCCTCATCGCCCTGAATCAAGACTCTATCGAGCGTCACGCCCCGGAGGTGGAACCCGGCGGCGTCGTCCTCTTCAACGCTGACAAGCTGCGGGCAAACATTCCTCTGCGCGACAGGGTCATTACCGTTCCCCTGCCCATCACCGAGTTGACCCGAAGCTTCGGGCGCATCCAGCCAGTGATGCAGAACACCGTGGCCCTGGGGGCCTTGCTCTTTTTGCTGGGACTCGATTTCGAAATCGCCGCCGGCGTTCTCACGGACACTTTCGCCTACAAGGGCAAACCTGTCGTGGAGCAAAACGTCGGCCTGGCCCGCGCTGGCTACGACTACGCCCGCGACCGCTTTGTGCCTCTCGGCTGCCAGTGGAGCTTCTCTCGGAAGCGTCGCCCCTTCATCACCGGAAATGAAGCCTTCTCGCTGGGGGCCGTGGCCGGCGGGTGCAAGTTCTATTCGGCCTATCCGATGACCCCTGCCTCCTCTATCCTGCATTGGATGGCGGCACACGCAGAGCGCTGCGGAGTGGTGGTCAAGCAATGCGAAGATGAGTTGGCCGTGGTCAACATGGCCATCGGGGCCGGGCTGGCTGGCGTGCGCGCCCTGTGCGGCACCTCGGGGGGCGGCTTCGCCCTCATGACCGAAGCCATCGGCCAGGCGGGAATGATCGAAGCCCCGGTGGTCATTATCGAAGTCCAGCGCGGCGGGCCTTCCACCGGCATCCCCACCAAGACCGAGCAGGCTGACCTCAACCAGGTCTTCGGCGCCTCTCAGGGCGACTTTCCCCGAATCATCATCGCCCCTACCAACGCCGCGGACTGCTTCCACACCGCCGTGGAAGCCCTCAATCTGGCGGAAACATACCAGCTTCCCGTGATCATCATTTCCGACCTGCTGCTATCCGAGCACCCCGAGACCATTGAGCCCGAAACCCTAACTGCCACCGTTCCGATCGAGAGGGGAGAGCTGGTCACCGAATGGAGCGCAGAGAACGGCAGGTACAAGCGCTATGCCTTTACTCCCTCGGGCGTCTCCCCCCGCGCCCTGCCCGGCACCGCCAATACCCTCTATGTCGCCGCCACCGACGAGCATGACGAAGAAGGCATTGTGATTAGTGACGTCTTCACCAATCCGGCGGTCCGCCGCAAAATCGCGGAAAAGCGGATGAGGAAGCTGGACCACGCCCTGGGCGACCTCCCCGCCCCGCAGCTGGCTGGCCCCCTCGACGCCGACGTCACCTTGATCGGTTGGGGCTCCACTCAGGGGGTCATCCGGGAGGCCGGCGGCCAGCTGGCCGCTGCCGGCATTCGCGCCAACCACCTCCAAGTGAAATATCTTTTCCCTTTCCACGCCCGCGAGGTCAGCGAGCTTTTGGGCCGCTCGAAGCGCACCATCTGCATCGAAGCCAACGCCACCGGCCAGTTTGCCCGCCACTTGCGGGCGGAGACCGGCTTTGGCGTGCACGACCGCATCTTGAAGTACGACGGCGAGCCCTTTGAGCCCCACTACATCAAGGAGCAGGTTCTGGCCATCCTGGAAGGCCACCTGCGCTCGCTCGAGGTCACTCCGGCCGAAGCCCGGGAGATTGCCTACCATTACATCCGCACCCACCTGAACGAAGAGCTGCGCCCCGGACGTATCGAAAAAGCCGACAGTGATGGCGGCGGAGAATCCGTGTGGCGGATCGAGATTATCCACCGCGATTCAGGCAAGAAGCAGGGCGAGTTATGCGTGGGGATCAATACCGGCGCCACCCACATCCCGGCAGCCGGCGCCTCCTAGGGGGACTTCATGGCGACTATCGTTGAACTGCCGCTCGAAACCTACGCGGGTCCGGTCGAGCCCGACTGGTGTCCAGGCTGCGGCGACTTTGGGGTCTTGAAAGCCGTCAAGATGGCCGCGGGCAAAGTCGGGGTGGCGCCCAAAGACTTGGTGATTGTCTCCGGCATTGGCTGCTCCTCGAACCTTCCCGGGTTTATCCACGCCTACGGCGTGCACTCGCTGCACGGCCGGGCGGTGGCGGTGGCCAGCGGCATCAAGCTGGCCAACACCGACCTCACGGTGGTCATCACGGGCGGCGATGGCGACGGTTACGGCATCGGCATCGGTCACTTCATCCACGCCATGCGCCGCAACCTCGACCTCACTTATGTGGTGATGAACAACCAAGTCTACGGGCTCACCACCGGACAGGCTTCGCCTACTACTATGAAGGAGATGCGGACCAAATCGACGCCCCGAGGCAACGTCGAGCTGCCCATCAACCCCATCGCGCTGGCGCTGGTCTCTGGGGCTACCTATGTCGCCCGCGCCTTCTCCGGTGAACCGAACCACATGGCTGAGCTAATTGCCGGCGGCATCCAGCACAAAGGCTTTGCGCTCATTGACGTCTTCAGCCCCTGCGTCACCTACAACAAGCTCAACACCTATCCCTGGTTCAAGCAGCGCGTCTACAAGCTGGAAGACGAGCCCGACTACCGGCCCAGTGATGTGCAGGCGGCCCTGGAAAAGTCCTTCGAGTGGGGCGACCGCATTCCCCTGGGACTGTTCTACAAGGATGAGCAGCCTACCTATGAAGACTCCGAACCTGCCTTCCGGCTCGGACCCCTCGTCCGCCACAAACTCGGCGTCGACGAAGCCCTTTTCCAAAGCCTGGTAGAAGAGCTGGTGTAGGGCAGAGGCGTCGACGGCTCGTCTTCCTTCTCCCCCCTGGGACCCTCCGCTGGGGCGGGCATAGGGCTAGACTCTCCCTAGGCTCAACCCACGGGTATGTCAACGCGGGGCACACTGCTGCTCTTGAGGAAGATGGTGGAAAGCGCCGGCAGGGTCAAGTTCAGGGAGTAGGGCCGGCCGTGAGAAGGAATGGGATCCGCTTCCAGGCCGCCCCAGTTTCCCCAGCCGCCGCCCCCGTAGAGTGTGGCGTCGCTATTCAAGACCTCCTTCCAGAAGCCACCGCGGGGGACACCCACGCGGTAGTCACAGCGGGGCACGGGGGTGAAGTTGCACACCACGGCGATGATGTCGTCGGTCATTCGTCCCCGGCGGAGGAAGCTCAGGACGCTCTGGTCGGCGTCGTTGGCGTCAATCCACTCGAAGCCGTGGGGCTCGAAGTCGAGCTCGTGCAAGGCGGGCTCGGCGTGGTAGAGGCGGTTCAGGTCGGCCACCCACTGCTGGACGCCGGCATGGGGCGGGTACTCGAGGAGGTGCCAGTCGAGGCTCTCTTCGTGGTTCCACTCCCGCCATTGACCGAATTCTCCGCCCATGAAGAGCAGCTTCTTGGCCGGCTGGCCGTACATGTAGCCATAGAGCAGCCGCAGGTTGGCGAACTTCTGCCAGTCATCTCCCGACATCCTGCCGAGCAGGGAGCCCTTGCCGTGGACCACTTCGTCGTGGGAGAGAGGCACCACGAAGTTTTCGGTGAAGGCGTAGAGCATGCGGAAAGTGAGATTGTTGTGGCGGTACTTGCGGTAGACGGGGTCGTAGGCCATGTAGATGAGGGTGTCGTGCATCCAGCCCATGTCCCACTTCAGGCCGAAGCCCAGGCCGCCTAGGTGGGTGGGGCGGGAGACCATCGGACAGGCGGTGGATTCCTCCGCGGCGGTCTGGATGTTGGGATGCTCCTTGTAGACATCGTGGTTGAAGCGCTGGAGGAAGCCGATGGCCTCGAGGTTTTCCCGGCCGCCGTAGGGGTTGGGGATCCACTCGCCCGGCTTGCGGGAATAGTCGAGGTAGAGCATGGAGGCCACGGCATCCACCCGTAGCCCGTCGGCGTGATAAGTGCCGAGCCAGAACAGGGCGCTACTCATCAAGAAACTGCGGACTTCGTTGCGGCCGTAGTTGAAGATGCGGCTGTTCCAGTCGGGGTGGAGACCCTTGCGGGGGTCGGCGTGCTCGTAGAGTTGGGTGCCGTCGAAGTAAGCCAGACCGTGCTGGTCGCCGGGGAAGTGCGAAGGCACCCAGTCGAGAATGACGCCGAGGCCGCGCTGATGCAGGTAATCGATCAGGTACATGAAATCCTGCGGGGTGCCATAGCGGCTGGTGGGGGCGAAGTAGCCAGTGGCCTGGTAGCCCCAGGAGCCGTAGAAGGGGTGCTCCATCACCGGAAGAAACTCGACGTGGGTGAAGCCCATCCGCAGCAGGTACTCGGTGAGCTTAGGAGCCAGTTCGCGGTAGGTGAGGGGACGATTGTGGTCTTCCGGCATGCGCATCCAGGAACCCAGATGCACTTCGTAGATGGCGATAGGGCTGTCGAGCGAATTGTTCCGGTGCCGGCTGCGCATCCAGGCCTCGTCGCCCCAGGAGTAGTCCAGGGCCCAGACCACCGAAGCCGTGCGCGGCGAGACTTCGCCGAAGAAAGCGAAAGGGTCGGCCTTCTCCACCCGGTAGCCGTGGTAGCGGGATTCGATGTAGTACTTGTAAGTCGCGCCTTTGCCGACCCCGGGGACGAATCCCTCCCAGATTCCGGACGCACCCCGCGACCGGAGGGGATGGCTCGCGCGGTTCCAGCCGTTGAAGTCGCCCATCACGAAGACGCGCTCGGCATCCGGCGCCCAGACGGCAAAGTAGGTGCCCGTTTCTTGCGGGGTGGCCAGGGGGTGGGCCCCCAGCTTTTGATAAAGCCGATAATGGCTGCCTTCATTGAAGAGGTAGAGGTCGTCCTCGCTGAGCAGGGTGACGTCGTAGCGGACGGGGTCACGCTGCTCGGAGACGTGCGCCGGCTGAACTTTTTTTTGCCTGTCGGTCATCCCGCTCTCTCTACCGGGAGAATCCTCGAACTCTGCAACCGGGGAACCGGATGATTATACTGTAGCAGTCTTCCGCCGGGACGCGGAGTTGAGGAAGAAAGAATGGCTGCTGGGCTATTCGATGTAAATATTGCCGGAGCTTGTTTTCACAAAGAGCAGGAAGCCGCCGCCCCGCACTTTCCCCTGCAGGGTATTCCGCCCCAGGGCGCCCCGGACAGTGATCGGGTGCTCTGTGTAAATGCGGCCCGAGCCGGTGTGGGCATCGAGGTCGAAGCCCGCCTGCGCCGGGAGACGGACGGTGACGCTTCCCGAGCTGGCTTCCAGCCGCCACTCGCCGGCGGGTTCTCCTTGGACTGTGATATCGCCACTGCCAGTGTCCACGGTGAGCGAGCCCCGTACACCCATGGCTGTCACGCTCCCCGAGCCAGTGTCGATCTGGACCCGGCCGGGGGCGATCTGCTCTAGGCGGACGCTGCCGCTGCCGGTGTCGGCCACAAAGCCGCCAGCGATGCCGGTGGCGCGGATCAAGCCGCTGCCGGTGTCGACAGAGACGTCGCCCTCAATGGAGTCGAGCTCGATGTCGCCGGAGCCGGTATCGGCCCGCACTTCACCGCGAATGTTGGAGATGCGGATGCTCCCCGAGCCGGTGTCGGCACTCACCGGGCCGCCGAGCCCCTCGACGTCCACGCCGCCCGAGCCGGTGTCGGCCCGCAAGCGGGTGTCGGCGGGGACGACCAGCTCGTAGCTGATGGAGACATTCTGGCGCAGCCACCGGTCTTCGACGCCGCCGATGCGGATGCTGTTGCCGGTCTGCTGAATGGGCGGGTTGGCCTCCAGCTGGCGAACCTTCTCCTGGGCGTCGCCCAGGCCGCCGAAGAGCCCTGAACTGGCCCGGATGGTGCCTTTGACGTAAACGCTCGAGGCGCCGCCGGTGCGGACCGTGATGCTACCCGAGCCTGTATTCACTTCCAGATCGACCGCCCCCGTGACCTTCAAGGTGCGCTCGAATGAGCCGCGGGCCGTTTCGGCGAAAGCCGATAGAGCCCCGGCGGCAGTGAGCGTGGCCGCCAGCAGAACGATTGAGGTCCGGCGCAGAGCCTTCATGGCATCCTCCCGTAGGTTACTCATAGCGGAGCGCCTCCACCGGGTCGAGACGGGAGGCACGCAGGGCGGGCAGCAGCCCGCTCAAAACCCCGACGAGCACCAGCACTGCCGTCGAGAGCACCACTGTGCCCAGGGAGATCTGGAGGTGGATGTCGCGCTTGCCCGAGGTGTCCTCGAATGCAGGCCCGAGCAGGGGCAGAGTGCCGACGGCAGTGGCGATCAGGTAGGACAGTGCCAGGCCGATCAAGCCGCCGAGCAGCGTCAGCAACAGGGCCTCCGCGAGATACTGAGCCTGGATGTGGCGGCGGCGGGCACCCAGGGCCCGGCGCAGGCCAATCTCGCGAATGCGCTCGTTTACCGACACGAGCATGATGTTCATTACCCCCACACCGCCGATGCCCAGGGTCAGGGCCCCGATGAAGAGCAGCAGGATCTGTAGACCGATGCTGATGCCATCAATGATGGGGCGGAACTCTTCCCGGCCGAACATGTGAATGGCGCGCTGGTCGGTGGGGGAGAAGCGCTGGCGCTTGGCGATGATGGCCCGCACCTGGTCCATGGCCTGCTTTTCGAAGCGCGGGGCCACGGAGGCGAAGACCAGCACGCTGGCGTAGCGCGTATTCCAGAGGTCGCCGGCGGCGGTGTAGGGGATGAAGGCGCACTCGTCGTCGCTGGTGAAGTAGTTCGAGAACTGCATCTTGCGGTCCATGACCCCGATGACCGTGAAGCGCACTCCTTGAATGCGCACCGTTTCCCCCACGGGCGGGCGGCCCCCGAAAAGCTGCCGGCGCAGGCGTTCGCCAAGGAAGACCACTCGGCGGCGCTCGACAAAGTCTTCCATGCTGAGCCAGCGGCCCTGGCTGGGGACTTCGTTGCGGATTTCGCCGTAGACGGGATAGACACCGCGGATGGCGGTGTTAGCGAGGCGGTCGCCATAAGTGATGGGGAGCCAGCGCACGGTTTCGAGGCTAGCGGCACGGACCAGGGTGGTCTCGGTGAGAACGTTTTCGAGGTCTTCCTTCTCAAAGCGCACCGTCTTGCCAGCGCGCTCTCCCCCGGCCTGCTGGCTGGTTTGCCCCGGCCAGCAGATGACGGCGCTGCGGCCGAAGGCTTGGAAGCCGTCCCAGATGACGGCGCGGAAGCTGCTCCCGTAGGCGATCAGCAGGCTCACGGCCACAATGCCCCAGACGATGCCGAGCATGGTAAGGAAGCTGCGCAAGCGGTGCCGGCGCAGCGCGTCCCAGGCCTGGAGAAGGATTTCGCGGAACATTTAGCCTCCCGGCTCGTAGCGCAGGGCTTCGATGGGCTGTACGCCGGCGGCGCGGCTGGCCGGATAGAGCGCCGCGAGCACGGCCACCGTGCCGAGCAGGCCGAAGGCCACCAGGCCGGACTCTAATGTGGGCAGGAAGCCCGCGAAATAGGAGGTGGGGGAGAGCTTGCTGAACGCCACTTTGTTGACCAGGGCGCAGAAGCCGTAGGCGAAGCTCAGGCCCAGGCCGCCGCTGACGAACACCACGATCAGGGTCTCGATGAAAAACTGCCGGAGAATGACGCGGGAGCTGGCCCCCACGGCTTTGCGCACCCCGATTTCGCGGGTGCGCTCCTTCACGGCCACCAGCATGATGTTCATCACCCCAATGCCGCCCAGGAAAAGCGTGGTCACC
This sequence comes from Acidobacteriota bacterium, assembly GCA_016210855.1. GTDB lineage: Bacteria > Acidobacteriota > Terriglobia > Acidiferrales > 2-02-FULL-67-57 > 2-02-FULL-67-57. The sequence continues at coordinate 26,435 of JACQTJ010000125.1, read as the reverse complement.
CCCACCGCCCCCATGAAGTACTTCATCCCGTCGGTCATCTGTCGGAAGGCCTTGGTGTCTTCGATGGTGTCCCAGATACTGGCGGCTTCCTTGTCGTTGGGGTCGAAGTTGTGGAGCCGGCCCAAGGTGCGGCGGACCTGCTGCTTGCAGGCTTCGTCCTCCTCGTAGGATCCCGGGACCACGAGCAGCCGGTCCACGCTGTGGGAGTCCCAGGGAGGCGGGTTGGGGAAGTCGAGCCGGGCCCGGCTAAAGGGGATGAAAATTTTCTGGACATCTTGGCCGTCGTAGCTTGAATCCTGCTCTTTCTCGCGCATCACGCCGACAATGACGTAGGGAAAGTCGCCCACGCGGATGGTTTCCTCGATCGCGTTGCGGCTGCCAAAGAGTTGTTGCTTGGCGTCGCTGCCCAGAAAAGCCACGCGGCGGGCGTGGGCCTCGTCGTCCCAATTCGGGTAGCGGCCCTCAGCCACAGGGATGCTGCGGATTTCAGCGAACTCGGGATGAGAGCCGGTGACGCGCAGCGAGGCGTTGTTGTGCCGGCTCGTGACCCGGATGCCTCCCTGGCCGAGCTCGGGCATGACGTACTTGCAGGAAGAGGCCTCCTGCTGGATGACCAGGTGGTCGGTGTCGAGCCACTGCACGCGGCGGCCGGCGCGCAGCCCGCCGGCTTGCAGGCTGGTGCGGCCGGCGAAGACGATCATGATGTCCTTGCCGAAGGTCTCGGCCGCGCGCTGCTGGCCGACCCGGAAGCCCTCGCCGGCAGCCACCATCAGAGTGATGGAGATGATCCCCCAGGCAATGCCGAACATGGTGAGGAAGGTGCGGAGCTTGTGCGCGCGCAGGGTGCGCAGGGTGTCAAACAGCAGTTCGCGGAAAGACATGGCTCCCGCTCTCGGCGCCCTACTGCAGGACGACCTGCTGGCCCTCCTGGAGGCCTTCCAGCACTTCGGTCTTGACGCCGTTGGAGATGCCCATCTTGGCGGCCACCTTGCGGCGGCCGTTCTCGGCCTTGGGGTCGGGAAGTTCGATCGAGGTGTTGCGGTCCTTGTCGTAGATGACGGCGGTCTCGGGGATCAGCAGGACCCCCTTCTTCTCCTCCAAGATGATCTCGGCATTGGCGGTCATATTGGCCTTGAGCTCGCCCGTAGGGTTGTGGATGGAGACCCGCACTTCGAAAGTGGTGACGTTGTCTTTCTCGACGCCCATGGGAGAAATCTTGGTCACCTGGCCTTCGAACTTCTTGTCGGGGAAGGACTCGACGGTGATGCGGGCGGGCTGGTCCAAGTAGACCTTGCCGATGTCAGCTTCGTCCACTTTGCCGAGCACATAGACCTCGCTGACGTCCCCTAGAGTCGTGACCAGCGTGGCCTGGGAGCCAAGCACCAGAATGGAACTCACGGCGTCGCCGACTTCGACGTCGCGCGAGAGCACGACCCCCTCCATGGGGCTGACGATGGTGGAGTTGCGCAGGTCTTCTTCGGCGCGCTCGAGTACCGCCTGCGCCTGCGCCACTTGGGCTTCGGCGCGGGCCATTTCGGCGCGGGTGACAGCTACGTTGCGCAGCGCGGCCATCTGCTTGTTGAGCGCCAGCTGGTAGGCCTTCTCGGCGTCCTCAAGCAGGGCCTTGGCGATCAGGCCTTCGCTGTGCAGCTGGCGGGCGCGCTCCATGCTGGACTTGAGGAAGGTCAGGTCAGGGCCTTCGGCTTCTATTTGGTTGCGCTCGTGGGCGGCTTGGGCGGCCTGGTGGGCGGCCTGAGCGGCCTGGAGGCTGGCGCGAGTCTCGCGGACGCGGGCGCTCAGCTCCTCTTTGTCGAGCTCGACGAGCACCTGGCCCTTGCGCACCCGGTCGCCATAGTCCACAAAGATTTCTTTGACGATGCCGCTCGCCTTCGACTTCACCTCGACCTTCGCCAGCGGCTCGATCTTCCCCGTCGCCACCACCGACCGCGCGATGTCGCCGCGCTCAACCTTGGCGAGCTTCGAGGGGTCAATCTCGTGGTTGGGGCGCAGCGCCACGGCCACGCCCAGGATCAGAGCCACCAGCCCGGCCCCGAGACCCCCAAAGATAATCAGCCGCCGCCGTTTGCGGTTCGCTTTGTGGTTGCCGTTCATGCTCGTGCTCCACTCTCAGGACGCTGAACTGCTTGCTATGTCCTAGTACGAGACAGGCTTGGAGAATGTTCAGTTTTGAGGGGCCCCGCGTCTTCCACAGCCGGCCTTACGCTCCTGGAGTTCTTAGACGCACGGGGGGCCCGAAAGTCAGCAAGACAAGAAAGGTTCACTCCCGGACCCGGGGAGGAGCAGTCAACACTGAGGCACGGCTATAATGACCTTGATGCGGAGCACGCCATCAGGGGCGAAGCCGAAATCGTTCCAGGACCCCGTCTGTGGGATGACGGTCAGCCTGGAAACGGCGGCTGCGACCCATGAGCATGGCGGAAAGACCTACTACTTTTGCTCCGTGCCCTGCCGGGAGAAGTTCCGCGCCGCTCCGGCTAAATACTTGGAATCGGGTGGGGTTCAAATCGGCTTCGCCAAGCCGCCTGTGATTTTGAGCAAAACCTCTGTGGGGGCTGACTACACCTGCCCGATGCACCCCGAAGTGGTGCGGGCCGGGCCGGGCACTTGCCCGATCTGCGGGATGGCGCTTGAGCCGCGGATAGTGTCAGGGAAAGGGGAAGAAGAAGAAAGCCCGGAGCTCGTGGGCATGCGCCGGCGCTTCTGGATGAGCCTGGCGCTGACCTTGCCGGTTCTCCTGCTGGCGATGTCGGAGATGGTCCCTTCCTTGCCGGAGTGGTTTTCCGTGTCGCTGCTGCGTCGGGTGCAGTTCGTGCTGGCGACGCCGGTGGTGCTCTGGGGCGGTTGGCCGTTCTTCGCCCGGGGTTGGGCCTCCATCGTCCACCGCAGCCTGAACATGTTCACCCTGATCGCGGTTGGGACCGGGACAGCCTATCTCTACAGCTTGCTGGCCCTGCTGGTGCCAGGGATTTTTCCGCACTCCTTCCGCCACGGCGGCGAAGTGGGGGTTTACTTTGAGGTAGCCGCCACCATCACTTCGCTGGTGCTGCTCGGCCAGGTGCTGGAGCTGCGAGCCCGGAGCCGGACTTCGAGCGCCATCAAGGCACTTCTTGGCTTGGCCCCCAAGACGGCGCGGCGTCTGCGCGCCGACGGCGGCGAAGAGGACGTGCCGCTAGAACGCGTCCAGGTGAGGGACCGGCTCCGGGTGCGCCCCGGGGAGAAGGTGCCGGTGGACGGCGTAGTGCTCGAGGGAACGAGCTCGGTCGACGAGTCCATGGTGACCGGGGAGCCGATTCCGGCAGAGAAGGCCGCCGGCAGCCAGGTGATCGGAGGCACGGTGAACGGCACGGGGAGTCTTGTGATCCGGGCCGGGCGGGTGGGGAGCGACACGCTGCTGGCGCAGATTGTACGCCTGGTGAGCGAAGCCCAGCGCACCCGGGCGCCCATCCAGCGGCTGGCGGTCGTGGTCTCGGGATACTTCGTCCCGGCCGTGGTGCTGGTCGCGGTGGCAACCTTCATCGTTTGGGCGTGGCTCGGGCCGGAGCCGCGGCTGGCCTACGCCGTGGTCAATGCGGTGGCGGTGCTGATCATCGCCTGTCCGTGCGCGCTGGGCCTGGCCACGCCGATGTCCATCATGGTGGGCACCGGGCGCGGAGCCACGGCTGGGGTGCTCATCAAGAACGCCGAAGCCTTGGAAATCTTGGAGAAGGTGGAAACCTTGGTCGTGGACAAGACCGGGACGCTAACGGAAGGCAAGCCCCGGCTGGTGTCGGTGGTGGTGGCCCCCGGGGGTAACGAGTCGGAGCTGGTGCGCCTGGCGGCGAGCCTGGAGCGGGCGAGTGAGCATCCTCTGGCGGCGGCCATCGTGGCCGGGGCGGAGGAAAGAGGAGCATCGCTGGCTCGAGCCGAGAGTTTCCAGTCGGTGACCGGGAAAGGCGTGCAAGCGACAGTGGAGAGTCGGATGGTTGCCCTGGGCACGCGCGCCTACTTGAAGGAGTTGGGGGTTGACGTTCAATCCCTGGCCGGGCAGGCGGAGGCCCTGCGCCGGGACGGACAGACAGCAATGTTCGTCGCCGTGGAGGGAAAGCTGGCCGGTCTGCTGGGAGTAGCCGACCCTATCAAGAAGTCCACGCCCGAGGCCATCCAGATGCTGCACGAGGACGGAGTCCGAATCGTGATGGTCACCGGCGACAGTCGCGCCACCGCCGAGGCGGTGGCGCGCAAGCTCGGAATTGACGAAGTTGTGGCCGAGGTGCTGCCCCAGCAGAAAACTGAAGTCATCAAGAGGCTACAAGCCGGCGGCCGGAAGGTAGCGATGGCGGGCGACGGCATCAACGACGCCCCGGCGCTGGCGCAGGCCGAAGTGGGCATCGCCATGGGGACCGGCACGGACGTAGCTATGGAGAGCGCCGGGGTGACGCTGTTGAAGGGCGACCTGCGGGGCATCGCCCGGGCCCGACGGCTGAGCCGGGCAACGATGCGCAACATCCGGCAGAACCTTTTCTTCGCCTTCGTCTACAATTCCTTGGGCGTGCCCGTCGCCGCAGGCGTGCTCTACCCGGTATTTGGTTTGTTGCTCAGCCCGATGATTGCGGCGGCGGCCATGACCTTCAGCTCCGTCTCCGTGATCACCAACGCTCTGCGCCTGCGGCAGGTCCCTCTCTAGACCGGCGCACCCCAGCGGGCCAGCTCGATCAGCTCGGTGAGCTTTCCAGCAGGCGAGTGAGGAACTCGATCACTTGGGGGTCGTCCCACTCCAGGGGGCCGATGATTTTCCGCACCAGGCGTCCCTGGCGGTCGATGATGTAGGTTTCCGGGTACATGAAGGTGCCGTAAAGGGTGGAGATGCGACGCTCGGGGTCGCGGACGTTCGGGAAGGTAATTTTGTTGGCCCGCAGGAACTCGTCGTAAGCGGCGGCGTCGGCGTCCACGCTGACGCCGAGCACGACGAGGCCGCGGGGGTGCAGTCGTTGGTGCAGGCGCTCGAGCGACGGCATTTCAGCGACGCAGGGGGGGCACCAGCTGGCCCAGAAATTCAGCAGCACTACCTGGCCGCGCAGATCGGTGAGCTCCATGGAGCGGCCAGCGAGCTCGAAGTCGAAGTTGGGAACTTCCTGGGAAGGCTGGGGCGAGTCGAGGTGCGGTCCAGGTGCCCAGAGCGCGGCCAGCAGGGCGAAGGCCACCAGCCCCAGCACGACCGGGGTCACTCTGTCTTTCACGTCCGTGTGCGCTCCGGTATAATGAAGGTTTACTCAGCCGCTGGGCTCCGCGTCTGAGACCCGCTCACTCGCATGATGCAGGGACTCCAGGTCAGCGCCATTGTACCTGCGCGCAATGAGGAAGCCAACATTGCGGGGGCGGTGGAGTCACTGGCCGAGCAGACGGTGCCGGTGGAAATCATCGTCGTGAACGACGGCTCGACCGACCGCACCGGGGCCATCCTCGAAGAGCTCCGCCAGCGCCTGCCCCAACTGCGCGTCTTGGAAGCCCCCGATCCCCCACCGGGCTGGACCGGGAAGAACTACGCGGCGGCCTGTGGGGTGGAGCAATCACAGGCCCCTTGGCTGCTCCTGACCGACGCCGACGTCCGCCATGCCCTCAACGGGGTCGAAGCTGGCTTGGCGGCGGCGCGGCAGACCGGGGCAGCGATGGTTTCCTATTCGCCCGACCAGGAGCTGCCCACTTGGTGGGAGCGGGCGACGATTCCCTTTGTCTATTGCCGCCTGAGCGACGAGTACCCCTACGAGCGGGTGAGCGACCCGGAGGACCCACTGGCGGCGGCGAATGGGGAATGGCTGCTGGTGTCGCGCACCGCCTACAACGCCGTGGGCGGGCATGCGGCAGTGAAAGAGGAGATGCTCGAGGACGTGGCCCTGGCGCGGCTGCTGAAGCGTTCGGGGTGCCGGCTGTACTTCGCCCGCGGGGTAGGGCTGGCCCGCAGCCGGATGTACCGGGGCCTGGAAGAAATGTGGCAGGGTTGGTCGAAAAACCTCTTTCCGCTCTTCGGCCGGAGGAAGGGCACGGTGGCGGGGGCGGTGACGGGGGCGGCGCTCGACACCTTGGTGTGGCTGTTCCTGCTGGTGGCGCTCTACGGGTCATGGGCGGGCTGGCCGGTGAGCCGATTCATGGTGGTTTTCCTGCTGGCCATCATCGGCTGGCGACACTTCCGTTACGGGCAGGCGCTGCGCCGGAACCGCTACCCGCTGGCTTGCTTTCCCTATTACACGCTGGGGAGCGTTCTGTTCGCGGCGCTGATGGTGAACTCGGCCAGCAAGTACTTGCGGGGCGAGCCGGTGCGATGGAAGGGGCGGGAATACCCCGTGCCGTTGAAATGAGGAGGAAGGGGCAAGGAGAAAGGCGATGAAGAGCCGTCGCAGCGAATTGGAACTCCCGGTGCGTCGGGAGGAAGAGAGCATGGCCGATCTCATCCGGCGCCTGCTGGTGCTGCTCGGGGAAGACCCCGGGCGCGAAGGCTTGCGGCGCACACCCCAGCGGATGGAGCGGGCGTTGCGCTTCCTGACTGCGGGCTACCAGCAGGACCCCGAGAAGGTGATCAACGCCGCCTACTACGCGGTGCCGTACGACGAGATGGTGATCGTCAAGGACATTGAGGTGTTCAGCCTGTGCGAGCACCACCTGCTGCCATTCTTCGGGAAGTGCCACATTGCCTACATCCCGAACCAGAAAGTGGTGGGGCTGAGCAAGCTGCCGCGGCTGGTGAACCTGTACGCGCGCCGGCTGCAAATCCAGGAGCGGCTCACGAACCAGATCGCCCGGACGCTCTGGGAGAAGCTCGAGCCGCAGGGAGTGGGAGTGATCGTGGAGGCGCGCCACCTGTGCATGGTGATGCGGGGAGTGGAGAAGCAGCATTCGGTGGCGGTGACGAGCGCCATGCTGGGCTGCTTCCGCGACGACCCCGAGACCAGGCAGGAATTCCTTGCCCTGGTGCAGCCGGAGCGCAAGCCCTAGGGCGTAGTTGGCGGTTGCCGTCCCGGCCCGGCTGTGGTAGTCTGGTAGCCTGAGAGGAACGAGAAGAGAGAGAAGGAGAACGGCTCGGCTCTGCGATGGGTCTGACTCGGGAAAGCAAGTCAGCGCTGATCGTCCAGCATCGCCTGCACACCGGCGACACAGGTTCGCCCGAGGTGCAGATTGCGCTGTTGAGCGAGCGCATCAGCAGTCTGACCGAACACTTCAAGACCCACCGCAAGGACCATGCGTCCCGGCGCGGCTTGATCATGCTGGTGAGCAAGCGTCGGCGTCTTCTGGACTACCTGAAGAACAACGACTCCGAGCGGTACAAGGAAATTGTCGATAGGCTCGGTTTGCGGAAGTAAGCGGCCCCCAGGGGCCTCTGCTCCAGCAACAGTTGGGTTCAGCCCCGCAGCGGGCGAAGGTAGCGACCTGAAGCGACGAGTGTACCGGGTCGCTTCTTGATTTTTCGCCCCATGGACGTGAGCGCAGGATCTCTCCCGGGTCCATTCCCGGCTCTCCCTTCTTTTTCGCCTCTCCATCTTACTGGTGTGAGGAACCATGACACATCGAGTGGAAATTGACATTGGGGGCCGCCCCCTGATTCTTGAGACCGGGCAGTTGGCCCAGCAGGCAAACGGCAGCGCTTATGTGCGCTTCGGCGACACGGTGGTATTGGTGACGGCCTGTGCCCAGACCGAGCCGCGGGAGGGACTCGATTTCTTCCCGCTGACCTGCGACTATCGCGAGTACCAGTACGCCGCCGGGCGCATTCCCGGCGGCTTCTTCAAGCGCGAGGGGCGCCCGAGCGAGAAGGAAATCGTCACCTCGCGCCTCATCGACCGCCCCTTGCGGCCGCTGTTCCGCGACGGCTTCCGCAACGAGACCCAGGTGATTGCTCTGGTGCTTTCGGCCGACGCCGACAACGACCCGGACGTGCTGAGCGTGGTGGGAGCCTCGGCTGCCCTCAGCTGGTCGGACATCCCCTTCGAGCGCACCGTCGCCGCGGTGCGGGTGGGATTGGTGGACGGGCGCCTGGTGGCGAACCCAACCTATGAGGAGCAGAAGGTCAGTCTGCTCAACATCGTGGTGGCCGGAACCAGCGAGGCCATCGTGATGGTCGAGGCCGGGGCCCGGGAGGTGGCCGAAGAAACCATCGTGGACGCCCTCCAGTTCGGCTACGAGCAGATCCGGAAGATCATCGCCGGGATCCAGCAAATTCGTGAGCAGCTCAAGGCGCAGAAGTGGCCGGTGACCCCGCCCTCCGTGGACCAGGAGCTCTACCGCCAGATCGAGAGCCAATACCGGGAGCGGCTGACCGAAACGTCGAACACCGAAGTCCACAAGAAGAAAGAGAGCTACCGGCTGGTGGAGGCGCTCAAGAAGGAGCTGGTGGCCTCCATCCCGGAGGAGCAAGAAGAGCGCCGCCAGGAAGCGGCCCGCTACTTCGAGATGCTGCGGGAGGCGCTCTTCCGCGAACAGGTGCTGAAGCAGCGGCGGCGGCCCGACGGGCGGGCCTTTGATCAAGTGCGGCCGATCACCTGCGCGGTGGGGTTGCTGCCACGCGTGCACGGCTCGGCGCTGTTCACGCGGGGGGAAACCCAGGCGCTCGTGACCGTTACCCTGGGCACCAAGGAAGATGTGCAGCGACTCGACATGCTGGCCGAGGAAGACGCCAAGAAGCGCTTCATGCTGCACTACAACTTCCCCCCGTTTTCGGTGGGGGAGGTGAAGTTCCTGCGCGGGCCGGGCCGGCGCGAGATCGGCCACGGGGCCCTGGCGGAGCGGGCCTTGTCGGCGCTGATGCCCGATGGGGAGGGCTTCCCCTACACGGTCCGAGTGGTCTCCGACATCCTGGAGTCGAACGGATCGTCCTCGATGGCCACAGTCTGCGGCGGCTCGCTGGCCCTGATGGACGCCGGGGTGCCGATGGGGGCCGCCGTGGGCGGGGTGGCCATGGGCCTGGTGGTGGGAGAGAACGGCGAGCGCGCCATCCTCACTGACATCGCCGGCGCCGAGGACCACTACGGCGACATGGATTTCAAGGTGGCGGGCACCCGCCGGGGGATCACCGCCTTGCAGATGGACATCAAGACCACCGGCATCGCCCCGGCGCTGATGGCCGAAGCTCTGGCGCAGGCGAAGAAGGGCCGGCTCGAGATTCTCGACCGCATGGAAGCCACCTTGGCGACGCCGCGGGCGGCCCTCTCACCCTACGCGCCGCGCATCTTCACCCTGACCATCCCCAAGGACAAGATTGGTGAACTGATCGGGCCCGGGGGCAAGATGATCCGCTCCATCATCGAAGCCACCGGCGTCAAGATCGACGTCATGGACGACGGCAAGGTGCACGTCTTCGCCGTGGACGAGCCCTCGGCGGCCAAGGCCATGCAGATGATCCAGGACGTCACCGCCACGGCCGAGGTGGGGAAGGTCTATTTGGGCAAGGTGGTGCGGTTGGTGGACTTCGGGGCCTTCGTCGAAATCTTCCCGGGCACGGACGGCCTTCTCCACATCAGCGAGATCGCCGAGCAACGCATCCGGGATGTGCGCGACGAGTTGAAGGAGGGCGACCAGGTGATGGTGAAGGTGCTCTCGGTCGAAGGCAACAAGATCCGCTTGAGCCGCAAAGCGGTGCTGCGCGAACAGCGCGAAAAGCAGCGCCGCACCACGAGCTAGCTGAGCCTCCTTCCGAACTTGCCGGCCGACGGGGCGGAGCCCCGTCGGCCCTTTTGTTAGAATCCGGCCTTTATGCGCGCCCGCCATCTCGCCGCTTTCCTCGCCCTGGCCGGCATCTGGGGCACCACCTGGCTGACCATCAAGTTTGTGGTGCGCGAGATGCCGCCGGTGAGCGCCGCCGGGATGCGCTTTGTCCTGGCGGCGCTCCTGCTTGCCGGGTTTGCCCGCTGGCGGGGGCAGCCGCTCTGCTGGCGGCAGTGGCAACCTGCTGAGCGGCGCCTGGTGCTGGCGCTTTCGGTGCTGATGATTGCCCTCCCGTACGGGTTGGTCTTCTACGGGGAACTGACGGTTTCCTCCGCCTTGGCCTCCGTCCTCTTTTCCTCGCATTCCGCGTTCGTGCTCCTGTTCGATTCGCTCCGAGCGCGGCGGAACCTGCTGACCGGGGCACGGCTGGCCGGGTTGCTGCTGGCCTTCGCCGGGATCGTGGTCATCTTCTGGCCACGGCTGGCGGCTCCCTCGGCGGAGCTCAAAGGGGTGGTGGCGCTGGTGGGGGCGGCGGCTTCGAGCGCCCTGGCCACCGTGCTCGCCAAGCACGGCGGGCACTACATTCGCCCGCTGGCGGGGACCACATGGCAGATGGCCCTAGCTTCCGTCTGGCTGCTCGCGGCCGGCTGGGGACTGGAGCGGCCGGCGCTCAGCGGCTACTCACTGGTGGCGTTTGTGGCGCTGCTCTATCTCGTGGTGTTTGGTTCTTGTGTGACTTTCGTGCTCTACTACGACCTGCTGAAGCACATGACACCGGTGCAGATGTCCACCCTTTCGTTCGTCATCCCGGTCATCGCCACCGGAGCGGGTTGGCTGGTGCTCGGGGAAACCTTGGGCCCTTACACGCTTGCCGGTGCCGCCGCGGTTGTGCTCGGGGTCGCCCTCCTGCACTGGCGGGAGCCGGAGCCGCTCCCGGCGGGGGATTGATGCTGGCTCCCCTGGTGATTGTTCTCATCGCTCTCGGGTTGCTTGCCGGGACCTTCGGCGCCCTGGTAGGGCTGGGCGGCAGCATCATTCTGGTTCCGGTGCTCACTCTGATGGGGATCTTTCCCGTCCGCAGCGCCATTGGCGCAGGGCTACTATGCGTGATCGCTTCTTCCTCAGCGGCCGCGGGTGTCTACGTGCGTCGCGGCTGGGTGGACGTGCGACTGGGGATGTTGCTGGAGTTGGGCACGGTGGCCGGGGCGGTGGCCGGAGCGGTGGTGGCCACATTGTTGCCGGAAGCCTGGCTGAAAGCCCTGTTCGGCGTCTTCCTGCTGGGCGCGGCGGTGTTGATGTGGCGGCGGCCTCCGAGCGAGGCCGAAGAGGTGGGCGACACCGTGCCCGAGTACCACGCCAGAAACTATCCGCTGGGCCTGGGCGTCTCCACGGCGGCGGGCGGGGTCTCAGGGTTGCTGGGGATTGGCGGCGGCCCCATCCAAGTTCCGCTGATGTATCTGGCCATGGACGTCCCGCTCAAGATCGCAGCCGCGACCAGCAACTTCATCATGGGGGTCACAGCAGCGGCCGGGGCGCTGCTCTACTACGGGCGGGGAGAGGTGATCGTGGCCCTGACGGGCCCTCTTGTACTCGGCGTGTTCCTGGGGGCGCAACTCGGCTCGCGCCTTGCCCGGCGTGTGCAAAGTCGCGTCATCCAGCTTCTTCTGTTGGTGATTCTGCTGGGACTGGGGGTGTTGATGCTGGGGGAGGCCGCCGGCTACACGGCGCCGTGGCGGGGAGCGCGATGAACGCTACACCCGGCAAACGCGGTCGGTGGATGGGTCGTACGCTCCGCTGGAGTTCTTACCTTTCGGCGCTATTCCTGTTGGCGGGGATGGTCGGGATGCTGGCTGATTCGAGCGTGCCGCTCCAGGTGGGCCCGCCGATGCCGTGGGCGGCCCTCGCCGGGCAACTGGCGGAGTTTAATCCCTACGCCGTAATACAGGTAGGGCTGGTGGTGTTGCTGGTGACGCCTGTGGTCCGGCTTGGAGTCGGGGCTCTGTCCTCCTTGCTCAAGGGTGAGCTGGGGTACGCGCTGGTTTCGTTCGCGGCGCTAGGGTTGATTCTGGTGAGTGTTTTCTTGGTGCAGCGGCGATAGGTCAGGGGGAAACGCGGCGGATCCGCGCCCCCACAGAGCGCAGTTTCTCTTCGATACGCTCGTAGCCGCGGTCGATGTGGTAGACGCGGTCGATCACGGTCTCGCCCTCGGCGGCCAGCCCAGCGAGCACTAGCGAAGCGCTGGCCCGCAGGTCCGAGGCGATCACGTTCGCCCCGGTCAGGGGGGTAGGCCCGCGCACCACGGCTTGGCGCCCTTCCACGCTGATGGTTGCCCCCATGCGCACCATCTCCAGGGCATGCAGGAAGCGGTTCTCGAATATGGTCTCGGTGATGACGGAGGCGCCCTCGGCCTGGGTCATCAGAGCCATGTACTGCGCTTGCAGGTCGGTCGGGAAGCCGGGGTACTCGGCGGTGCTGACGTCAGCGCAGCACAGGCGGCTTGGGCCGCTGACGCCGACACGAGCCGCGTCCTTCTCCTTCACCGCGACGCCTGCCTGCTCGAGCTGCTGGAGGACGGCCTGGAGGTGACGGCAGTCGCAGTTTGTGACCTCGAGCTCGCCGCCGGTGATGGCCGCGGCCATGAGAAAGGTCCCAGCCTCGATGCGGTCGGGGATGATGCGGTGCCGCGCCCCCGCCAGGCGCGAAACGCCGCGGATGCGGACGGTCGGGGTGCCTTCGCCCTCGATCTCGGCGCCCATGGCCCGCAGCAGCCGGGCCAGGTCTTCCACTTCCGGTTCGCGGGCGGCGCTTTCGAGCACGGTTTCGCCGTCTGCTAGGACGGCCGCCATCATCAGGTTTTCGGTTCCGGTAACGGTGACCTTGTCGAAGTGGATGTGGGAGCCGCGCAGGCGGCGGGCGCGGGCATTCACGTAGCCGTGCTCGACCCTAAGCTCGGCGCCCAACTGTTCCAAGCCTTTCAAATGGAGGTCAATCGGACGGGCACCGATGGCGCAGCCGCCGGGCAGCGACACGCGAGCCTGGCCGCAGCGGGCTACGAGCGGCCCGAGGGCGAGGATCGAGGCCCGCATGGTTTTGACCAGGTCGTACGGGGCTTCGGGCCTGGCGATTTGCGCGGCCCGCAACTCCAGCTCGCCGTCGGGCGGGAAGTCAGAAGGCGTGACCACGATGCCCATGTGCTGGAGGAGCTTCTTCATGGTGAAGATGTCGCGGACGCGGGGGAGGTTCGAGAGCTGGAGCGGCTCCGGGGTGAGCAAGGCCGCCGCCATGGCCGGCAGAGCGGCATTCTTGGCGCCGCTCACCGCTAGCTGGCCCCTGAGCTTTACCCCGCCTTCAATGATGAAACGGTCCATCGGAAGCTAAGATACACCAAAGGATTGTCGGGGCTACCTTTCTCCCAGTGCCCGGTGGAGGTGGCCGGCAACGCGCTTGAGTCGCCCCTCAGCCTCCGCCCGGCTGCACCCGAGCCGGCCCATCACCAGGGCGGCCTTCAGATTGCCTCCCGAGCGTTGGATCAAGCGGCGCGCTTCCCGCGGCGAGCAGCCGAGAGCCAGCTCGAGGACCCGCTCGCCGCGCCGGCGGAGCTTGCGGTTGCCCCTGTGCACGTTGACCATGAGATTCCGGTAGACGTGACCTAGGCGGACCATGGTGGCGGTGCTCAGCATGTTCAGCACCAGCTTTTGGGCGGTGCCGGCCTTGAGGCGGGTGGAGCCGGCGATGACTTCCGGGCCGGTGTCCGGGCAGATGGCGACGCGGGCCCGGTGGGCGGCCGGGGAACGGGGGTTCGAGGCGACAGCCACCGTGAAAGCCCCGCGGCGGCGGGCAAAATCGAGCGCACCCAGAGCGTAGGGCGTCGAGCCGCTGGCAGAGAGCACGACAACCACGTCGCCGCGCCGCACGCCTTTGCGGGTGAGATCGCGAGCCCCGGCGGCGGCTGAATCTTCGGCAGCTTCGGCGGAGCGGACCATCGCCCGGCGGCCGCCGGCAAGCACCGCTTGCACCAGGCTGGGAGACACCTGAAAGGTGGGCGGGCACTCGGCGGCGTCGAGAGCACCCAGGCGGCCGCTCGCGCCGGCGCCGACGTAAAAGAGGCGGCCGCCGCGACCGAGAGCGGCAACAATGGCGTCCACGGCGCGGGCGATTTGCGGCAGCACACGGCGCACGGCGGCGGGCACGCGGGCGTCTTCGCGATTCATAAGCTCGAGGATGCGCCGGGTGGAGCCCCGGTCGAGGCGGGCGGTGCGCGGGTTTGGCTGTTCGGTGGGAGGAGGCGTTGAGGGTTTCATCCGAAGCTCTCCCAACCGCGGCGGGCGAAGTCGAGATAGAGCAGGACGGCGGCCGCCACCGCGCCCGCAGCCAGCAAAAGGCCGCTGCTCCAGAAGCCGAGGAGAAGCTTTCCGGTGGAGAACAGGACCAGATAAACCAGCGCGCAGCCGAGCGCCCAGGCGCGCAGATTATACCAACCGGAGGAAACCGCGGGCACATCCGGTGCCGTGGCCGCGACAGCTCTCCAGCCCCAGGCGGCGGGTCGCACCCGCCGATAGAAGCTTTCCAGGTGGGCGAGGGGTTCCGGTCGGGTCAGATAGGTCACCGCCAGCCAAACCACAGTGCAGAGAACCGTATTGAGGAGCATGTTCTTCGCGAAAACGATTTGCTCGCCCCCGGTGAAGGGTTTCTGCCAAGTGAGCGCCATCGCGCCCAGGAAGGCGGCGGTCATGGCGGAAATTTCGCTCCAGGCGCTTATGCGCCACCAGTACCAGCGCAGGATATAGACGGCGCCGGTGCCGGCGCTGACAAGCAACAGAAGTTCCCAGCCTCCGCGGATGGTTTCGAGCAGATAGGTGACACCAGCCCCGAGCAGCATGAGCAGCAGGGTGGCCACTTGGGCGGTGCGGAGGAGGTGCGGTTCGCTTGCGTGCGGACGCAGGAAGCGGCGATAGAAGTCGTTCACCATATAGGAGGCACCCCAGTTCAGGTGGGTGCTGAGGGTGGACATGTAAGCAGCTAGGAAAGAAGCCAGCATCAGCCCGCGGAGGCTCGCGGGCAGATGATCCACCATCACCTGCACGTAACCAGCTTCTTTGTCCTTGAGGTTTGGGTAGAGGACGACGGAAGCCAGCCCCACGAGAATCCACGGCCAGGGCCGGAGGGCGTAGTGGGCGATGTTGAACCAGAGCGTGGCCCAGAGCGAATGCTTTTCGTCCTTGGCGCAAAAGATGCGCTGGGCCACGTAACCGCCGCCGCCCGGCTCCGCCCCGGGATACCAACTGGCCCACCAGATGACGCCGACGAAAACCAAGAAGGCCGTCAGGGGCATCCAGGCGGAGTGCAATTCCGGGAAGAAGGCCAGCAGCGAGCCGCTGCCGGTCTGGGCCTCGTCCAGGGCCAACAGCTTGGTCCGCAGCGCCCCCAGGCCTCCGGCGGCCGACACAGCAAACCAGGCCAGAGTGATGGCCATGGCAATCATGAGAATGAACTGCAACAGGTCGGTGATGAGCACCCCCCAGAGGCCGGAGAGGGTGGTGTAGAGCGCGATAATCAAGAGGCAGGCAAAGACGGCTTCTTTCTTGTCGAGGTGGAGGGTGATGGTGAAGACCTTCACCATGCCCAGGTTCACCCAGCCCATGATGAGGCCGTTCACCAGAAGGCCGAGATAGAGGGCGCGGAAACCGCGGAGGAAGGCGGCGGGGCGGCCGGCGTAGCGGAGCTCGATGAGCTCGACATCGGTGAGCACCCCGGCGCGGCGCCAGAGCCGGGCGAAGAAAAACACCGTCAGCATCCCGCTCAGCAGCAGCGACCACCACAGCCAGTTGCCCGCAATCCCGAACTGCGCGGTCAGCCCTGTGACCGTCAATGGCGTATCGGCCGCGAAGGTGGTGGCCACCATGGAGGTGCCGGCGATCCACCAAGGGACGCCGCGGCCGGAGACGAAGAAGTCGGTAAGGCTGCGCTGGGCACGTCCGCGCAGCATCCAGGCCACGCCGAAGGTGAGGGCGAAGTAGGCGGCCAAAATGATCCAGTCGACGGTAGAGAGAACCACCGTCTACTCGCGGTCCCCGGCCAGTGTGGCGGCCGGGGTCGGGGCCAGCCCCAGAGCGGCGACCACGGCGTCGTGGAGCTGGGGGCGCAGAGCGCGGATTTTTTCGTTCGAGCGGGTGGGGTGGACGCGGTTGGTGAGGAGGATGACGAAGAGCCGCTTCTCGGGGTCGATCCAGATGGAGGTGCCGGTGAAGCCGGTGTGGCCGAAGGCGCGGGCAGAGAGGTAGTGGCCGCCGGAAGAGACCTCGGAGGACGTATCCCAACCGAGGGCGCGGGTGGAGTCAGGCGGGCCCTGGCGGGAGGTGAAAAGCTCGATGGTGCTGCGCTCAAGATAGCGGCGGTGAGCGTAGATGCCGCCGTTCAAAATCATCTGGCAGAAGACAGCCAGGTCGTGGGCGGTTGAGAACAGTCCGGCATGCGGGGCCCGGCCGCCCATCACCCAAGCGTTCTCGTCATGGACTTCGCCCTGGAGGAGGCGGTGGCGGAACTCAGCGTCGTCTTCGGTGGGAGCGATGCGGGGTCGCCAGGTGGGGGGTGGATTGTAGAGGGTGTGGCTGAGGGCGAGCGGCTGGAAAAGGTTTTCCGCGAGGAAGAGGTCGAGCGGCTGGCCACTCGCGCGCTCAAGGACTTCGCCGAGCAGGATGATCCCGAGGTCGCTGTAGACGGCGCGGGAGCCAGTGGGATACTCGAGGGGCAGCGAATAGATGCGCTCCAGGAGCTGTTGGCGGTTTTGGGCTTCCTGGAAGAGGCGGAGGTAGCCGGTGAAGCCGCTCGAGTGGGTGAGGAGGTGGCGAATGGTGATGCGGGCCTTGGCCTCGGCGTCGGGGGCGCGCTTGAGCTCAGGCAGGTAGTCAACTACTGGAGCGTCGAGCGGGAGGAGCCCACGCTCGTAGAGCCTCATGGCGGCGGTGGTGGTGGCGACCACCTTGGTGAGCGAAGCCAGATCGTAGAGGGTGTCGGGCTCGACCCAGGGCGCGTCCTCGCCGTAGCGGAGGCGGCCGAACGGATGCAAAGCCACCAGGCGCCCCTGGTGGCCGACGGCGAGAACCCCGCCCGGTGTCACGCCGTCGGTGACGGCGGCGTTGAGGAGCTCGAAGACAGGCTGGAAGGAGGCTAGATCGGAAGGCGCGGGCCCGGCGAGCTCCATGGGCACCGCCGGTCGGGTGAGGCCAGCGCCACGCTCGGCGACGCCAGGAACCGTCACGGGGAAGCGGCCGGCGATTTTGGTCTGGCCGAAGAGCGCCCGGATGGCGGCGCGCTCGGAGATTTCTGCGGTGCTGAAGGTGCAAAGCAGGGTCTTGGCTTGGGGGAAGCGCTCGGCCAGGTAGGGGCTGCCCATGATGACGAGCGCCGAGGGCTTGTCCGCGACCAGGGCGCGCTCGACGAGGGCAGCCAGGTTCTGCGGCAGGCCGACGTTGCCCTTGCGGTCGGCCACCCGCACGAAGACGGCGATCAGGCTCCAGTCGTAGAGCCCAGGATCGGGCAGAGCAACGGGTTCGGGCTTGAAGAAAAGCCGATCGGTGCGGACCGTGAGGAGCGAATCCACTCGCGGGGCGAGCTCCCGCTCGAGCTCGGCGCCCGGGAAGGGGTCGGCGTCGGCCGAGACCACGAGGAGGAAGCCGCGCTGGGGGCGAGTGGAATCCAAGGGAACCAGACTCGCTTCGTCGCGCAGCAGGGCGACGCCGCGGTCGGCCATCTGCTGGGCCTGGTCTTGGAAGGCGGGATTCGAGATCAGGGCGTCCACGCCCTCGATCTCCACCTCGGCGTGGCGGTGGAGGCCCAGCCGGGTCTTGGCGCGGAGAATGCGCTCGACCGATTCGTTGAGCCGCTCTTCGCTGATGCGGCCCGACTCGACCGCCCGGCGCAAGGCAGCAAAGGCCACTTCAGGTTCGGGGGACATTAGCAGGACGTCGGCGCCAGCCTCGAAGGCGCGGACGGCGGCTTCGCCCGGCCAGGTCTGGTTGGTGATGGCGTCCATGTTCAAGGCGTCGGTGATGATGAGCCCATCAAATCCGAGCTGGTGCCGCAAGAGATCGGTGGTAATGGCGTGGGAGAAGGTAGCCGGCAGGCCCGGCCTAGGCTCGAGCGCCGGGACGGCGATGTGCTCGGTCATGATGGCACCCACGCCGGCCTCAAGCGCGGTCCGGAAAGGCTTGAGCTCGACCTGCTCGAGGCGGGCCCGGTCGGCGCTGACGGTGGCGAGCTCGAGGTGTGGGTCCATGGCGATGTCGCCCGCGCCGGGGAAGTGCTTGGCCGTGCATAGGGCGCCGACTTCCTGGCAGCCGCGGATGAAAGCGGCCACGAGTTGGCTGACCTCGGCCGGGTCTTCGCCGAAGGAGCGGATGTTGATGATGGGGTTGAGGGGGTTGTTGTTGACGTCGGCCACCGGGGCGAGCAGCCAGTGCACGCCCAGGCCGCGGGCTTCTTGGGCGGCGATGCGGCCCATCTGGGAGGCGGCGTCGGTGTCGCCCGCAGCCCCCAGGGTCATGTTGTGGGGAAAGCTGGTGGTTTCGCGGATGCGGAAGCCGGCGCCGCGCTCGAAGTCGGCCGCAACCAGCAGCGGGACACGTGCCAGTCGCTGCAGGCGGTTCGTAAGGTGGGCCAGGGCATAGACCTCGCTGCGGTCAAAGCCGGTGGGACGCCGCGGGCGGGTGGCGACGATGAGCCCGCCGACGTGCAACTGGGTAATGCGCCGGACTAGGCGCTGGAACTCCTCGCCTTCCGTGTTGGAGAAGCTGCCGAAGTAGGGGACCATCAGCAGCTGCCCGATCTTTTCTTCCCGGGTCATGCGCTCGAGCTGGCGCTTCACCCAGCGGCGCTCGCTGCGAGAGAGGTCAGGCTCGGGCCCAGTGGCCACGCGCACCGGGATCAGCCACAATCCGAGGAGAAGAAAAGAAACAAAGAGGGCAGAAAACCGAGGCGGGCGAGGCTTCACGCGGACGCGAACAGCCACTCCTTCCCACCGACGGGCGTTGACCCGACAGGATACGACCTGTATATAGCACACGAGGATTTTTCCTCACAATGCTTTTGCGCTGGCGAAAAATCTGGCTATCGCGGGCAGCCGCCGGGGTGCTGGCCGTGGTGCTGGCCGGGAACGGACGACAGGGGCCTGAGCCGCCGCCCGTACGGGTCTTGACCGGCGCCGACGTGCTGGCGGAAGAGGGCTTTGCCCGGCTGCGCGGCAAGCGCATCGGATTCATCACCAACCAGACCGGGCGCACGCGCGACGGCCGCCGCACGATTGACGTGTTGGCGGCCGCTCCCGGCGTCACCCTGGCGGCGCTGTTTTCACCCGAGCATGGCCTGACCGGGCACGTGGGAGACGAAAGGGAAATCGGCGACGCCGTGGATGCGCGCACCGGGCTCAGGGTCTTCAGCCTGTACGGAAAGACGCGGCGGCCGACGACGGAGATGCTCGCCGGCCTGGACGTGCTGGTGTTCGACATCCAGGACGCTGGCGTCCGCTACTACACCTATGCCACCACCATGGCCTATGCGATGGAAGAGGCGGCCCAGCACGGGCTGGAGTTTGTGGTGCTCGACCGGCCCAATCCCCTGAACGGGGTGGCGGTCAACGGGCCGCTGCTCGACCCCGACCGGTTGAGCTTCGAGGGCTACTTTCCCTTCCCACTCCGCCACGCCATGACGTATGGGGAACTGGCGCGGCTGTTCAACGGCCAAAACCGTATCGGGGTGCACTTGACCGTGGTACCCATGAAGAACTGGCGGCGCCCGATGTGGTTCGACGAGACCGGCCTCGGGTGGGTTGATCCTTCGCCGAGCCTGCGGAGCCTCGCCGGCAACAGCGTCTATCCGGCGGTGGAGTTGTTGCGCGCGGGCGAGGTCTCGGTGGGGCGCGGGACCGAGACGCCGTTCGAAGTGCTGGGCGCTCCTTGGATCAAAGCGGACGAGTTGGCCAAGCTGCTGGAAACGCGCAAGATTCCCGGGGTGCGGTTCAGTCCGGTGGAATTCACACCGGGCGAAGACATCCACGCCGGGCGCCCCTGCCAGGGGGTGCGGCTGACGGTCACGGACCGCGACGCGCTCGACCTCGGCCGGCTGGGGGCGGAGCTGATAAGCGCTCTCTGGAAGCTCTATCCGCAGCAGTTCAAGGTCGAAAAAACCCTCCGACTGGTGGGGTCGAGGAAAACGCTCGAGCGCATCCAGGCCGGGGACGACCCGCGCGAGATCGTGGCGGGCTGGCGTGAAGAACTCGAAGCCTTCCGGAAGTTGCGCGCCCGCTACCTGCTCTATGATTGAGCCGGCCCGCCCTTCCGGCTCCACACCCAGTAAAACGGCAGTCCCAGCAGCAGGAACAGCAGTCCCAGGCCCGTGTCCTCCGGCTTGCTGATGGCGGTGTTCACGCAGAACATGGCTGCCACCACGACGAAGATGCCCGGCACCCAGGGGTAGCCGAGAGTGCGGTAGGGGCGCGGCAGGTCGGGCTCCTTGCGACGCAGGACGAACACCGCCGTGGTGGTCATCCCGTAAAAGATCCACAGGCCGAAGATGGTGTAGGTGAAGAGCCGCGAGAAGGCGTCCGGCGACTGGCCGAAGATGAGGATGAGCCCGCAGGAGAAGACGCACTGGAGGAGGAGCGCCTTGGCCGGGGAGCGGTGGACGGGGTGGACGTCGGCCATGTGGCGGAAGAAGAGGCGGTCGCGGGCCATGGCGTAGGGCACGCGGGCGCCGGAGAGGATGGAGGCGTTCAGAGTGGCGAAGGAGGAGATCAGCGCCCCGATGGTGATGGCGGCGCCGCCCCAGGCGCCGAGGAAGCTGCGGGCCGCGTCCTGGGCCACCCGCTGGGAGACTTTCACGGCGGCGAGCGGGAGCACGTAGAAGTAGACCGCGTTCGCCAGCATGTAGACGCCGCCCACGAGAAGCACGCCGAAGATGAGCGCCCGGGGAATGTTGCGCTCCGGGTCCCGGACTTCGCCGCCCACCATGCTCAGGTTGTTCCAGCCATCGTAGGCCCATAGGGCTGCCACCAGGGCGACGCCGAAGGCGCTGAGCGTCCCAGCGCCCTTGGGAGCGGCGAAGAAGGGCGAGAAGTTTGACCAGTCGCCCTGTCCCACAGCGAACCCGAGCACCACCAGGCCGAGAATAGCGGCCAGTTTCAGGAAGGTGAAGATGACCTGGACAGCGCCGCCGACGAGGATGCCGAGGTAGTTGATGATGGTCAACCCGATGATGGCAGCGAGAGACACGATCTGGGCACCGGTGAGCGACCAGGAGGCGCCGCCGAGGGGCACGAGAAGCATCTTCTGGTTGAGCCCTCCGAAGAAGTAGCCCAGGAAGACCGCAAAGCCGGTGGCGATGGTGGCGATGGAGCCGGTCTTGCCGATGACGAATTGCTCCCAGCCGTAGAGGAAGCCCCAGAGCGGCCCGTAGGCACGGCGGAGGTAGATGTATTCGCCGCCGGCCTCGGGCAGAGCAGCGCCGAGCTCGGCGTAGCTCAGCGCCCCGGCGAGCGAGAGCAGCCCGCCGACCACCCAGACGAGGAAGACCAGACCCACCGAGTCCACTGCCTGGGCCATCGTGGAGGGGACGAGGAAGATGCCGGTGCCGATGATGGTCCCGGCGACGACGGAGCTCGCGCCGATGAGGCCCAGGCCGCGAATGAGCTCGGGTTGCGTTTTCATTCCGGTCTCTTCCCTGAGATGCGGCTGGCGGCCAGGCCGACGGCGAACGTGACGAGGGTTCCCACCAGCACGTACCAGGTCCAGGCGAGTGGGGTGAAGAACTTGACCCACAGCATCGTCACCAGCCCGGCCAGCATCCCCACGGCCGCGCCGCCGGGAGTCGCGCTCGGCGCCAGCCGGCCGAGCAGGAACAGCCCGAGCAAGGCGCCGTAGGTAATCGAGGCGATGGTGAGGCCGGCTTCCAGCACAGGGCCCCAGGTGCGGGCGAGCATGGCCAGGCCGATGATAATGCCGCCCCAGACGACCGTGACCCAGCGGGAGCGGCGGAGCAGGTCGTCCGACGGCTCACTGCGGCCGAGGAGCGGCCGGTAGAAATCAATAACCGTGGAGGCGGCAAGCGAGTTCAGGGTAGCGCTGGAGGTGGACATGGCCGCGGCCAAGACACCCGCCACCATCAGGCCGCTCAGGCCGGAGGGGAGGTCAGCCACCATGAAGGCAGGGAAAATCTTGTCCGGGTTCTCGAACCTCCCGGCCGGAGAGACGCGGGAGTAGAACACGGAGAGCGCGACCCCGATCACCAAGAAAAGCAGGAACTGGGCGAAGACGATGAAGCCGCTCACGATGAGGGCCCACTGGCTGTCGCCCAAGCGGCGGGCGGCGAGCAGGCGCTGGACCATTAGCTGGTCGGTGCCGTGGCTGGCGAGCGTCAGGAAGGTGCCGCCGAAGAGGCCGGCCCAGAAAGTGTAGCTGCGCGTCCAGTCGAAGGAGAAGTCGAAGGCGGCGAACTTGTGCCCAGCGTCGCTCATGACGGTGGCCCAGCCGCCGGGGATTTGATGGAGCAGGCTCCAGAAGACGAGCAGGCCGCCGCCAAGGTAGATGCCGAACTGAACCACGTCGGTCCAGATGACGGCTTTCATTCCGCCGAGGAAGGTGTAGATGAGCGTCAGCCCCATCACCACCAGGACGGCAGTGAGCTCCGCGACGCGCAGGGTTTCGCCGGTGAGAAGCTGGAAAACGCGGGGCAGGACGAGTTGCACGACCAGGGCGATGGCCCACACGCGCACGGCGTCGGCTAGGGCCCGGGTGACGAGGAACAGGCCGGCCGCTAGGCGACGTGTCAGCCGGCCGAAGCGCTGCTCGATGTACTGGTAGGCGGTGAAGAGCTCGCCGGCGAAGTAGGGGGGCAGCAGCAGGAAGCTGATGATGAAGCGGGCGAGGATGTAGCCGAGGACGAGCTGGAGGAAAGCGAGGTTGCCGCCGTAGGCGAGCGCCGGGGTGCCGATGATGGTGAGGGTCGAGGTTTCGGTGGCGACGATGGAAAGGGCAATGGCCCACCACGGGGTAGTGCTGCCGCCGAGGAAGTAGTCGTGGACAGTCCGCTGGCGGCGGAAGTACGCCCCCAGGAGCGTCACCCCGATCAGGTAGGCGAGGACGATGGCGAGGTCGAGGTGCCCGAAACCCACTGCGTCTCCTGCCTGCGGCAGGCAGGCCCGGATGCGGGCGCAGTCTAGCCGAAGCGTTGGCAGCGGGCAAGCACGAGGCCGCTTGAATCCGCTGTGCTATGCTAAAAAACAAAGCAGATGAGCTTTTTCCTGGGCATTGACGGGGGCGGCAGCAAGACCGAGTGCGTGCTGGCCGACGAAGCCGGGGCGGTACTGGCCCGGGCGGCGGGCGGCGGAACCAACTTGCGTCGCGTAAGCCCGGCGGAACTGCGGGCCACCATCACCGATTGCTGTGAGCAGCTACGGCACGCCGCAGGGCTGCGGGCACTGCCCCTGGAGGGCGTGGGAGCGGGTTTTGCCGGCGCGGGCGACGCCCGGGCCCGGGCAATAGCCCATGAGGTGCTCGCCGAGCTCCTGAAGCCCCGCCGGCTCACCGTGGTGGGCGACATGGAGGCGGCGCTGGAAGCGGCGGGGGGTGCCGGGCGGGGCGTGGTGCTGGTGGCGGGCACGGGCTCGATCGCCTACGGGCGGAATAACCTGGGCCAGCAGGCGCGCGCCGGCGGTGAGGGGCCGGCCCGGGGAGACGCGGGGAGCGGGTTCGACATCGGCCGGCGAGCGGTGGAGGCGGTGCGGCGAGCGCAAGACGGCCGGGGACCGGCCACCCGCCTGTGCGAGAGCCTGTTCACCGGGCTCGAGGCGAGCCGGGTCGAGGATCTAGAGGCCAAAGTCGGCGCGGAATCGGCCGCGGAGCTAGCGGCCCTGGTGCCCGGGGTGGTGGCGGCGGCGCGGGCGGGCGACGCCGTGGCGCGGGGAATTCTGGAAGAAGCGGGTGGGGCTCTGGCCGGGCTGGCGGTGGACGTGCTGCGGCAGCTCGGCCTGCTGGACACGGACGTGCGGGTGGCGACCACGGGAGGTGTCTTCGCCGAGGCTGAAGAGATACGGCTTGAGGTGCAGAAGCAAGTCCGGGCGGCGGCGCCGCGAGCGCGGGTGGAGCCGCTCGAGGCCAGCCCGGCCGAAGGGGCGGTGCGGCTGGCGCAGCGGCTGTGGCTCGAGGAGCAGCCGGGCCGGGCGGCGCAGCCATGACGGAGAGTCTCGAGGAGCGCGTGGGTCGAGCCCGGCGGGCCGGGCCGGGCGAGCTCACGCTGCTCGTGCACGACCCGGCCTTGGAGGTGCTCGAGGCTCTGCTCCAGAATCCCTTCCTGAGCGAAGAGCATCTGCTCACACTGCTGGCCCGCAAGGACCTGCCGCCGGAGTTGCTCGAGGCCATCGCCAAGAACGAGCAGCTCGTCTCCAGCCAGCGCGTAAAGAAAGCCCTGGTGCTCAACCCACACACCCCCCGGCTGGTGTCGATGAGGCTGCTCAAGTTTCTCTACCTGTTCGACCTGGTGACGGTGAGCCTGCAGCCGGCAGTGCCCGCAGAGATCAAGCGCCTGGCGGAAGACCAGATCTTGAATCGGTTGCAGCAACTCCCCCTGGGCCAACAAATCACCCTGGGGCGGCGGGGCACGGCACGGGTGGTGGCGGGGCTGCTGCTGGAAGGCAACGAGCCGGTGATCCCGGTGGCCCTCGACAACCCCTTCCTGACCGAAGGGGCGCTCATCAGCGTTCTGCGGCGGGACGAGCTGAACGAGTCGGTGGTGGAGCAGATTGCCCGCCACCCCAAGTGGTCGCTGTGCTACGACATCCGCGTGCAACTGGTGCGGCACCCGCTGACCCCGCTCGGATTGGCCTTGGGGTTCTTGGCGGAGCTCAGGACCGCCGACCTACAGCTTTTGGCAACCGACCACCGCATGACGGCGACGCTGCGGGAGTACGTGAGGGCGGAGGCGGAGCGGCGCCAGCGGGGGCCCGGGGACAAAGCAGATTCCTCGCTCCGCTCGGAATGACAATTAACGCTCCCCTACCTGTCATTCCGAGGAAGCTGCTTGTCGGTCGTTCTGACCTAGGTGGACAGAGCTAAGGTTTCTGGGTGGGGCGCAGAAGGACTTCGCTCACGAAACTCTGCGGCTCCTGCTCGAGCAGCCAGCCCACGACGCGAGCGACGTCGGTGGGCTGCAGCATCCGGGCGGCGTCCTTCCCCCGGTGGGGGGTGAATTCGGTCTGGACACTGCCGGGGCAGACGACGCTGACCCGGATGCCGTACTCGCGCAGGTCTTCCGCCATCGAGTAGGTCAGGCCCATGAGGCCCCACTTGGAGGCGCAGTAGGCGCTGCCGCCGGGGAGCGGGTTCTTGCCGGCGAGCGAGCTGATGTTGATGATGTGGCCGAGGCGCTGCTCGATCATGCGGGGGATGACGGCCTTCGAGCAATAGAAGACCCCGCGCAGGTTGGTGTTCAGGGTCGAGTCCCAGTCGGCGTCGGAGATCTGGTGGACGGGGGCGAAGGTGCCGACGCCGGCGTTGTTGACGAGGACATCCACCCGACCAGCCCGGTCGAGGATTTGTTTGAAGGTGGCGCGGACCTGGGCGGCGTCCTGGACGTCGCAGGGGTAGGTGTCCACGACCGCACCCGAGGAAGCGAGCCGCTGTGCAGCTTCCTCCAGGGGCGGCTTCCGGCGGGCCAGCAAGGCCAGACGGTACCCCCGCCGGCCCAGCTCCGTGGCGACGGCGTAGCCGATGCCGCGGCTGGCCCCGGTCACAATGGCCAGGCGGGTTTCGGGGGCAGGGTTCATGCGGAACTCCCGGATAACGGTTTTCTTCCCGCCGTCATCATAGCAGGCAGGCGGAGAGGGCGGAAAGGAGCTCGCCGGCAAAAAGGCGCTTGCGGAGGGGGTCCGAAGCTGCCTATAATCAGGGTTTGATTCCAGGCTCCCTTCCGGGCTCGATCAAAGCAGAGCGGCGAGGAGGTCAAGGACGGAGAATGAGCGGACGCAGGATTTTACTGGGGTTGCTGGGACTGAGCGTGCTGTTGGGGAACGCCGGACCGGCGCAGGCGCAGCGATCGCCCTACGGGGTGGAAGAGTACAACGCCTACGTGGACACGACCCGCGCCCAGAACCCCAGCGAGCAGCTGCAAACGATCGAGGCCTTCCTGAAGAAGTATCCGCAGTCGGTGCTGCGGGCCTTCGTCTACCCGAGCCAGGCCCAGGCGGCCTTCCGCTTGCAGCAGCACGCCAAGGTGATCGAAGCCGTGGACGGCTTCCTGGCCATGGACCGGGCCCAGGTGACCAGCCTCTACAAGCAGTCCCAATACAACGACACCCAGATTGACGGCTCGTACTACCAGATGCTCGTCCTCTACACCTTTAGCTTCCTGCAGTCGTTCCGCAACGGGACGCCGGAGGCGGATGTCCTGGCCGCCCGGGCCGCGGAGCGGGCCCAGCAAGCCCTGGAGCTGCACCAGCAGCTCTACAGCCAGGTGCCGCCGCCCGCCGACCCCGCGCAACGCAAGCAGTTCGAAGAACAGAAGGCACAGCAGGAGGCTTCCTTCCACAAGGTGCTGGCCTTCGGGGCTTGGCGGAAGAAGGATTACGACACCGCCGCCCGCGAGTACGCCATCTTGCTCGGGCACACCCCCGACGACGCCTGGATCAACTACCAGCTGGGTCTGGCCAGCCTGCAGAAATCGTCTCCCGAGTACCGGCCGGGGTTCTGGCATGTGGCCCG